>CAZEWA010000011.1:0-7434 GCA_964515685.1 uncultured Polyangiales bacterium | reverse complement strand
CGCTGGAGGTGTGAACTCGAAGCGAAAAGGGATGCGCCCGTAGATGGGTTCTCCATCCTTCGTCGCAGGCGAAAAGCGTAAGCCCTCCACCGCGCGCAAGGCTTCGGTGTCGAACGCCTCACCCGCAGACACGAGCACACTGGGATCCCGCGGCATACCTGTAAGATCGACCGTAAGCTCGACCACCACGAACACGGGCTCCTGGACCGCATCGGCGCTCGCAGGCCATGCTGGCGCGGTCGCGTATAGCAGCTGCGGCGGAAGAATGCGTGGCGTCTCCTGAGCTGATTGCGCCGCAGCGCGAGAGTGCAGCGACGCGGATAGGAGAAAGAGCAACCAGCAGACAGAGAAGTCGCAGGCACGTCTACGACGCATCGCCGAAGGGTTTCGACGACCGATTCTTGGGTTGGGCATCGCTGACTAGTGCCCGCGGAGAGCCGGGTCGTTCAACGCGAGATGATCTTTGCCTGCTTTGAACGTTTGAGGCGCTCGCGGGCACTGAGCGCCATGGACATCGTCACCCAAAGCAAACTGTTGATGCTGACGCTTGGAGCCGCGCCCGTGATGTGGCTCTTGATCGGGCTTTCGCTCGTGAGCTTTACGATCATGGCGGAGCGTGCCTTCTTCTTTTTCGCCATCTCAGGCAACTTCGAGATCCTGGTGCGTGAGTTCTCAGCGCACCTGCGCAACGACGATCTAGCGAGCGCGCGCGGAGTGCTGTTGTCGTCGCGCACGAGCGAGGCGCACGTCGTGCTCTCCGGCATGGAAGAGAGTGAGCGCGGGATCAACGCCGTACGCGAAGCCATGGCCGGCGCTGTTGCTGTGCAGAGGCCGCGTCTAGAAAAAAGGCTCTCCTTCCTTGGCACCTTGGGTAACAACGCGCCCTTCGTAGGCTTGTTTGGCACCGTGATCGGCATCATTTTGGCCTTCGAAGAGCTGGGCCGCGCGGGCGCTAGCGCCCATGCAACCTCAGGCGTCATGGACAGCATCGCGGAGGCCCTTGTCGCCACCGCCATCGGATTGCTCGTCGCCATCCCCGCCGTGGCCGCGTACAACGCATTCCAACGGAAGATTCGCGGTATCTCGGCGAACACCGAGGCCCTCTCGCACCTCTTACTGACGCATCTCGAGCGAACACCGCAGGCTCGCTCGGAGCGTCAGGCCGAGCCACTCGCACAGCGTTCACAGGACGCCGTGTCGCGTCACAGTAAGGTGAGTTGAGCATGGCCGCCCCTTCCTCCAACCAGGACGACGACATCGTAGCCATCAACGTGACGCCCCTCGTCGATATCACCTTGGTCCTGCTGATCATCTTCATGGTGACGGCCAAGCTCGTGGTGTCGCAGGCCATGCCGCTCGACCTACCCAAGGCGGCGAGCGCGGGCGAGACTCAGACCATGCTCACGATCAGCATCGACAGCACGGGCACACTGAGCGCAAACGGGCAGGTCATCACCAAGGACGACAGCCTCACGGCGCTCGCAGCTGTCGAGCTCTCGCGCACGCCTGATTTGCGGGCGGTGCTCTCCGCCTCCTCTCGCGTCGAGCACGGACAGGTCATGCACGTTCTCGATCTACTGCGCGGCGTAGGCATCACGAAGGTCGCATTCGGCGCGGAGAAAGTACCGTGAAAAGCACGTGGATGGATCCGCCGCGGGATGTCATCGCAGCGACCCCCGCCTGGCTGAGGCACGCTTTGGCTGTGTGCATGGCAGCTCTCAGCCACGCGAGCCTGCTTTGGCTCGCACTCCAAGCCGCGCCCAGTCCGCCCCAAAAGCCCGCAGCTATCACCGAAGTCTCGCTGCTGTCCGCGGCGCTGGAGCGCCCTGTCTTACCGCCAGAGCCACCGACGCGGCGCGTCCAGGACGAGACACCCAAGCTCGTCGCATCGCCCCCCATACCAGCCGCACCACGCACGCGCCCCGCGGCACCGCGCCAAGCACAGTCTCCCAGTGCGAGCCTCAGTGCAGCAGCTCCACTGCGCACAGCCCAAGACAGCGCACCTACCAGCGATGAGCCCGTTCGCTTCGTCACCGATCCCCATGGCAGCGCCTTCGGCTTTGGTGCAGTGGCCCAAGACGGCACGGCACAGGAAGGGCGCGGTGCGACGCCAGCCGCTGCCGCACCTGCTCCGGCGTCCCCGAAACAGAAGTCGCACGCGCCCTATCTCGGAGCACTCGCGCGCTCTCCTCGCCCTACCGCGTTCGACCCCTGCCGCGGCTTCTTTCCAAAGGCGGCACATGCCGAGCGCGGCGAGGCGCAAATGCACGTGACCGTGTCGGCAGACGGCCGCGTCGTAGCCATCTCCGTGCTGGACGAAACCCCCAAGGCTCAAGGCTTCGGCGCGGCAGCCCGCACCTGCCTGTCGGCTACCCGCTTCGAGCCCGCGCGCGACTTGGGTGGCCGCGCGGTCGCCGTCGTTGCGCCTATCACCGTCAAGTTCTCGCGATGATCGCCATGGATTTCCAGTGCTTACCATTTTCTTTGAACAGTTGGAACCTGAGCGGGCACCAAGCGTGGATGGTGATGAGGCTAGACAGCACCCATGCTATCGTCCCCGCGGTGACGGTGGCGAGCGAGACGGGCACGATGCCACTTGTCGAGCGCCTGCGAGGGGGCGACGCCGCAGCGCTCGGCGAACTCTATGACCAACACGCAGAGTCTGTGCTCGCCTTCGCTCGACGCCTAGTCGGCGATCCGGATGCCGCCAAAGACCTCTTGCACGAAGTCTTCCTGAGTGTGCCCAGCGCCATCAAGCGCTTCGAGGGTCAGGCTTCGTTGCGAACCTTCCTGGTTTCCATCGCGGTCAACCACGCCCGTCACCACGTGCGTGCCGCAGCGCGGCGTCGAGCTGCCAGTAAGCGCCTTTCGCGTGAACCTATCGGGGCCCTGGGTACACCAGAACAAGATCTCGCTCGAGAGCGTCTGGCACGCGCACTGAGCTTGGCCCTCGACACGCTTCCGCTCGAGCAGCGCGTAGCCTTCGTGCTGTGTGAGGTCGAAGAGCGCACCTCGCGCGAAGCGGGAGAAATTGTGGGGGCGCCCGAAGCCACCATCCGCACACGGCTCTTTCACGCAAAGAAGAAGCTGCGCGACGAACTCGAGAGGAGGGGCGTGCGATGAACGACGATGTACTAGAGCGCGCTACCCGTGCCCTGCGCGAAGAGGGCTCGCCTTCTCAGCGGGAACTTGCGGAGGCCCGCGCACGTCTCGTGACAAGCTCCCATATCAGCTCTGCACGCAAGGCCAACGCCCTGCGCTGGGTGTTGCCACTCGCAGCGGCGTTCTTGGCAGGTACAGCCTTTGCGGCCACCAACGGCCCACTCGAGCTTGCTGTGCGAACAGTGCGGACATGGCTCGCCGAGTCTGCAGACTCTGAAGAGCGCGCGAGCAAGACGAACACGTCTGCCCTCGAAGCGGTCTCTCCGCGTCCGGCGGAAGCAGCAGCGCCAACTGCGTCGGTCACTCCCGAGGCAGAGCCTGCAACTGCCCCCGCGACTGCCGAAGAGCCTGAGAGAATGGAGAACGCTGCGGTTCATCCACCCGCAGAGCCGCAGCTTCAAAGCACGCTGTCGCGGCGCCCTCGTGCGCAACCACGGAGCGCGGAGTCCGTTACGCCCCATGCCACGCTCGCCGTTTCTGAAACCTTACGCGAAGCCGAGCCCGCGACCGAGCCGCAGCCCAATCCCGATCTCGCACTCTACCGTTCCGCCCATCGAACACATTTTGCTGGAGTCGACGCTGAAGCTGCGCTCGGTCACTGGAACGCATATCTGCGCCGCTTTCCAAACGGCATGTTCGCCCTGGAGGCGAGGTACAACCGCGCACTGTGTCTCGTGCGCCTAGGCAGGCGTGACGAAGCTGCGCGTGCGCTCTCGCCGTTCGCAGAAGGGGCTGTTTCCGGCGCCTACCGCCGCGAAGAAGCCAGAGCCTTACTCAAAGCCCTCAGTCCACCTTCTTCCAAGAAGTAATCCCCATGCCATCGTGTCCCCTGACGCGTCGTTTTACGCCGCGCGCAAGCCCTATCGCCCTCACCGTCGTACTACGCATGCTCGGGCTTGTGCTCTTCGTGTTCATCGCGGGCGACAGCAGCGCACGCGCCGACGCCAGCGCCTCCGGGCTCGTTCTCTCGGTGGAAGATGATCGGATCCCCGCGGGCGCTTTGCGCGATGCCCTCGCACGCGAACTCGGCATCGCAATCGAAGTGCAACACGAGTCGATCTCATCACGCCCCATTTTGCGCATCGCCCCGCTGGCATCTGGACAGGTTAAGGTGACACTCGAACGCCCTAACATGCCGCGATTCGAGCGGACCACCGAGCTTCCCGAGCAAGCCAGTGAGCGTCTGGAAGTGGTCACCCTATTGGCCGAAAATCTCATCCGCAATGAAGCCGAAGGCTTGCTGCTTAGCTTAGGTGAAGCCGCGCCTTCACCTGTGACAGAAACACTGAGCATACCCACAGAAGATCTGCCCAAACCAGAGTCAGCGCCGACCGCACCCTATGGCTCTGCATGCTCTGAACGCATCACCACGTGGGCAGCGATTGACCTGCTTCCCGCCGTGGGCGTTGGGAGCACCACGAAAGCGCGTGATGCGGTGCGCGGCTTCTCTTTCGGCGTGTTCGGTGCCTATATGCGTGGCGTCCGCGGCCTCTCGCTCTCGGCCTTTGTGAATATCCAGCGCGACTCCATGTGCGGCATGCAGACCTCAGGCGCTGCGAACGTGGTCGTAGGCAGCAGCCAGGGGTTCCAGCTCGCACTCGCCAACTACGTCGGACGAGCCTCCTCAGGTGTCTCACTCGGGCTCCTTAACTACACCGGGGGCACGCAGCGCGGCTTCCTGCTGGGACTCGCAAACGTGGTCCTTGATGATCAAGCCGGTCTCGGCCTGGGCCTCGTCAACTTCACGCACGGAACATTCCAAGGTGCAAGCCTCAGCCTGGTCAACATCGCAACGTCCCACACCCGCGGCGCGCAACTGGGTCTCGTCAATGCGTCGGGCAAGGACCTGCACGGGCTTCAACTCGGCTTGCTCAATCTGTCCGCCAAAAACGCGACGGGTCTTCAGCTCGGCCTGCTCAATGTCGCAGGCGGAGAGGCGCATGGACTGCAGCTCGGGCTCGTCAACGTCGCCGCCAAGAGTCAGGTACCGGTAGGCATGGTCAGCATCGTGCGCAAAGGCCGCACGGACCTCGACCTGTGGGGCCCGAACGAGACCGGCATTCTGCTCGCTGGCGTACGACACGGCGGAACGCGAGTGCACAACCTGTACTACGCAGGCACGCGCGTAGGCTCGGCCGGATCGCGCGCGGCAATGGCTCTCGGCATCGGCATTCGCGCACTTGAAACCAAGCGCTTGCGACTCGATATCGATGCCGTTTCGCAGTTCCTCTACCGCGTTCACGCGGACACGCCGAGCTACCAGCAGGCCCTACGCGTGCCTCTGACGATCATGGTGACCTCCATGCTGGGCGTGGTGGTTGCGCCGAGCTACCAGTTCTACTTCAGCTCCGATCGCAATGAGCGCTCTCAGGCCCGCTTCGGCGTGACGGCGCACAAGACGAGCGGCGCCCTGCGCATCGAAAGCTTTCCCGGGGCGTCCGTCGGCCTGCGTATCGAGCTGCCTTCCGGCGCGGTGCGAGCACGCTGATTCTGCACAGGCAGACTCCCGCGCTTCGTGAACTCCGTTCCGCCGTTGCCCCACTGCCCTCAGGGAGTCGCGGCGATTGGACCCGCAACGGCTTCAACGCAGCCTGTGCGGAAGTGTTGCTTACCAAAACGGGCAGTGGGATGCTCCCGTGATGGTCGAGCTCGCAAGTATCACACAAGCTGGTCGCTTCGCGCGGCTGCTCACCCTGACGGCACTCGTTGCATCCCAGGCTTGCCTGGGTTCGGCATCGACGCCCACACCCAACAACCGCGGCCCCAACAACGTCGAGCCGGACGCGGATGGGGGCAGTTCGCCCAGCAGCGATGGGGGGCCGCTCGTGCAAGATGGCGGCACCAGCGAGATCAGGGGCGTGTCCGTGCTGCCCAAGGTGGCGCGCGTCGATCTCGGCGGCACGATGCGCTTCAGCGCCACCGTCGTGGGCGGAAATCAAGGGGTGCGCTGGAGCGTGCAGGAGGGCGCTACGGGCGGCAGCATCGACGCCTCCGGCGACTACCGAGCGCCCTCCACCTCGGGCGTCTTTCACGTGGTCGCCACGAGCGTCGCCGATGGCTCGCACAGCGACAGGGCGACGGTTACCGTGGCGGCTCCCGCTGGCGTGAGGCCCGCGCTGCAGGCAGGCGTGTGGACCGACATTACGCCCGTGGAGGCCAACGTCGGCGCCACCTACGGCGCCCCGGTCATCGAGCTCGATCCCACCGACCCGGCCACCTTGTACATGTGCGTCGACGCGAACGGCCTGTGGAAGTCCACCGACGCCGGCTCCACCTGGCGCAGACTGGGCGACCCGAACCGAAAGCCAGCCAACGGCCGCGTCTACTATCTCGACTCCCCAATCTGGGTGCGGGTCGACCCGCGCGATCCACAGCATCTGATCGCCACCCAGGGTGTGCGTGGCGCCACGCTCGGGTTCTGGGTTTCGCGCGACGGCGGCGAGTCGTGGAGGCACCCAACGGGCTACGAGGCGATAGCGAAGGAGACGACGTTGGACGTCACCTCACTCGCCATCGACCCGACCGACTTCGATCACATCCTGCTCGGCTCGCATCAAGCTTGGCCGGGCGGCCAGACCGCGGGCATCCTCGAGTCGAGCGACGGCGGCGAGAGCTGGACCAAGCATCCCGCCCAGCCAGGCTGGAGCTCGGCCTCCGCGGGTCTGCACTTCCTCTACGAGCCCTCCCTCGGCATCGGCAACAGTCAGACCTGGCTGACCGCCCAGGAATCGGGCGGCTGGTGGCGTACGTCCGACGGCGGCACCAACTGGACGCGCGTCACGGAGCGCGTGATAGCCCACGGCGGCAACCAGCTCTACTACACCAAGGAGGGCGTCCTGTACGCAGGTAGCCACGGGTATCCGCTGCGCAGCCGCGACAATGGTCAGACGTGGGAGACGATCGAGTCGCTTCCTTACGCGACTTACTATTCGATTCACGGCGACGGCAAGACGCTCTACACGCAGATCTCGTACACCGGAGACAATGCTGGCCAGGGACTTCAGCCCTGGCGCGTATCCGCGGAGGACAGTGGCAACAGCTGGACGCCTTACCAGGGCGGCGCGCAGACCTTCAACAACGGCCCGTTCATCATGCGCTTCGACGCCAACAACGGCATCATGTACTCGGCGAACTGGCGGACGGGTGTGTGGGCTCTGAAGGTCCTGCCGTAGCCGCATAAGCGCCCGCTGCGAGGGCAGCCGTCGCGCGCTGCGGCACTAGCTCTTGCGTAGGTTCGGCGAACAGCGCGCGCACGCCCTCGGCGGTGACGAG
>CAZEWA010000010.1:0-50933 GCA_964515685.1 uncultured Polyangiales bacterium | reverse complement strand
AACCAGGATCTCTGGGTAATCCGCTCGAGTGAGGATGGCGCGCCGGCAAAGGCTGTTTCCATTATGCGTGAAGACTACCTTCCGCTCTTGCCGGGTCCTTCGAGCGTCGACCCGCAGGGAAATGTTTACGTGACCGTGCGCATCGGCGGACCGCACCCCGACCGCCAAGACGTCATTCTCTGCCAAGTTCGAGAGAGCTTCGACGAGGCGCGCTGCTTCTACATCGACGAGGTCCCTTTTGCCCTGCAGGCGAGCGGCGCGGGGGTGGTGCACACAACCTCCGCCGTAGGCATCCAACGCTATGACCTCCCATAGCGAGAGTCCGCAAAAAAATTCAGCACTGCACGCTCCTACGGCGACGACGGATCATGGGTTATCGCTCGGCCTGGTTCGTCTTGCTCCTGCTCGCCTCGGGCTGCGCGGCCGCATCTTCCATCGAGGCTCCGGCTCGGGTGCGCGCGTCCATCGCGGATCCTCTGGCTTGTCGTCTGCTAGCCGAGCGGGAAGGGGAGTGCAGCGGGTCTTCCGGTTCCGTGCGGCTGGCGTTTCCCTTCGCGGCCCGCGCCGCGGTGGCGCGCGACGGCGGCGGGGCTTACGTGCTTGGCTGCGACGGGGAGCTCGCGCGCTTCGACGCCGCAGGCCGCATCACAGGCATGGCCGCGACGGAATTTTCGGAGCTTTCGCGTGCACCCGGCTACGTCTGTGGGGCGAATGCTCTGGGGCAGGTGGAGTGTGCGCGGGATCACCACCACGACCACGCCTGCCCAGGCGCCGAAATGCCGGGCTTCTTCCCAGTGCCGCTCGTGGCAGCGAACGGACTGCAGGTCCGCGGCAGGGAAGTGTGCGCAAACGACGTCCACGGTGTCGAGCGCTGTGTCCGCGTGCGCGCCCGGTGCGACACACTTTGCGTGGCGTTCCCCGCCTGCAGTCCCTTACGTTGCGTGGATCCCTGCGAGCTCGCTCCTGAGTTTTCGCAACCCCTCGCCGAGCGCTCGATTTTTTTCATCATACGAGGACCCTGTGACGACGTTCCAGGGTGAGGTCCTTCCCCCTGCCCCTGTTCTTCCAAAGCGCCCGAACCTCCGAGGACGACGCGTCCGTTGCGGCGCTGGTGCGTGTCGAGCTGCCGCGCGTGGAGCGGCTGCTCGGGCGTATGCTCGGCCCTCGCAGCGACCTCGACGACCTGGTGCAGAGCGTGTTCGTGGAGGCCTGCCGCGCGTTTGGGCATTACCGCGGCCAGGGCACGCCAGGCGCGTTCATCGGCGGCATCGCGGTGCGCGTGGCGCGCCGGGCCATGCGGGGCAGCGCCTTCTCCCGCCACCGCGCCGAGCTGGCAGAGGACTTGCCCAGTGCGTGCGCATCGCCAGAGGAGGCATACACGCGCGCCCAGCTCATGCAGCGGCTGCGGCGGGCGCTTGCGAAGGTCGCGCCCAAGAAGCGCATCGCGTTCACGCTCTGGGCGCTGGAGGGCCTGGAGGTCCACGAGATCGCGGCCCTTACTGGGGCCAGCGTGGCGGCCACGCGCTCGCGCATCTTCTACGCACAAAAAGCGCTCAAAGAACTGGCCGCGCGCGACCCAGTCCTGCGGGAAGCCCTCGGAGATAAGCCATGACCCATGATGAATCGTTGCAGGCGCGGCTCCGCTCGCTGGCCGACGACGAACCGCTGCCCGCGCTGGACGATGTCACCCGGCGACGCGTCGAGCGCGCAGCCATGGCCGAGCGGCGGCGAACGATTTCGCGCGTCCGTGGAGCGTCGTTCGCTGCGGCTTTGGCCGCGGCTTCGGTCCTGGGCTGGCTGAGCCTGAACCGTGCGCCCGCCCCAGTCGCGCAGCGTGGGCTCGACGCGCCCCTCGAGCATGTCGCCCCACCGGAAGCGTCTCCGTCCGCCCCAGCGTTCGTGGCGGCAGCGGAGGCATGTCAGGAGCAGGCCGGCTGGACCGAAGCGGCGCTGGGCCAGCAGACGCTCGATCTGAAGGAGCGAGCTCTGCTCGTGGCGGGATCCGACGCGTTGGTGCAGGGTGGGCTCTCCCCCACGTGCGACGTGGCGGTGAAGCTTCAGCGAGGTCGGGTGGCCGTGCACGCGCGGCAACTCGGCGGGCATGGCTTGAGCGTGAACACGGCGCTCGGGACGGTTTCGGTGAGGGGCACCATCTTCGAGGTGAGCGTGGTGCCCGAGCGCGGCGAACTCCGGGTGCGGGTGGACGAAGGCGCTGTGACGGTGACGCTCGCGAGCGGCCAGAGCATGCTGCTTTTGGCCGGGCAAGCCTTGGAGTGGCGTGGTCAGGCTCCGGAGCTGGGCGGGGTTTCACTCGGCTTGCGCAACGACGTGCGCCGCGCCCTCGGTCTACCTCCGCGCTCAAGCCTGAAAGGTTCAAGCAAGGCGCCGCCCACAGAGTCGGACGAACCGAGCGCTGAGTCCCCGCAGGTTCGCGTTTGGCAGGAGGGGGCGGTATCCGTGCCGCACATCGCGCCCGAGCCCGGCTCGAGCGTGACCGACGACGGGCGCCCCATGGTGAAACCCAAACTGATTCGCGAAGGAGAAGAGCCATGAACGCAAGATGGATGTTGGTTGCAAGTCTGCTCTCGCCCGCGCTGGTGCGCGCCGAACCACCGCGTACGCCGGCCGATGCCGTGGAGTACGGTTTCGACGACGAGATGGTGAAGGGAGACCTCTACGCTCCTGACGTCGAGATCTTTCGGGTGCGTCGAGGCGCGCACAAGACATCGCTGGTCGAGGTGCGCGCGAGCTATTTGCGCGAGCTCCTCAAGAGCGTGGAAGACCTTTAAACTGACTGCGTCACACGAGCGACGGCCCGCTACACTGGGCCTGCATGCTGTACTCCGTCACGCTCTTCGTTCATTCCTGGCTGCGCTGGTTCGTGCTTGTGGCTGCGCTGTGGAGCATCGTTCGCGCGGCGAGCGCGCTGCGCCGAGGAGAGGGCTTTACGCCTGCAGACGAACGCCGGAGTCGTGTGTTCGTGGGCCTGGTGGACGCCCAGTTCTCGCTCGGTCTGCTGCTCTATCTGTGGCTCAGTCCCATCGTGCGCAGCGCCTTTGCCGACATGGGCGCGGCCATGCGCAGCGCGCCGCTGCGCTTCTTCGCGGTCGAACACATCACGGCTGTTCTGCTCGCTGTGGCCTGTCTCCACATCGCGCGCGGACGTGCGCGCCGCGCTGAGCCGCTTGAGCGACATCGCATCATGCTCAAGGGTAGCTGCGCGTTTCTGGCGCTCGCGCTGATCGGGATCCCCTGGCCCGGCCTCAAGCACGCCCGCCCTCTCATGCGCAGCGCCGTCTTCGAGACGAGCCCGGAACCCAGTCACGACTTCGAGCTCTTCCGGGCGCGCTGCGCGAGCTGCCACGGCGCAGCGGGCGAGGGCGACGGACTGGCAGCTACCGCCATGCAGCCCCGCCCCCGCAACCTGGCCGACGCAGCGTGGCAGAACTCGGTCTCAGACGAGGCGATTGCGCACGTCATCCGTGACGGTGGACTCGCCAGCAATCTAAGCCCGAACATGCCGCCGCATCCCGACCTGAGTTCGGCGCAGCTCGCGGAACTCGTGCGTTACATTCGCAGCTTGCAGAGCGCTAGGAAGTGAGGGCGATCTGTGCAGAGTCCAGCTTTCCCGCAGGCAGAGCTTGCGGCCCAGCAGCTCCATGTAGTGGAGGTTGCCTACCATGTTGCTTAGCAAAGTGATGACTCGTTTTGCGCTGCGGCAATGATGTGTGCTTTGGTCTGGGCGCGCTGGTCGCCATCTAGCAGGCCTTGGGTAGTGGCTGGAGCATCCTCGTCGGTTTTAGCGCTAATGACGAGTTTCTTGGCGGCAGTGACGTCGAGAATCGCGGCTGTTGACTTCGCAAATGACGTTCACAGATAGTGCAAAGGTCTTACGCAGTTTTTAGGAGCTTAGACCCATGACTAGCTTGCGGATCCCACTCGCATTGTCGGTATTGGCGTGTGCCTGTGCTAGCGAGACGCCTCCAGCATTTCCCTCCCGCATGCCATCCGGAAGCGACGCAGGCGGCCCTGGTGGCGACGGGGACGGCGACGGTGACGAACGTGGGGGCGATGAGCAAGGCGACGGAGATTCCACAGGCGGACCTAACGACGATTGTTCGAAGGACATCGACGTGGTGTTCGTGATTGACGTGTCCGGCAGCATGGTTCCGGCCCTCTCTAAACTCGTCGAGGAGGTTGGCAGGGTGCACGAGGTGCTCGTGGAGAAAGACCTGCCGAGTCCGCCCCGCTATGGCCTTGTGGCCTTCGTAGACGATGTGGCCGTGCAGAATGGGGGGCAGCCCTACGCGGACATCGATGCGCTCATTGCGGCCGTCAACGCCGAGGTCACTGCGACGACGCTTACGCCGTGGCGTCAGCTGACGAATCCCTTCGAGCTCAACCTGAGTTGGCCTGAAAACTCCTTGGATGCGCTGCATGCGGCAGCCGGGCAGTTTGCGTGGCGCGACGCGGAGACCACGCACCGCACCATCATTCACATCACGGATGCTTCGTTCTGGGAGTTGGAGAAGGTATCGAGCGCCGCGGGAGACCCGCTCAAGCTGGAGCCACCGGGAGGTTGCTCGATCCAGGAGGCCGGCATTGGTGGCGTGTGTACGATGGTTAGCAGCCAACATACGTACGACGAAACGATCGAAGCGCTGCGCGCTGCGAAGATTTGGACCAACACCTTTGCGGCGAAAACGGGCGGTCCGCCCACCGCCATGCCGGCGCCCACATCGCACGGGATCTTCCGTGGCATCGAAGTGAACGTGGGCATCGGCTTCCATGAGGATTACGACGGCAAGCCTTCCATCGCAGAGTCCTCCGGCGGTTTGGCCTGGGACGTCGACGAGGTGTACGACGGCACGCTCTCGCTGGCGACGCCCATCACCGAGGCCATCGAGCGCACGCAGTGCATGTCGTACCCCATCTACTAAGGGCTGGTGGTCAGGCGGCGCTGGTTTCCTCCTCGTCGCCCTCATCCACCATGCCCTCGTAGTAGAAGCGCTCCTCGACGATGCGGCCACGGCTCCAGCGTTGGACTGCGACTTCGTCGAGGCGCATCGGACGCTCGTCTTCTCCGATGAAGCGGATCACCCACTCGATGAAGCTCACGCCGTCTTGCGTGTTGGCAGCAAAGGCCTTGGCGCGCAGCGTGGTGGCCTCTTTCGCTTGGGCGAGCGCAGTCTGTTCGTTCTCGATGCAGGCAGCGCGGCCGGCTCGTGCAAGCTCGTGGTTTTCGAATACGACGACGTCGTCGGCGTAGAAGCGCTCCATGGCCTCGCAGGTGGAGCCTGCTTCGCATAGCTTGATGTACTCGCGCAGCTGTTCTTCAAGAGCCATGTCGAGCCATACCACGCAGAGCGAAGCTGTGCGCCGTGGCCGATGAGCCTTGCGCGCGGGTTGCGCTATAAGCGCGCACACCTCGATGACGACCGCATCTTCATTTCGTCCGCGTGATGCCGCTCTGCTGGTCGTCCTGGCGTTGATCTGGGGAAACTCGTTTCTCTTTATCAAGACTGCGCTCGCGGTGGTCCCGCCGGCTTGGATTGTGACAGGGCGCATGCTGCTCGGCGCGCTGCTGTTGTTCGTGCTGGCGCGAGCGAAGGGGCAACCTGCGCCCAAGAGCTTCGGGAGCACTTTCAAGTTCGGCCTGATCGGTTTGTGTGGCTCGGGGTTGCCCTGGCTCGGACAAGCCTGGGCGCAGCAGTTCCTGGATTCAGGTCTTGTTTCGGTGCTCAACGCGAGCACGCCCGTGGCCACGCTGATTGTGGCGGTGTCGCTCAAGCAAGAGCGCTTGTACGTAAACCGTGTGCTCGGCCTGTCGTTGGCGGTGATAGGCACCTTGCTGGTGGTCGGCGGAGAGGTGCGGGCAGGGCGCTCTATGCTGGCTTTGCTGACCGCTGTACTCTCGACATTCGGCTACGCGTTTGCGGCGGTGCTGACGCGCGCGAGGCTCACAGAGGGCCTCACTGGCGTCTGGGCACCGGCGACGCAGCTCGCATGGGGCGTGCTGCTGCTTGGACCCGTGGCTTGGATGATGGAAGGTCCGCCGCCGCTCGTGCCGCTTGTCTTGGACCCCATCGTGCTCGGGTCGCTGCTCGCATTGGGATTGTTGGGGACGGGAGTCGCGTTCCGGATGTACTTCATCCTGCTACAGAACGTGGGCGCTACCAACACGTCGATGGTGACGTACTTGGCGCCCATCTTCGGACTGTCCGCGGGGGCGGTGTTTCGCGGCGAGCGTTTCGGCATGAATGTGCTCGCGGGCGCGGCGGCGATGCTTGTCGGCGTGTGGCTCGCGCAACGTGCACCGAGCTCCGAAGCCTAGGCTTCGCGAGGCGCAGCTCAGGCGAGCTTTTGCTTCACGCTCTCGATTTTGTCGTCCATCGTCTGCGAGCGATCGGTGCGTGTGCCTAGCCGAATCGAAGTGCTGATACGTGGCGCGCCCATGGCGTGCACACGCTCGTGACACTGGCGCAGCACTGCCATGACGGCGTCCCACTCGCCTTCGACGACGGTGCCGTAGGCGTGCATCTGATGGCTCAGGCCGGATGCGATGAGCACGCGCTGACACTCAGCGACATAGGCCGAGACCGAGACGCCCACACCGAGGGGAACCACACAGAAGTCGAGCATGACGTGCACAGGTTTCTCCTTGATCTCGTTTGAGGGTTGGTTGGGCTACAAAATCTAGCTCAACGGGCCGGGAGACCCAGGCAATACTGCGCGCGCTCCAATAAGGCGACTTCAGAATGGGATGTCGTCGTCGGTGTGATCCGGCGGCCCGTCGTAGGCTTCAAAGCCGTGACCGCCGCTTGCATCTTGGCCCGTACGACCGGTCTGGCGTGCGACCTCTGCTTCCATGGCTGCGAGCAGTGCGCGCTCTTTGTCGTGCCAGCGGGCCTTGGCGGGGTCGTTGAGCGTGCGGCGGCTGCCGCTGATGTAGAACTCGAGGTCTTGCATCGACGCGCCTGCGATGGGCGCGCCCTTGCTGCGGCCGTAGGGCGGAAAAACCAGGCCGTCTCCGCCGCCACCACCGCCGCCCCAAGAAGGGGGGGCCGCACGCTGTGGTGGGGCATACGATGGAACAGGGGAGGCGCCGATCGACAGTTCGCCCAGGCTTAGGCGGAAACCGTCGCCTGAGCGCACCGCGGTGCCCACGCGCACTTGCTCGCTCGAACCATCGGGACGTGTGACGAGGACTGTGACAGGAAAGCTTTGTTCGTTCACCCGCAAGCCATGCCATTTAAAGGCCCTGCGTGCCACATGCAGGAGCTGTCCCCCGACAACGCCGAAGGTGGCGGGGATCATCGATAGGTTGCTGCCGCGAAGGAGTTCTTCAGGCTGCGTGAATCAGCCCCTTTACCAGCAAGCTGCTGCCAAGGGAGCAGAAGTAGAAGTAGCCCTGGTGATAGCCCTGCTGTTCGATCACGCGCTCGAGTGAAGCCTTCGCATCGAGCCGCATCAGCGTGCGGAGTCCGCGCGCCGCACCCACGTCGTCGGGCGGAAATACGTCGAGGCGCCCGAGCCCTCGCAACAGCACCAAGCTTGCACTCCACGGACCGATGCCTTGCAGCTCGACCAAGGTTCTGAGCGCGTCCTCAGTGTGCATTCCGGCGAGCAGTTCTTCACTCAGCGTGCCCGCTTCGATGCTCCGCGCGATCGCGCGCAGCGTCTTGGCCTTTTGAGCGCTCAGGCCGCATCTGCGCAGCGTATCCATGCGAGCTACCGCGATGGCCTGGGCTGTGGGGAACGCGTAAAAGCTACGACCGTCGTGCTCGAGCTGTTCGCCGAAGCGCTCGACCAGGCGGCCCACGATGGCGATTCCAGCATCGAGGCTCACCTGCTGAAAGGGCACCACGTTGGCAAAGGCCTCGAACAAGCTGGAAAACCGCGGCGCTCGCATGCCCCTCAAGGCGTGAACCGTGGGCCCAAGCACGGGCGCGGCGTCCGTAAGTTCCGAAAGCAGCCTTGGGTCCACGTCCAGACCGAGCAATCTGCGCAAGCTTCGCTCAAACGCGACGCGGGCGGCGGGAGAGGAGGGGCCAGAGAGCACGCGAAAGCGCAGATCAGGCGCGTCGAGTGTGCCGTGGTTCTGCACTTCGAGCAGTGAAAGTCCGTGCTCGCTCGACAGCACGCGCAGGTAGCGGTTCTGTTCCCGCCCGTCCTCCCAGACGTCGACCCGGTTCGTGGCGCGGCGCTGCAGCACGCGCACGGTGGCCTCGAAGTGAAATGGTCCCGAGCATGGGAGCGGCTCGCCTGCACTCTCGTCGCTGGGGTACGTGATGCGCGTGCCCTCGACTTTGGCGAACTTGGTCATGCGATGCGGACTCAGCCGCGTGGGGCTACTGATGTCTGCGACTTGGGCCCCGCGAACCGTGAGCGCATCCGCCACGAGGGAACGATGGCAGCGCCAGGGGACGGCTTCGGCGCACATCAGCGCGAGCGTGTGCGTCGCGCTCAGTTCACGCAGCTTGGCGAGCCCTGCCTCGAAGTCACAGCTCAACATGTAGTCGGCATAGCCGCGAAAGCTCGTGTTGTGAAAGCCCTGGTTGGGTGAATCCTTGCGCGTCTTGCGCAGGCCTCCCAGCTCGGCGAGGTGCACGTAGCCGAGCTTGCGCGCAGCGAGGGCCAGAGGCAGCGAGTCACGGTTGAACTGGGGGTTGTGCCGCGAGCGAGGAATGCTGCGAATGTCCACCAGCAGCGAGATGTCGAACGCCTTGAGTAGGGCTACCAGCTCGTCAAGCGTTCGCGTCGAGTGACCGAGGGTGTAGATCCGTGTGCCAGAAAAGCTCGTAGTAGATGCGACGTTCTCGTTCGCGTGGCGTCTCACGGCTGCGCTTGTTTCTCACTTTCGAGCAGCTGATCGAGCACGTAGGGTAAGATGCCGCCCGCCGAGAAATAAGCGACCTCGGTGGGCGTATCGATGCGAAGCACGAGCGGCACCGAGTCGCGCCGGCCGTCCTCACGCTCGATGTGCAAGGTGGCGGACTGTCGCGGCGTGAGCGGCTCGGCGAGCTCCAAGTCGAAACGCTCGCTGCCGTCGAGCTTCAGCGTTTCGTGGTTCACGCCTTCGGGAAGCTGACAGGGCAGGACCCCCATGCCGATCAAGTTGGAGCGATGGATGCGCTCAAAGCCTCCCGCGATCACCGCGCGGACACCGAGCAAGCGCGCGCCCTTGGCGGCCCAGTCGCGCGAGCTCCCTGCGCCGTAGTCTTGGCCGGCAATCACGATGAGCGGCACCCCTTCGCTGCGGTAGCGCTCGGCTGCATCGTAGAGGTCCATACGCTCGCCATCGGGTTGGTGGCGCGTGATCCCTCCCTCGACACCCGGCACCATCAGGTTGCGGATGCGGACGTTGGCGAACGTGCCGCGGACCATGACCTCGTGGTTGCCCCGGCGGGCGCCGTAGCTGTTGAAGTCCGCCGGGGCGATGCCGTGCTTGCGCAAGTAGTTGCCTGCTGCCGAGGTCGGCTTGATCGCGCCCGCCGGGCTGATGTGATCTGTGGTGATCGAGTCGCCAAAGATGGCGAGTGCGCGCGCGCCGAGCAGACCGCTTGAGGTCTGGCCTCGCATCGAAGCCTCGAAGAAGGGCGGCTCGCGGATGTATGTGGAAGCCGCGTCCCACTCGTAGACCTTGCCCGTGCCCAAAGGAGTCTGATTCCAGAGCGGATTCTGATCGGCGAAGCCGGCGTAAACCCGCTGATACTCAGCTGGCTCGAAGGCAGCCTCGAGCAACGCGTCAATCTCTTGCGCCGAGGGCCACACGTCGCGCAAGTAGATTGTCCGCCCGTCGATCACGGAAAGCGGCTCGCGCTCGAGGTCGATGTCGACCCTGCCTGCGATCGCGAATGCCACCACCAAAGGCGGGCTCATGAGAAAGTTCGCCTTCACGCTCTGGTGAATGCGCGCTTCGAAGTTCCGGTTACCCGAGAGCACGCTGGCGGTGATGAGGTCGTTCTTCGTGAGCGCTTCTTCGAGCTCGCGCTCGAGCGGACCAGAATTGCCGATGCAGGTGGTGCAGCCGAAGCCCACGAGGTTGAACCCGAGCTGATCGAGATACGGCTGCAAGCCCGTCTTGTTCAGGTACTCGCTCACCACGCGCGATCCGGGCGCAAGCGAGGTCTTCACCCACGGCTTCACCGTGAGTCCGTGCTCGACAGCCTTCTTCGCCAAGAGCCCCGCGGCTAGCATCACGGCCGGATTGGAAGTGTTGGTGCACGAGGTGATGGCCGCGATGACCACGTCGCCATGGGTCAGCTCGTAGCCCGGAGCTTGCGCAGGTCGCGCGGAAACTTGGCCGATCCGATTGGGCGTGGGCCGATTGTCCATCATCTCGGTCTCGGTGAGACGGTTGGTGTTGTTCGCGCTTCCGTCGCGCAGCGTGTCGTTCGATTGCTCGCCGCCTCCGGGGCGCGGTGCCGCACCCGCGCGCCGCACCTGCACGTGCGCCGCCAGGTCTTCCGCAGATTTTCCGTACCCTGAAGGCTTACTGAGGAGCGAGAGGAAGGTTTCCTTGAGCGCGCCTAGTGAAAGCCTATCCTGTGGCCGCTTGGGACCCGCGACCGACGGCTCGATGGAGGCGAGATCCACATCGACCACGCTCGAGTAATCGCACTGGCCGCGCGCAGGCATCCCGAACAGCCCCTGTGCCTGGAAGTACCGCCGCACGGTCTCCACTAACTCGGGGCTGCGACCCGTCGCCGCGAGATAGCGACAGGTTTGCTCGTCGACCGGAAAGTAGCCGATGGTGGCGCCGTACTCGGGCGCCATGTTGCCGAGCGTGGCTCGGTCGGGCACCGACAGACTGGCAGCGCCCTCGCCGTGAAACTCCACAAGCTTGCCCACGACGCGCTCTTGCCTGAGTCGCTCGGTGATGCGCAACACCAGGTCTGTCGCGGTCACGCCGTCGCGCAGGCGACCGTGCAGATGCACGCCCACGACATCCGGCAACAGCGTGTACACCGGCTGCCCGAGCATGGCCGCTTCTGCCTCGATGCCTCCGACTCCCCAGCCCACCACGCCGAGGCCGTTGATCATCGTGGTGTGAGAGTCAGTGCCGACCAGCGTGTCGGGATACAGCACGCCATTTTTTTCGAGCACACCGCGCGCCAAGAACTCCAGGTTCACTTGATGGCAGATGCCGAATCCAGGCGGCACGATGCGCAAACCGTCGAAGGCCTGAGTTCCCCACTTGAGAAACTGATAGCGCTCAGCGTTGCGGCGAAATTCCGTTTCCATGTTGAGGCGGAGCGCATCGGATTGCCCGAAATAGTCGACCTGCACCGAGTGATCGATCACCAGGTCGACGGGCACTAGCGGCTTGATCCGCGTCACATCGCGGCCGCGACGCGCAACTTCGGAGCGCATCGCAGCGAGATCGACCAGCAAGGGTACGCCGGTGAAGTCCTGGAGCAGCACGCGCCCAACTACGAAGGGCACTTCGCTCGTGCGCGCGGCATTGGGCTGCCAGCGTGCGAGTGCTTCAACATCTGCGTCGCCGATCCGACGGCCGTCACGATTGCGCAGCACCGATTCGAGCGCGATGCGTAGGCACACGGGCAGGCGCGAAATGCGCGCTACCCCCTTTTCCTCGAGAAGTGGGAGCGAGTGGTAGGTGCCCGATTTTCCTGACAACAGCCGCAATGGCCGACGTACGTCGAGCATGCTTTTTCCCCGTTCCGACTCGCTCACATAAACGGTCTCTCCTGATGTATGCCCCGAGTCAGACAGAGCAAGGTGAGCAAGTTTCCGCGGGAGATGGAACTTCGGCGCGATAGGAAAATCTATGCGGCGCACGACCCAGAAATGGTAGCGTCAGGCCATGATGCGTAGGTCGCAGGCGGATTCGAGCCGAGCGAGAGCTTGAGCTCGAAAGCCTAGGGCGCAGACGCGGAGAGCTCGAGCTTGAACTGCGCGCGCTGACGTCGCCTGTGCCCTGACACCCACAGAGCTCAACTAGATTTGTCCGGCCTACGCAGCTTGCGCGTGTTGTGGCGGTCTGGGGTGCGCACGCGATTGTCGAGCTCGTTGGGATTGTCGCTGTGGTCTGCGGGGACCGTGTTGGCCAGGGTCTCTCCGAGGCGCTTGATCACGTCGCACAAACCATCGCCGGATTTCTTGTTGCGAATCTGACTGCTTAGAATCGTGACCAACTCGTTCCAGCCGTTGTTTTGCAGGCGTGCGTGGATGCCTTCGTCGCCGAGAATTACAGCTTTGTGCTCGAGCTCGGATAGGAGAATCAAGACGCCTGTGCGTTCGCGTGTGTTGAACACGCCGTACTCGAGGAAGGCGAGCTCGGCTGCGCGCTCGGCGGCTTCCTGGGCACGGTGCTTGGGAAGCAAAAAACGCAGCACGGGCGGCAGGCCACACAAAAACCAGGCTACGAGGCCCACGCCGAACTGCATAAACAAGAGCGGCGTGACTTCCCAGGTTGGGTGGATGACGTGCGCGATGGCTGCCGCGCTGCCCGCGATAGCCACCGTGGCCCACAGGCGTACGTCGGCATAAGGCTCGCTGCGCAAAATCGTGCTGACCACGATTTCGGCCGCCGTGTGGCGTTCGACTTCGTCGATGGTGAGCTCCACGCGCTTGGTTTCGTCGGCGGTCAAGACACTCATGGATCACCAATCTCCTGAGGCGCCGCCGCCTCCGAAACCACCGCCACCGCCACCGAAGCCGCCTCCTCCACCAAAGCCTCCGCCTCCGCCGCCAAATCCACCGAAGCCCCCACCACCATAGCCGCCGTAGTAGCCGGAGCGCCGCTTTCCGCCGAAGCGATTGCTGAGCAGGATGAACAGGAACAAAAGGACGAAGAACAGGATGGGAGAGGCGCCGCGCCGGGTCTGCTGCTTTTTGGGCGGCATGACAGACTCGCCGCGCCCCTCGGCCATGAGAACATCGAAGGCGCGCTCGATGCCGCCTGCGAAGTTATTTGCGC
This sequence comes from uncultured Polyangiales bacterium, assembly GCA_964515685.1. Taxonomy (GTDB): domain Bacteria; phylum Myxococcota_A; class Polyangia; order Polyangiales; family DASUME01; genus DASUME01. The sequence continues at coordinate 37,987 of CAZEWA010000010.1, read as the reverse complement.
GAAACGCGGGTACCAAAATCTCGCTGCGCACGCGGGCTGCCATGGCATCGGTGATGGCGCCTTCGAGCCCGTAGCCGACCTCGATGCGCATCTTGCGGTCCTGTGGCACCACCAGCATCAAGAGGCCGTCGTCTTCTTTCTTACGCCCGAGCTTCCATTTCTCCACCACGGCGATGGAGAAGTTCTCGATGGGTTCGCCTGCGAGTGTCGGCACGGTGAGGAGGACGAACTGCTGGCCGGTGGCCTCTTCGTGGGCAGTAAGCTTGCTCTCAAGGGCGCTCCGCGCCGCAGGAGAGAGCACGGCGGCGGTGTCGTTGACGCGTGCGCGCAGCGCAGGGACATCGAGCGCGAGCGCCGTAGATGCGGAGGTGAGCGCGACGAAGCACAACGTGACGAGCGCGCACAGCCTGCTGCGTGCGTAGCCCTGGAGCTTCGTTGCGTCCCTCAAGTGGCTCAAAACGAGACCTCAGGCACGTTTTCGTCTTCGGCCTTGGTCTGGAAGGTCGGGCGCTCGCTTTTGCCGCGCATGGAGGCACCGATGCTGCTCGGGAAACGGAGCACGGTCTTGTTGTATTCCGAGACCGACTCGATGTAGCGCTTGCGTGCGACCGTGATGCGGTTTTCCGTACCCTCGAGCTGGCTCATGAGGTCTCTGTAGGCTTCGCTGGCCTTGAGCTCCGGGTAGGACTCACTGACAGCGAGCAAGCGCCCGAGCGCGCCGGAGAGCTTGCTCTGTGCGGCCTCGAACTGCTGCAGCTTCTCGGGATCGTCGATGATGGACGAATCGACTTGGACCTTGCCGACGCTGGCGCGCGCCTCGACCACCTTGGTCAACGTGTCCTTCTCGAAGTTGGAAGTACCTTGCACGGTCTTGACAAGGTTGGGGACGAGATCCGCGCGGCGCTTGTACTGGTTTTGGACTTCCGACCAGGTGGCCTTGACGTCCTCATCGCGGTCGATGATGTCGTTGTAGCCGCAACTCGCGCTCGTCATGAGTAAGACGAAAGACGCGAGCAAAAGGCTGACTGAAGACATCGAGCGAAAAGGAGAGCAGGTTTGCATGGCGTAACTATGAATCATTTCTCGGGACAGTGCAGGTCCCGGAGCATGCCCGTGAGAGAAGCCGCTGATTTGCGAGAACCTCGGGCTACGACCATTGTCGGGGGCAAGCGCGGAGAGGCTGGCAAAATTAGATGGACTGGAAGCTGCTGAGTTCGACATTTTTCGCGATTCTTTTGGCCGAAATGGGGGATAAAACCCAGCTCGCCACCATGAGCCTCGCGGCGGGGCGTAACGCGCGCTGGACGGTGTTTTTGGCCGCGGCCTGTGCGCTTGTGACCTCCACGCTGATAGCTGTGCTCGTAGGCGATGTGATCACACGCTACGTGCAGCCGATTTGGATCAAGCGCATGGCGGGAGCGCTCTTTATCGTGTTGGGCGTCGGGATGCTGGTGTCGCGCGTCGATAGCTAACTGGCGCCATCGCGTGTGCACTCGGCTCAACAGGCATTTAAGACTCGAAAGCGTCGGGAATCAGCGACATGGGGGCCGTGCGCTGGGTCCACTCGTCGAGGTCGGTGACGACATTCATAAAGTTGATGAAGGCCTCGTAGGGGCTCTCGTAGGGGCTGAAGTGGGCGTGCACGGCGTTGTCGCCATACCACTTCGTGCACATGTAGTACGCGTGGTCGGAGGTCGTGAGCTTGCGAAATCGCTCGAGCTGAGCCGTGTTGTTGCGCCGGCGTAGGCGCGCGCCCAGCGTGTAGAGACGAGCGAGCGCTTTCTGTTGCATGTCGTTGCCACACCACGCCGATAGGTCGCGCTCGCTGTCGGCCCAGGACACGCTGCGCGCGAACGACAGGGCTTGCTGGGGAGGTTGCGCTGCGAACACCTCGGACGGCGTAGCGAACTGAAAATCAGAGCGGGCCAGGACCACTTCGGGCATCTGCTCGAGAAAGCTGAAGATGCCGGAGTCGCGACTGTGGTGCTCGCCAAAGGTTTCGTAGTCCATGAACAGATTGATGACCTGCGCAGAACTACGCTCGAATAGGGCTTGTGCGAAGTGCTCCGGACTGAGCTTTGGTTCTGCGCCTCGCGGATGCGAGAAGCGAAACGCGATGTCGTCCGATAGCCGATAGTCTCGGCACAAGATGGAAAGCGCCGTGTTGGGAGCGCGATAGACCTGATGCGGGCTGTGTGAAGTCAGCACGTCGTCCGCGCCTTCGACGAGCACACCGCGAAAGCCCAGCGTCTCAAGCTCGAGTGCGAGCGCGTCGTCGTAGATGAGCTCGGTGTTGCGGAACACCTTCGGTGTGATCCCGAAGAGCGACTGCGTGAGCCGCTGGTGGAGGCGCACCTGCTCGAGGAACTCCTGTGGGTCGTAGATGGAGGCGAGGGCATGATAGTAGGTCTCGCCGATGAGCTCCACGGCGCCTGTGGCGATGAGTGCCCGAAAGCTCTCGATGACTTCTGGAGCGTAGGCTTGCATTTGCTCGAGGGCTGTACCCGTCAGCGCATAGGAAACCTTGAAGCGCCCCTGATGCCGCTCGATGAGCCGCAGCATGGTCTCGTTGGCTGGCAGGTAGCAGTGCCGCGCCACGCGCTGCATGATCTCGGAGTTCGCGCGTTCGTCGAAGTAGTCGTGGTGCTTGCCGACCTGGAAGACGTCGTAGGGCCTGAGCCGATAGGGCTGATGAACCTCGAAATAGAGGCAGATAGAAGGCATCTCAGCTCTCCTTGAGTGCCTGTTGGTACACGTGCAGGACTTTCTCCGCGGAGGCTTCCCAATGCACGCGTCGCACTTCTTCGCGCGCCATCTCTACGAGGCTCCTTCGCAGCTCAGGGAAGCGCAGGACGGATATGATTTGTGCCGCGAGCTTGTGGATGTCCCAAAAATCCACCTTGAGCGCGTGCTTCAAAATTTCGGAGGCACCCGATTGCCGAGATAAAATCACGGGCGTTTCGTAGCTCATGGCTTCGAGCGCGGAGATGCCAAAAGGCTCCGATACACTGGGCATGACGTACACGTCGGCCGTGGAGAATAGGCGCTCGACCTCCGCGCCCACGACGAAGCCGGGAAACTCGAAGGATTCGTCGATGCCTAGGGCGCGCACGCGCGCTTCGATGTGCGGCTGCATGTCGCCGCTGCCTGCCATGATGAAGCGCGCATGGGGGATTTCTTCGAGCACTTTGGCGGCGGCTTCAACGAAATATTCGGGGCCCTTTTGATAGGTGATGCGGCCCAAAAAGAGCACCGTGGGTGCTGCGTCGGTGGGTGCTGCGTCTTCGGACGAAACAGCCTTGCGGGGGTACACGCCGTTGTGCACGACATCGATGCGCTGCAGGGGCACCCCGTGCACTTCATGCACCATGCGTGCTGTGTAGTGGCTGACGGCGATAACGCGCGTGGCGGCACGCAATGCGCTGCCTTCGATGGCGAGAATGGTCGGGTTTCCACCGTGGGGGCTGCGGTCCTGCTCTAAGCTGTGCACGTGCAGCACGAGTGGCACGCGATGCAGGCGGGCAAGCTCGCTGGCGGCGGGAAAAGTCATCCAGTCATGTGCGTGCACGACGTCAGGGCGTAGGTCGCGCATGGCGTGCTGTACGCGCTCCGAGTAGCGCGCGACTTCCCGAAACAGGTCTTCGCCGTAGTGCAAGCCCGGCTGTGCGGCGGGAACACTCGGCGTGCGGGGCAAAGGGTCGAGTCCGTCGAAGTATTGGAGCGTCTCTGGGTCGTTGCTTGTCGCTACGCGCGCTCGCAGGCCTTTATATTCGTGCTCCGACAGATAGGGAGAAAGCAGAGCGGGCAGCGCTGTGATGTGCAAGCCCGGCGTTGTGTCCGGCGCCTCCGCATGTGGGCTTTCACGGGGGCCGAGTCGGAAAGAAGGCTCGGCTGCATCACGATGTGTCTCGAGCCGACCTTCGGGGCTCGTGAGATGCATGTGAGGAGCCTGCTCCGTTCCGAAGAGGTGCGGAACGACGAAGTCGATGTCGACCGCATGAGGCGCGAGCGCTCGCGTGAGTCCTTCGCATGCGGTGCCTAAGCCTCCAGTAATGTGCGGTGGATACTCCCAGCCGAGCATCAACACCCGTAGTCTTCGCCCATTTGTCATGCTGCTGCACGCTTTCCAAAGCGACATCGCCACGAGGTGACAACGTGCACAGGCGCATCGCCTCGCGCAAGCCGAGAACGTGCCTTTGAGCATCTGGGCGCGGAAATCGACCTAAAGTGAAAACAGGCTGGAAACCTGAGTTTTTAGGCTAGCCAGACTTGCCTCTGCCCGTTCGAGGGCCACGGCGTCGAGGACGTGATCCGGGTCGAGCCCATAGGAGACGGCCGCCGCTGTGATGGCGATGACCACGCTCACGGCGACACTGTGCTTGATCAGCGCAGTAAGCTGAGCAGCCGCAGTGGAAAACAGGTGTTTGAGTCGCGCGCCCAGGGGGGCCTTGGCGACCTTGGGCTGTACCCCAGGCGGGGGCTCACGACGTGCCGCGCGCAGCGCAATCTCGTCGAGGTCGATGCGCTTCTTGTGCCTCTCGCCCAGTAGGTCGAAGTCGTCGTCGAGATCGCCGTGCACGTTATTCTCGCCTCATTCTCGTCTCACGCCCCTGGATCGTATCACTCGCCGGTCGTGACAATCAGTGTTTTCTTGGCGGGCTTATGGCGCTGTGACTTCCAGAGCGAGGGATGCCTCGGCGCCGCTGTCGCTTTGCACGCGGACGTGGGTTTTCCCAGGCTGTCTGATCTCGAGCAGAACCATGCCCGCCGCCTGGGTGAGGGAAGCAAGCGGCTCGCCTGAGTCCTCGGGTTGGTCGTAGACCGCGGCCAGGGAGGTGTCTGTGACCGTCCATGTAAGTTGCGCTCTACCTACCAGAAGCGCGTTTCGCACATCGTACAGCTCCGGCAAGAGCAGCCAGGAGTCGCCGGGGCGGGCTTGAATGGGCGAGGCGGGCGTTTCGAACGCAAAAGCTTCGCGGGGGGTCACACGAAGCACGATGCGGGCTTCGGTGCCGACCCAAACGGGAATGCGGTCCAGCTCCCCTGCGGCATCCCTGACTACGAGCCGCGCCTCGCCAGGCTCACCTGCCTCTAGCGTGGCCAGCGCTACGACGCGGCTTGCACAGGGGTCGAACGCACTCAGTCGGTCGGACAACCTGAAGACTCGCTCGTCGCTGCTTTCAAGCCAAATTTGGGCCTCGGGTGCCGCTTCGAGTTCGACCGAGATGGCTTGCTGTACGTGGCTGACGAAGCCCTCGTCGCCGCGACACACGTCGCCGTCGCATGCGTAAAACAAAGTAGCGACCGCGGCGTCACCTGGGCGCTGCGCGCGGTCCGACAAGCCTTGGTTGCAAGCAGCTGCAGCGGCCCAGGCGGATGGGTCTTGCGGCGACACCGGCTCGGTATCGGCGCAGCCGAAGCTAGAAAAGGCGACGAGACCATGACTTACGACAGCTAAACGTCTTCGTAACATCGCTTGCACGCCGCTTTGTTTGCAAGTCGTGAGCCAGCGAGGCATGTTGATGAAAAAGTACGGCGGTTCCGCTAGGTTGCTCGCTTGATCGCGCGTTTTGTGTGCGTCGCTCTGCGAATAAAACACGACATTCGTGCCGTGTTGTCGAGCTCTTGCCCTAGTTCAGATATTGAGACGCACGCCTATCTCAACTACCTGTTCGGGCTTGAGCCCGTAGTAAAGCGCGGCTGGATGTGCGTTGCGATTCATGAAGGCGAACAGGTGTTTTCGCCACGAAGCCATGGTGGATGCGCCAGACGGGTGCACGCTGCTGTGTCCGACAAAGACTGTGACCTCGTCTGCGCGCAGTTGGAGGCCTATCTGTTCGCAGCGCTCTATGATGGGTTGGACGCGCGGCGTCTCCATGAAGCCGTAGTGCGCGGTGACGCGAGAGAAGCCATTGCCCAGATCCTCATGGTTTACGCGTGACGCATCGGAGATGCGAGGTACACGTTCGGTTTGGATGGTGAGCAAGATGACGCGCTGCTGAAGCGCGCGCGAATGCTTGACGTAATGAACGAGGGTAGGCGGCGCACCGCGTTCATCGCGCGCCAGAAAAATGGCCGTACCTGGAACACGTGCGATGTTCTCTTGCGATAGGAAGGCAAAGAAGTTGGAGAGTGGAAGCAGCAGGGAACTGTGATGTCGGCCGATAGCTTCACTGCCTGAACGCCAGCTCGTCATGATGGCCAGAAGGGCGCAGCCGACGAGAATGGGAAACCAACCGCCGTGTGCGAGCTTGACCAGGTTGGCTGAAAGAAACGCAAAGTCTATCGCCAAGAATAAGGCAACAAGCAAACCTGCGCGCAACAGGCCCCAGCGTTTTCGCATCGCGAAGTAGAACAGCAAACTGGTTACGACCATGGTTCCGGTCACCGCTACGCCGTAGGCGGCGGCGAGTGCAGAGGAAGAGCGAAACCCGAGCACTAGGCCGATGCAGGTCAGCATGAGTATCGTGTTCACGTACGGTACATAGATGCGACCTTCCATCTCGTTTGAGGTGTGGATGATGGTGAGGCGTGGCAGGTAGCCAAGCTGAACAGCTTGCTGCGTCATCGAATAGACGCCGCTTATCAACGCCTGTGCCGCAACCACGGTGGCGCACGTTGCGATGGCGACCAGGGGAATCAAGAGCTGCGGCGACACCATCTCGAAGAAGAGGTTTTGTTTCGCTTGCTGGGGGTGCGAAAGTACGTAGGCGCCTTGCCCGAAGTAACTTGCCAATAGCGCCGGGAAGACCACGGCATACCAGGCGAGGCGGATGGGTTTGCGACTGAAATGCCCTAGATCCGCATACAGCGCTTCGCCGCCGGTCACACAGAGAACCACGCTGCCAAGAACGGTGAAGCCGTGGGGGCTCTCGAGCAGCAAGTGAATGCCGTGTCGGGGATCGGTCGCGAGCAGGATGCTGGGTTCGCGTAGAATCCAAGGTATGCCGATGGCTGCGATGGTGGCGAACCAGACGAGAACGGCAGGTCCAAACCAAGCGCCGATAGAACCTGTACCGCGTTTTTGGACAGAAAACAGAACGACAAGAATGGCGATGGCGATCGGAATCAAGAACGGCTCGACGTTCGGCGTGGCGACGGCGAGGCCTTCCACCGCGGACAGAACCGAGATAGCCGGCGTGATCATGCCGTCGGCCAACAGTAAGGCGGCGCCAGCCAAACCAAACCAGAGCAGCACGCCTTTACGTGCGGAAACCGAGCGCCCCTTGCGGCGAGCGAGAGTGAGTAGCGCGAGTACGCCGCCTTCTCCGTGATGATCTGCGCGCAGAATGAAGGTCAGATATTTGATGACGATCACGCTGATGAGCGCCCAAAAAATCAGGGAGATGACGCCGAGGACATGTGCGCGCCCTCCGCCGACATGAACGAGTGATTCACGGACGGCGTAGAGCGGCGAGGTCCCGATGTCGCCGTACACGACGCCGAGTGCGCCTAGGGCCAACGCTGATTGTTTTTTGAAAGAGAGTGCATCCTCGGGGGGGGATGCGTGGGAACCTGTCTCGGCCACGGGGTGCGTGGCGGAATCCGGAAGGATTGTCGACAAGAGAACTCCGTCGTTGCGCTGAGCGCGCACGCAGTATAGCGCGCTGCTCAGGACGGAGCCCGCAGCGTGTCAGTCGAGCCAGGGCAGGGTTGGCTCTATCGTAGTGCGCATGCGCGCCGTAGTTCGGCTCACCGTGAAGCGCTCCATCCGATAAGGTTCGGAGACTGTAATGCCTGCCTTTTCAAGCGCCAGGCCGAGCTGGTCTTCGGGGCTCGTGACGCCTTCGGTATTTGGCAAAACCATGCTGCGACGCAGGCCCCGCGAGACGATGAGGCCGAACTTGCGCGGATCCAAGTCGTGGTGCCGTGTGATGGGCTCAGGGTCGTCGAGGACACTCAGTTCGAGTGTGAGGTTTGCGATCTCGTCGAGCTCGATGGGGGCTAGGCGGTAGTCGCGTGTGGCTGCCGCAGTGGCACAGTCGGCAATCTCTTCGGCCAATGTCGGGTGAACCGGTTCGGCGCGTCCCACGGCTCCGCGCAGCTCTCCGTGCTCGTTGCGAAGCGTCACGAAGACGGGACGCGCGTCTTGCCACGGCACTTCGAGTGCGGGAGGCAGGTAGTGTTCGCCGCGCAGCTCGCACTCGATGGCGCGCCGGGCGACTTCCAAAAGTTCATTCGGGGGCGACCGGTGCTTGATTTCTGCGCGGTCTGAGTAGAGCAGCGCCTCGAGGTAGTCCACGCCGAACGGACTCTCGTAAGAAAATACCTTGCGACCACGGGAGCGAAACGCGATGGCGCCTGCGGCAACCGCTGTGGATTGAATGACGTCTTCAGCCGCGGTGTTGGTGAGCGAAGCGTGGATGCCGATGGCGCCGCGCAAATCGCCAGCGCGCACAAGCTCGACAAAAATCTCGTCGAACCGGGATGCGCGCAGTTCATCGTCGAGTGGAGCGTCGAATGTGAGCGGTTGGCTCATGTCGCCCGAGGCGAGCACCGCCCAGCGTTCCTTGAGTGAGAGTGCGGCCTCACGCAGCACTTCACCAAACAGGACTTCCGTTTGAGAGCCGGGCAGAGGCGGCGTGACTACGATCACAGGACCTCGGTAGCCAGCTTCTTGGACAAAGAAGAGCGGCAGAAGCGCTCCTTCGCCGAGTGGGGTCCCCGGCAAATCGCAGATGGACAGTCCGTAGCCGCGTGCGAGTTGGGTGATTTTCTGTGCTGCTAACGGAGAGCCGCGGAAACTGTAGTTCGGCTCCCGAAAGCAACTTTCTTCGAAACTTCCGACGAGTTCGGCATCGCTTACGATGCCCCAACTTTGCGGATGTCTGGGGGCGTGCGGGCTTACGAGGACGATGAGCTGGGGGTCGTGGGTTACGAGAGCGCGCGCGGCTTCACGCATGGCACGAGTCGTCTCTGCACGATTGAACTCGTGTAGCCCTCCCAGGGTCAAGAGCCCTGTCGGAGCGTGACACATGAGCACAGCGCAGGAGATAGGCATGACTTCAAGTCCTTTCGTACACCGGTAATCGACTCAATCCGGTTCAGGCTAAGGCAGCAGCGTTTCAACTTGAGCAACACGAGAAAATCACGTCAGGGAAAGACCCCGACAACATGGAAACTCCTTTTGACGCGAGTGAACGCGAGCTGAGAACCAAAGTGTTCCTGCACGCGTCCGTTCAGACGCAGGAGGAGTCCGCTTCGATCTACAATGTGTTGTTTGGGGGGTGGCGCGAGCTTTGGGCCTCGAGCGAGAGACCCGCGTTTTGTGCTTCATGGGCTTCGTGATGTCCAGCCCAGGTTTGTGTTCGAGGCACGGAGATGCGCGTAAACAACCACCAACGGTGCAGCGAAACCCGGCTCGCGAACGTCCATGAACGGAAGAGCGGAGACGCATCGCGTTGTCCCTAACGTGGCGCGCTGATTCATTCGCTCCGAAGCTCCAATTCGCGTGTGGAAACTCTGTGGAACGATGTTCACATCTTTCGTTAGGCAGAGGTTTTGGGGGGAGCTTTGCCCACTTGAAATACGGTGTTGCTTTACCCGTGAGCGTCATGTTGTTTGCGTCGTTCAGTAAACAGGCGAGAGGTCGTTCTCCTCGCTTTTCAACAGTCCCTGTTTTGTCGAATGCGCTACGCAAGAATTCACCCCGCCTTCGGTTCGCGAGGGCCGTTGGTGCTCTGTAGGTAGCCACGGCCCGTGCTTTTGAAGGCGGCATCTGGCCTTGGTTGCGATGCGGCGGCGATGCGGCTCGTGTTTGCAGTTTTGGAGACCCAGCAAGCGAGCTGTGCCAACCTAGGGGAGAGCTTCGATTGCCATGCCCAAGCCCCTGAAGGCCCTGTTCGATATTCGCCGTAATGAGCTTTGGCCCACGCTGCTCATGTCAGGGTACTTCTTCCTGGTCATCACGTGCTTCTGGGTGTTGAAGCCCATCAAGAAGTCGATGTTCTTGGAGTTTTATCAGCCAGGCGTAAGCGCTCAGCTGCCCGGCCTTGGCCCGACCTTATTCAAGGCTGCAGAGGTTGAGCTGTTGGCCAAGGTGCTCAACATGATGGTGGCAGCGCTCGCAGCGTTTGCCTTTGTGGGCATCGCTCGGCGCTTCCCGCGCGAACGTCTCAGTTACGTATTTGGGACGGGGGCTTTGCTCGCCTTTGTGGCCTTTGCCTTTTCGGTCGATGTGCCGTCGGTGCGTTCGGTGTGGTCGTTCTACTTGTTTGGCGACCTCTTCAACATGCTGATGGTCGCGTCTTTCTTTGCCTACCTCAACGACATCGTGTCGCCCGCTGTGGCGCGCCGCATCTATGCGTTTGTGGTTTTTGGTGGGGTTTTAGGCGGCGTATTCGGCTCGACGGTCGTCAAAGCGCGCATCTCGGTCTTCCCGACATCCACCTGGCTATGGCTGTGCTGCGCCATTTGCTTGGGGATCATGGGACTGGCTTTTCTCGTGTCACGTCTGAGATTGCCGCAGACGGAACACACCAAGGAGGAGCCTGTGGTCGTGGTTGCCGCGGGTATGCGCACAGGCATGGCTGGGGCACGGGTTGTGCTTTCTTCGCGCTACTTGAAAGCCATCGCTGGTATCGTCGCCATTTACGAAATTGCATCGACGGTCATGGACTTCCAGTTCAGTGCGACCGTCAGCCATTACCTCGAAGGTCCGGCCATCGGGGAACAGCTTGCCTCCGTGTTTTTAGTGACCAACGTGGCGTCGCTGCTGGTGCAGCTCTTGTTTACGCGTTTCGTCATGCAAGAGCTCGGGATTCGCGCGGCGTTGAGCGTGTTGCCGTTTGTGGTGCTGGTGGTGGCGGGAGGCTTTGCCATCATGCCGCTGTTGTGGATTGGCAGCTCTTTGAGCATCGCGGACAACGCGCTCAACTACTCCGTCAATCAGTCGGCGCGTGAGTCGCTGTATGTGCCGACCTCTGCGCGTGAGAAGTACCAGGCCAAGGCGTTCATCGATATCTTCGTGCAGCGAGCCGCGAAGGCGATAGGCGTGGTGCTCAGCTTCTTGATGAGCCTGTGGATTCAGGACGACCTCACGGCGGTGCGCTTCTTGAGCCTCGTCGTGGTGGGCCTGGCCTTCGTGTGGCTGTGGCTCGCGCGCTACGCGGGTAACCGCTTCAACGAGCTCGCCAGCTCGCCCGCAGAGTGACCCTGCGCACGGTATGAGCTGCTCACTTCTTTGAAAAGATTCAGTTCTTTTCAGGGAGATGGGGATTTTTCGCGAATCGATTGACCACTGTCATTGTGTTCAGTAGCTTGAGAGATCTCCACGCTTCCGAAGGGCTGGAAGCGCAAGGCGGAGGTCTCGTGAAAATGGGCAAAATCGAGTCGATTCGGTCGCTTGAAGGGATCTCCACGGCGGGTATCGGTGTCGCCTCGGGCAACATGTCTCACAGCGTGACGAAGGAGGCTTCCCGTGCGCCTTTGTGGGAGTGGCTCGGGCCAGGGCAGATACTCGAGCTCTCGGGGCGAGCGAAAGGCAAGCTCAGCACGGTGACGCGCCTGTTGTTGTGCGCGCAGGCGGAGGGGGAGCCCTGTGCTTGGATTTCTCCGCGCGACACATCCTGCGCTTATCCACCTGACCTTGCTCTGGCAGGCATTGATTTTTCAGGGCTCACCTGGGTGCGTGTGCCGCCTTCTGCGGGGCCACACGGCGTGGTCCGTGCCAGTGAGATCTTGCTGCGTTCGGGGGCATTTGGCCTGGTGGTGGTGGAGCTACCCAGCGTCATCCCCAGGGGAGAGCTGGCCTGGCAATCGCGGCTTTCGGGGCTTTTACGCATGCACGATGTGCGGCTTGTGTTGTTGACGGGAAGCGAGCCAGAGAGCCCATCGCTTGGGCCCATGGTGGGGCTGCGTGTCGAGCCGGAGGTGCGGGTTCTTTCAGCTTCTCGGGTGTCACTGGGGCAGCGCGTACTCAAGAGCAAGCTGCGTGGAGTGGTCTCCGTTTCGCCGGATATTCGTGGGCTGCCCGTAGGGGCTCGGAGATTTTCATGAACCACGAACTGCGGCGTATGGCTTGCGTGGACTTGCCGGATTTACCGTTGCAGAGCTTGTTGCGCGCGCAGCCTGCGTTGCGCGATGTGCCCGCGTGCGTGGTCGCAGAAGACCATCCCGAGGCGCAGCTCTTGCTCATCAACCGCCATGCGCGTGAGATGAGGTTGCGTACAGGCATGCGTTTTGGCGCGGCCAAAAGCTTGGTTCCCGAGCTGCGGGCCGGCACGGTTTCGGCTGTAGAGCTCGAACAAGGCGTCGCGCAGATTGTGCGCGCTTTGCAGACTTTTTCGCCTCATGTGGAGCGTGATCCGGTCAGTGCGGGCGTCTTTTATCTGGACCCGGCCGGACTTTCTCGACTGTATGGCGGTGAGCAAAATTGGGCGCGTTGTGTGTATCGGTTTCTGACTGCAAAGCAGTTTTACGCTTCGGTCGTGGTGGGGTTCGGCCGCACGCTCTCCTATGTTCTGGCGCGGAGCGTACGCGGCGTGAAGGTGTTCGAACGGCCTGAGGAGGTCTTGAAGCAGGCACGGGAGGTCGACCTTGAGCGCTTACACATCACGCCCAAATTACGCGATGCCTTGGACCGCTTGGGGGTGAACACGCTAGGAGATTTGAGTGAATTCGGCGCAGATCAGCTGAAAACACGCTTCGGCGCAGAAGCTTCGCTTTGGTGTCGGGTGGCGCATGGCGAAGAAGTGCTTCCGTTGTGCAGTGAACCCCATGTGAAAGCCGCACGTAGCGAGGTAGAAATCGACCCGCCCGACGACGACATCGCGCGTCTGTGTTTTGGGCTTAAACGTGGCTTAGATCTGCTGCTGGAAGATGTGAGGAAGAGGGGGCAGAGCGTGCGCAAGCTGTGGATGCACCTCGTGTTCGAGCGAGGCCCAGCGAGCGTGCAATGCCTTGAGCCTTCTGTGCCTACACGAGACGCAGCCTTGTTGCTCGAGTTGCTGCGACTACGGTTGTCTGCGTTGAATATCGGGAGAGAATCCGCTGCACAGAGCAGCCTGTTTTCGCAAGGTGAGCGCTCGAAGATAGAGCGCGTAGTGCTTGAAGCAGAGACGAGTGACCTGGCTGCGGGACAGCTCAACATGTTCGTGCCCAAGCGGGATCTCGCAGCGGGAGCGCGCGCGCTAGCAAGGCTCAAGGCGAGCTACGGAGAAGACGTGGCGTGCCGAGCAACGCTCGAAGATGCTCATCTTCCCGAGGAGAGGTTTCGTTTTGTTTCCTCTGGACGCATCGAAAAGCCCAAAGCGGAAGATGTGTCGCCGCATGCGCTCTTGCCATCGATACGCAGGGTGTTGCTGCGCCCGGAACCCTTCTCTGGAGAGCTCGTGGTCGAGCCAGAGAGCCGAAACAAGAAGCTGATCCACGCAGGGGAAGTCTTCGAGCTTTCAGGCCCCCAGCGTGTGACTTCGGGTTGGTGGGCGCGCCCTGTCGCGCGTGATTATTACTATGCGCGCTCGCCTCGCGGTGAGCTTTTGTGGCTTTTCTACGATGCTTTGCGCTCTGCTTGGTTTCTCCACGGCTACGTAGATTGAGGGCTCATGGAGCAGTCGTACGTTCCCCTATGGGTCAAGAGCAATCACAGCTTTCTTGAGGGGGCAAGTCATCCCGAGGAGCTCGTAGAGCGTGCGCATGCACTCGGGCTCAAGGCCATGGCCATCACCGACCGCGATGGCTTGTATGGTGCAGTCAAGGCGCATGTAAAAGCCAAGGAGCTCGGCATCAAGCTCATCGTTGGCTCGGAAGTTACGATCACGCCCAGCCTGGACAGCGAAGTCGTTCATCGCGTGGTGTTGCTGTCTAAGACCCGGCGCGGATACGGCAATCTTTGCGGCTTGATCTCGCGAGGGCGGCTACGCTCTGAAAAGGGCCGTTCACTCGTCACGCTGGAGGAGGTGTGTGAGGCCTCGGAGGGCCTGATTGTCTTGTGTCCTGTGCCATCCTTGTTGGCCTTCTTCAAGCAAGCCTTTCCTGGTGAGCTGTACGCGCTGTGCGTGCGTCACGAGGCTGAAGGGGACGACGAAAACGAAGCGCGCCTGCGCGAGCGGGCGAGGGCGCTCTCTGTGCCTGTGGTGGGCTGCGTTGAAGTGCTGTACCACGATGCCGAGCGCAAGCCTTTGCAGGATGTGCTCACCTGCATTCGGCATGGCGTGCCCCTGAGAGAGGCAGGCACGCGTCTCCGCCCCAACTCCGAACACGCTCTCAAGTCACAGGTCGAGATGGCAGCGCGCTTTTGCGATGTACCCGAGATGCTCGCCCATTCCGTGGCTATCGCCGATGCTTGCGAGTTCCACTACGACCAGATTCGCTACCGGTATCCCGAAACGTTGGCCAACGGCATGAGTGAAATCGATTGGCTGCGCGAGCTCACCTATCGCGGTGCAGCATGGCGATGTCCAGAAGGGATAGGGGAGGCGCTCCGCACGCAGCTTGAGCGAGAGCTCGCGTTGATCCGAGAGCTGGATTTCGGCGGTTACTTCCTCACGATGTACGAGATTGTGAAGTTCTGCCGCGACAATGGGATTCTGTGCCAGGGGCGAGGCAGTGCCGCCAACAGTGCCGTCTGCTTTTGCCTAGGCATCACAGCGGTGGATCCACTCAAGATGGACCTGCTGTTTGAGCGCTTTCTGAGCCGAGAGCGAGCTGAGCCGCCCGATATCGATATGGATATCGAACATACACGGCGCGAGGAAGTGATCCAAGAGGTCTACCGCAGGTATGGCAAACAGCGAGCGGCCATGGTCGCGAACCTCGTTCGGTATCGTGTGCGCTCGTCGGTGCGCGATGTGGGAAAGGCGCTCGGAATCCAGAATACAGATCTAGATGGCATCGCGCGTTTGGTCGGTCATTACGACGAAATCGATGGAGAAGCCTTGCACAAGGCGGGCTTCGACGCGCAGAGCCCGATGGTCGTGCAGCTCCTTTCGCTGTGCGAGCAGATACGAGATTTTCCGCGCCACCTCTCGATTCATCCCGGAGGTTTTTTGCTTGGGCATGAAGCCATCGACAGCATCGTGCCCATCGAGAACGCGACCATGGAAGGTCGCACGGTGATCCAATGGGACAAGTACGACATCGAGCACTTGGGGCTCTTCAAGGTGGACTTACTCGGGCTCGGTGCGCTGACCGTCATCGAAGGTTGCTTCAAGCAGCTCGCTCGCCACAAACGTATCGCGCTGAACATGGCGCAGATTCCCCACAACGACCCTTTGACCTACGAGATGGTCTCGCGCGGCGATACGGTCGGCGTATTCCAAATCGAAAGTCGTGCGCAGATGGCCATGTTGCCGCGACTGAAGCCCAAGAAGTTCTACGACTTGGTCGTGCAAGTCGCCATCGTGCGACCGGGGCCCATCCAAGGCGACATGGTGCATCCCTATTTGCTACGCCGCTCTGATAAGGAGCCGGTTGTCTATCCTCACGAGAGCTTGAAGCGTGTACTCGGCCGGACCTATGGGGTGCCTATTTTTCAAGAACAAGTCATGAAGCTTGCGGTGCTCGCTGCGGACTACACCCCCGGAGAGGCGGACCAATTACGGCGCGACATGGCCGCGTGGCGTAGCTCAGGGCGCATTGAGGCGCACCACACGCGCCTGGTCAGTCGTATGGTGAAGAAGGGGATTTCCGAGGAGTTTGCCGAGCGTGTATTCTCCCAGATTCGCGGCTTTGGGGAGTACGGCTTTCCGGAGAGCCATGCTGCGTCGTTTGCGTTGCTGGCGTATGCGACGGCTTGGCTCAAGTGCCACCATCCCGAAGTCTTTTTGTGCGCGATGCTCAATGCACAGCCCATGGGCTTTTATGCACCTTCTACGCTGGTAGAAGATGGCTTGCGGCACGGCGTCATCACGCTGCCCATCGATGTGAATCACAGCGCGTGGGATTGCACGCTCGATCCCACCGAGGTCCGCGATGCAAACGGAGGATTTTCTCGACAGCTAGCGGTGCGCATGGGCTACCGCTTTGTGAGAGGTGTTGCTGAGCGAGATGGGCGCCGCATGGAGAGCCTGCCCAAGCCATTGCGTTCCATCGAAGATTTCGTGCGCAAAGCCCAGCTCGGCTTGCGCGCGTTGGTTGCGCTCGCGGAAGCCGGTGCGTTCGATAGCCTGGGGACGACACGCAGGGAGGCCTTGTGGCGTGTTCGGGCGGCAGCTTCAGGCATGCGCGATAGCTTGCGTGCGGATCCTGGCTCTGACATGCCGGCTTTGCGCACACTCAGCGTGCCTGAGCAGGTGCTCTGGGATTATCGAACGGCCAGTCACAGTACGCGTGGCCATCCCATGACGCCGTTGCGTACGTCCCTGGCCCAGCATGGCCTTTTGGACTCACAACAGCTGCGCGAGGCCAAACACGGCGCGAAGGTAGATTATGTGGGTCTTGTCATTTGTCGGCAGCGTCCTGGGACCGCCTCGGGCGTGGTGTTCTTTACGCTGGAGGACGAACTCGGCTTCGTGAACGTGGTGGTGTGGAGCCAGGTTTTCGCGCGCCATCGTTGGCTTGCGCGCAGTGCGAGCTTGCTCGGGGTGCGAGGCCACATTCAAACCGCCGATGGCGTGACCCACCTGATAGCGGAAGAGCTCTACGAGCCTGAGCTATCCGCGGGCTTGAGCGAGCACAGGTCGCGGGATTTTCACTAGCGCGCGCTCAATCAACCCCATATCTGCTTCAACGACAGCGCGAGCTCGGGACCCGTGGTCTCGTGCTTGAAGAACACGAACACCTCCCGAAACGTGTGGGCCTTGATGCGACCCATCCACTCCTGAAGCTGTGCCGGTTCGTAGAACGCTCGGCGCAGTCGCACGTAGCCAACGTCAGACGTGGCTTCGAAGGGTTGCTCGAGGCCTGGGTCGTCTGCGTCGCTTGGGTCCATGTCGGAGAAGCAGAGTGTAGCCCCATGGTCCCGCAGCGCGCCCAACGTCTCTTCATCGAACCACGAGCGATGGCGGAACTCGACTACAGAGCGCATGCCCGGGGGCAGGGTCGAGAGGAAGCGCTTCAGCTTCTCCGCGTCCTTTCTTAGGTACGGTGGAAGTTGAAAAAGCACGGGTCCGATCTGAGAACCTAGCTCCTGCGCCACGCTCCAGAAGTACTGAACGTTCTCCTCGGTGTTCTCGAGCTTGCCGTGATGTGTGATGCGCTGGGACGCCTTGAGGACGAAAATGAACTCTGGCGGCACCTTCGACACCCAGCCCGAAAGCAAGCTTGGCTTGGGCATGCGGTAGAAGGTGTTATTAATCTCGACTGTGTCGAATTTTGAGGCGTAATAGCTCAAAAAATCTGTGTTTTTTGTCCCGGTGGGGTAAAATTTCCCCTTCCACTCGGCGTAGCTAAAACCGCTGGTTCCCGCGTGCAGCAACATGACCTGAGTATGGTTCCTCTGGCCTGTTCCGGTACATCGAAAGCTTCCCTGGGGACGCGGTTTCTAGGTACACATAAAGATAGTGGTTTGAACCGGTTCCATCCCGATTGTGGCTGAACCCACATGGCATAAGCGGGTACGGTTAAATATTCTGCGGGTCATCCCGTCCAGACCCATAAGGAGAACGTGAACATGAGGCGTTGGATTTCTGCATTGCTGGCCGTGCTCGTCACAGCGAGCGCCCTTTACGCCGTCAAGGGGCAGGCTCAAGAGGACGGACTTACGACGGTCACCGTGCAGATCACGGGCTTCAAGGGCACCGAAGGTATGGCGCTGGTGATGTTGTACGCTGAGTCCGAGACCTGGCTCAACATCCCCAAGGCCCTGCAGGTGGTGAAGACCAAGATCACCGGGGCCAACATGACCGTGGAGTTCAAGGGCGTGAAGCCTGGGACCTACGCGGTGCAGGTCGTACATGACGCCAACAAGAACAACGAGCTCGACATGCGTTGGCTTCCCTGGCCCAAGCCTAAGGAGGGCACCGGATCTTCGAACGACCCGGACACCAAGGCAGGTCCTCCGAAGTTCGAGCAGGCCAAGTTCGCGGTGGCGGCCCAGCCCGTCAGCGTGAAGACCACCATCAAGTACGCAGACTGAGCGTCTCGCGCGGTACGCTAGAACGTGCCGCCCAGCGAGATAGCCATCGGCCAGCCGACGCGTCCAAGCAGGCTAATCGAGCGGTACAGCGAGTAGCGGCCGCCAAAGCCGACATTGGGGAAGACGCCGCCCCAGCGTTCGCGCTCGATTTTCGCGGTTAAACCGAGCTCTGGATAGAACGTGAAGCGCTCGGTCACGCCGAGGCTCCATTGCACGGTGCCCGTGGGCCAGATCTCGAGTGGCTCATCTCGGCTCTCGAACGAGAGGAAGATGATGTCGGCGCCCAGGCTTACCGAAAGCTGATCGCGGGTGCTGTACGCAAGGCCCTTTTCCATGATGGGAATGTCGATGCGGCCTCCCAAGCCGAAGTATCCGTTCCAGGTCAGCGACGCATGGGCGTCCAAGCGCACCGGCATGAGGGGCTTGGAGGCGTCTTCGTCGTAGGCAACCTGGGCGCTCTCCGCATGGGTTTTTTGCGGCGTGCACAGGCAGAAGGAGAGGGCGAGCAGCGCGAGAATGGGACGCGCACGCACGTAGGCCAGCTTCATAGTGGCCCGATCAAGACATGGTAGGCCCAGCGCAGCAAGGTTTCAGTCCTCGCTTTAGAGACTTGATAATCTGGCCACACTCTGCGTGGCACAGGGTGACACACGGTTCACGTCTTGATTTGTTTGATGAATTCGTAGGCATGTTCTTTGCTATGAACGTGGCAAGTTTGCTTGGAGGATGGTCTATGCACGACCGCGCGAAAAAATGGCAGCCAACGCTTGCTGGCACAGGACTCTTACTTTTGCTTCTCGGCTCGGGTTGTTCGGATTCCAATTCCGGTGACGATGACGTCGGGCGCATCAAGGAGGCCAAGTCCGCCTTGCAGCGCGCCCAGGATTGCGCGGATCTGCTCTCGATGCTGAAGGCGGATGCCGTCGCGAAGCTCAAGATGGAGGCGACGCGGCTCATCGCCCAGTACCAGCCGGAAAACTACGGGTCTGGCGTGATCGGTATGGGTCGCGATCCCGTTGCCAGTGACGGCGATTTTAGTGGCGGTGAGTCTCCGACGGCTCCGCCCTCGAGCGGCCCATCTCCCACACCAGGCGCGCCGCAGACGGACAGCGCGGCCGGCGGCAATGGCTCAAATACAGGTTCGGGCGGCACAGCTTCGGGCGACAACAACGAAAGCGCTGGCGAGGGTTCAGGGCCTACTGGCTCGTCCAACACCAACACGCAGGTGGAAGGCGTAGACGAGGCAGACTTCGTCAAAGTTGTGCGCATGGGCGAGTCGATGTTCGTCCTGCACGGTAACGGGCTCTACAAGCTCGATACGTGGCCGGCCGATTTGACGTCGCTCAAGAGCGACATCGTCATCGAGGGCTCGCCCAGCGAGATGTTCGTGACCGACGCAGGCAAGGCCGTGGTGTTCTCGAGCGTGGAAGGCTACGGCGCTAACCCGCCGGTCTTTACCAACGGGGGCCGGGAGGATGTCAACATCGCGAAGCCGTGCGCTGCGATCGATTCGGCATTCGGAGGCGTCTCGGGTTGCGGCGGCGGGTACTACGGGGCGCCGGCGACCAAGATTACGGTGGTCGATGTTTCGGGTGACAGCTTCGAGACTGAGCGCGAGTTCTATTTCCAGGGGTCGTACACCTCCTCACGGCGCTACGCGGACATCGTGCGCGTCGTGTTCCAGAGCGGGCAGACCATCGGCTACGCGGGCCTCGGCCATGTGAATTCGTGGAAGGAGAGCTCAGACCCGAACGCGGCCGGGCGGTCTCTCACGCTCACCGAGTACAGGCAAGCAGTCAACAAGAAGGTTGCCGAGCAGACGGCAGCGGTTGAAAAGACTAAGCTCGAGGATTGGCTGCCCGTGCTTTACGAAGCAAAGAAGGGCAAGCTCGCGAAGGTCGAGCCAGCTTGCGACGACTTCTTCGTGCCGCCGTCGGGGCTCACGGGTGAAGGGCTCACGCACGTGCTTACGCTGGACCTCGAAAAGGGCGGTGTGCCGGGCGGCGTGACGATCATGGGAGCTGCGCAGACGGTCTATTCGAATTTGGACCATCTCGTGCTGGCTCAGCCTGACTACCGATGGGATTTCGGTTTCGTGGGCGAGCAGCGCACGAACCTCCATGTTTTCGGCATCAACAAGGCCGACACCGACTACGAAGCGTCCGGCACGGTCTCTGGCAACCTGCCGCCCCACAACGCGCAGTTTGGTCTCGATATGCGGGGCGAGATACTGCGGGTCGCGACGACTGGGCGCGTGCGAGCGAACCCAGACAGCGAGATGGAGGATGCCGATTTCTGGCAAACGACCACGGACAATCGCGTCTTCACGCTCAAGCAGAAGAAGCGGGAGCTCGAGGTTGTTGGCAAGACCGAGTATCTCGGCAAGGTCAATGAGACCGTGCAGTCGGCGCGCTTCGTCGGCGACCGCGGCTACATCGTGACCTTCGAACAAATCGATCCGCTTATCGTGCTCGACCTCAAAGATCCGAGCGAGATCAAGACGCTCGGTGAGATTGAAATCCCCGGCTTCAGCCAATACATGCATCCGCTCGACGACACGCATCTCATCACGCTCGGCACGAATGCGGGCTGGGGCGTGCAGCTGCAGTTGTTCGACGTAAGCACGTTCCCACTGGCCAAGCCGAAGGTGTTCGATTTTGGCGAGGCGAACTCTGAGGGGCAGTACAACCACAAGGCGTTCACGTTCTACCGAGAGCTCGGCGTGCTCGCACTGCCGTTGTCCCGCTACGGCCAGGGCTTCAGCTCTACGCTGCAGCTCATCAAGGTCGACGCCGAGACGGGCTTCGATGCGCTGGGCGAGGTGGATCACAGCTCGCTCTACGCCTCGCAGTCCGGAGGATGCGTGCAATGCGAGTCAGGCAGCTGTTACTACAGTTGCTACAGCTACTCGCCGGAGGTGCGTCGCGGTCACTTCGTGAGCCACGATGACGACACCTATGTGTACTCGTTTAGCTATGCGGGCGTCATCGTGACGGACCTTGCAGACCTCTCGACGAACGTGGCGAGCGTAGTGCTGCCCGCGCCTGAGTGGAGCTACGACAGCTGGTACGGAGAGCAGATCGAGCGGCCGAGCACGCAAGGAAATCCAGGCACCGGTTCCGGGTCGGTTAACCCCTCCGGCCCAGATGCACCGCCCACGCCTAGGCCCGTCGATGGCGGGACTGCGCCTGGCGTGGGATCGGATAGCGCCGCCACAGACGCTGGCGTGGCAGAGCAGGACGCGGGCTCCGCCATCGGCGGCTGAGCGCTTCCTAAACACTTGAAGAGCTCGGGATTCCCTGCGTGGAACCCGGGCTTTCGTGTTTTTCGGCAGGCCGTGGTTTGCGCGTCGTGATTATGGAGCGCAGGCTCGGCCCTGTGCTTCGCCCCCTCCTTTGCGCGCTCGGATTTTTGACGCGGCTGCCTGTGCCCCACGTGGAGCTCACGGAGCCGGACGTCGCCAAGAGCGCCGGATACTTTGCCTGGGTAGGGCTACTTCTCGGCGGCCTGTTACTCGGAGCGGCCGTACTGTTCGAGCAGCTTGGGCTGGGCGCTGCGCTGAGCTCGCTCTGCGTGGTCGCACTGTGGGCTTACCTCACGGGAGGCCTGCATCTCGATGGTCTTGCCGACACAGTGGACGGTCTGAGTGGTGGGCGAGGCGACAAGGAGCGCACGCTTTCTGTCATGCGCGACAGCCGGATAGGCTCGCACGGCGCAACCGCGCTTATGCTCGCGCTGGCTCTCAAGGCTGCGGCCCTGGCGCGAATCTTTGAACTTCATGCGCTTGAGCTGGTTTGGCTCGTGCCGGCCGTCGCGCGCTTTGCCTGCACGTGCTTGCTAGCAAGCTTTCCCTACGCGAGAGGGCAAGGACTCGGCAGCGCCTTCGCCGGGCGCGTGGGACTACGCGAGCTCTCGATCGGGGCGAGCGCCATCGCATGGCCCTTCTTTGTCTTGGGGCCAGTCGGCGTTCCCTATGCGGCCTGCGCGAGTCTGGGCGTGGTGTGCGCATTGCTCGTCGCATGGCGTAGCCAGCGGGCTCTAGGCGGCCTTACAGGCGACGTTCACGGTGCGGCTGTCGAAGTTTGTGAAATCGGGATGTTGCTCGGGCTATGCGCCTTTCCCTTGCGCTGAGGAAACGGGCAACGTAGACGCCGATCCGTATGACGTCTCCGCAGGTAATTCTGATTGGCGGCGGGGTGCGTTCGGGCAAAAGTGCCTTCGCACTTACGCGGGCGAGTGCCCTTGGTTCGCGTCGCGTGTTCGTGGCGACGGCGGAAGCGCTCGATGATGAGATGGGCTATCGCGTTCAGCGCCATCAAGCCGAGCGCGGAGACGCATTTCGCACGCTGGAAGCGCCGCGCGAGCTGTGCGCGTGCTTGCAGGGCATCACCGACGCGGACGTCGTGGTCATCGACTGCCTGACGTTGTTCATCTCCAACCTGATGGTGGACGGACTCGCGTCGAGTGTGATTGAACAGCGGATCGATGAGCTCGCTGTGTGTCTCACCAAGCAGCCTTATCACAGCATCGTCGTGACCAATGAGGTCGGCCTCGGCATCGTCCCCGAAAACGCGATGGCACGCGCTTTTCGCGACCTTGCGGGTAGGGCGCACCAGGTGCTGGGGCGTGTGGCGTCTGAGGTGTACCTAGGCGCGATGGGGCAAATCCTGCGGCTCAAGCCGGGGCCCGTAGAAGCCGTGGACTTTCGCTCGTAGCCATGGATGCGTGGTTGGGCCATAGCGCGGTGATTCTCGGCGTTGCGTTTGCGCTCGATGCTACGTGGGGAGAGCCTCCCAATGCCTTGCATCCGGTGGTGTGGATGGGGCGTGCCATTGCGCCCCTCAAGCGCTGTGCAGGGGCTCGTCCTCTCGTTGCGCTGCTCATCGGCACGCTTTACGCGTTGCTTGTCGCGTTTGGATTCGCGGCTTTGTTTTGGGCTGTAGAGGCGGGACTTTCCGCGCAGCCTGTTTTACGCGCGGCATTTGTCGTGTACGGCTTGTTCGGCTGTTTTGCGCTGAAAGGCCTGGTCGCGGCAGGAGACCAGGTGCGAAAGGCGCTCGCAGCTTCGGACTTGGTGCAGGCGAGGGCAGGGCTTTCGAGCCTGTGCAGTCGCGATGCACAGGGCTTGAGCGCATCCGAAGTCGCGGGCGCCAGCATCGAGTCGCTCACCGAGAATCTGAGCGATAGCGTAGTCGCGCCGCTTTTCTTCTTCGTGCTGTTCGGCTTGCCGGGCGCAGTGTTCTACCGCGCTGCCAACACCATGGACGCCATGGTCGGCTACCGCGGCAGGTTTGAATATGTAGGGAAAGCCGCGGCGCGCCTCGACGATTTGCTCAACCTCGTGCCGGCGCGTCTCAGCGCGCTGCTTCTGTTGTGCGCGGGGGCATGCACTGGGCAAGATGTGCGGCGCGGCTTCGCTATCTGGCTGCGAGATAAGAGTCGCACGGAGAGCCCGAATGCGGGCCATCCGATGGCGATGGGGGCGGGACTCTTGGGTGTTCGCCTCGACAAGCGCGCGGTGTACACGCTCGGAGCAGAGCTGGCTGAGCCTGATGCCAGCGCGGTCGCGCGGGCGCAGACGTTGACGCGCGTTGCGGGCATCTGGGCTTGGCTATGCGCGCTGTTTTCGCTCGTATGGCTCTCGGGGCGGCATGTCTTTTCTTTCTGAGCCTCGTGTGCACGGCGGGATTCGTGCGGACGAAATGCGTGCGCTCGGTGTGGACCCGGCGCATGTGCTCGACTTGAGCGTCAATCTCAACCCGTACGGCCCGCCCCAAAGCCTGCTGGATGCAATGTCGCGCGCCACGCTCACGCGCTATCCAGATCCCACGGGAAGGAATGCGCGCGTCACTTGGGCCGAGGTTCTGGGCCGCTCACCTGATGAGATTGTGGTGGGACATGGGGCCGCCGATTTGTTTTGGTCCCTTGTGCGCGCCTTCGTTTCGCCGGGGGACCGAGTCGTCATCGCGGAGCCCACGTTTTCCGAGCTTCGCATCGCCTGCACGCGTGCAGGGGCCGAAGTCGAGCGCGTATTCGCGAGTGAATCACACGGCTTTCGGCATAACCTGGTTGAGCTTTCGCGCAGGGCGTGCGGCGCAAAGCTCGTGTACCTGTGTTCGCCTAACAATCCAACCGGCGCCTATGTGTCAGTAGACGAACTTCGCACGCTCGCAGATTCACAGCCGCAGACCATGTTCGTCGTGGATCAGTCGTTTCTGTCCATGAGTGACCACGTAGCTGAGCTGATGCGCGCGTTGCCTGGCAATATTCTCGCCGTGCGCTCTCTGACCAAAGACTTCACGTTGCCGGGCTTACGCATCGGGCTGTTGCTGGGCGCACGTGAGCACGTCGAGAACATCGAGGCCTCACGTCCCACCTGGGCCACCAGTGCGCAGGCCTTGGCAGCCATCGAGGCTGCGGCCACTGAGCTGCCCTGGGTGGCCGAGAGCTACCAAAAACTGCGTGCAGAGCGTCAGCGCATGACCCAGCTCTTTCGGGCCGCTGGGCTGCCTGTACTGCCTTCTGAGACGGTGTTTCAGCTGGTCGAGGTCGGGGACGCCGCAGTCTTTCGCGAGCGCCTTGCGCGACAGGGAGTGCTGGTGCGGGATGCGAGCTCGTTTGGGCTCGGTCGGCACGTGCGCATCGCCGTGAGGACTTCCGCCGACACGGATCGCCTCGAGCAAGCTTTGCGTCGGATAGGACATGGACCTTGATCCCTGCGTGGCCCCTGATAGACCGCAGCCACCATGGCGTTTCACAGCACCCGCGAGAGCGTTGAAGCCCTAGAGCGAGCCGGCGAGCTCGTACGCATCGAACACGAGGTCGACCCGCACCTCGAAGCAGCAGAAATTCAGCGGCGCGTGTACCTGGCAAACGGCCCCGCATTGCTCTTCAATCGCGTAAAGGGCTCGC
Source organism: uncultured Polyangiales bacterium (assembly GCA_964515685.1). GTDB lineage: Bacteria > Myxococcota_A > Polyangia > Polyangiales > DASUME01 > DASUME01. The sequence goes on along the minus strand of CAZEWA010000010.1, from coordinate 13,059 downwards.
GCTTTCCCATGGCGTCGAACCTCTTCGGCACCATGCGACGCGCGGAGATTCTGTTCGCCGATGCGCTCGAGCCGGTGCGTCGCTTGGTGGAACTCAAGGTCGATCCATCCAACGCTCTGCGCCGCCCGTTTCGGTATCTGGGTGCTCCGCTGACCGCCCTGAACATGTTGCCGCGCCGTGTATCGAGCGGTCCGGTGCTCGCACAGACCTGCCGCATCTCCGACTTGCCGCAGCTCAAGAGCTGGCCGGACGATGGCGGCGCTTTCATCACGCTGCCCCAGGTCTTCACGGAAGATCCCGACAAGCCGGGGTTGATGAAATCCAATCTCGGCATGTATCGCGTGCAGCTCAGCGGCAACGACTACGTACAAGACCAGGAAATCGGCCTGCACTACCAGATTCATCGCGGCATCGGAGTGCACCACCAAGCGGCGATCCGTCGTGGCGAGAAGCTGCGTGTGAGCGTGTTCGTTGGAGGCCCGCCTGCCATGACCTTGGCTGCGGTGATGCCGTTGCCCGAAGGCCTGAGCGAGCTTTCATTTGCAGGCGCGCTCTCGCGGCGTCGCGTGCGCATGGCGCGCATGGGGCAAGCCCAGATTCATGCGGATGCCGACTTCTGCATCGTGGGGACCATCGACCCGCATGCGACCAAGCCCGAAGGTCCGTTTGGCGACCATCTCGGCTATTACAGCCTGACCCACGACTTTCCGGTGATGACCGTGGAGCAGGTATACTGCCGCTCGGATGCGATTTGGCCCTTCACAGTCGTGGGGCGTCCGCCGCAAGAAGACACCGTTTTTGGCGAGCTGATTCACGCGCTCACCGGGCCTGTCATCCCGACAGTGTTGCCGGGCGTGCACGCGGTTCATGCGGTCGATGCCAGTGGCGTACACCCGCTGCTCCTGGCCATCGGCAGCGAGCGCTACGTGCCGTACCGAGAACGCAAGGAACCTCAGGAAACGCTCACCCAAGCCAATGCCATTCTCGGCCAGGGGCAGATGTCGCTCGCCAAAGTGGTGCTGATCGTGGCGCAGGAAGATGCGCCTGAGCTCGACATCCACGATATCCCCGCGTTCTTCAAGCATGCGCTTGAGCGCGCGGACTTCCGGCGCGACCTGCACTTCCAAACTCGAACCACCATCGACACGCTCGACTACTCAGGACACGGCCTGAATCAGGGCTCGAAGCTCGTGCTCGCGGCGGTGGGCGCGCCCATTCGTCGTCTTTTCGAGCAGGTCCCAAGCGAGCTGCCTTTGCCACCAGGATTCACGGAGGCGCGCATGTGTATGCCCGGCGTTCTCGCCGTGCGTGGGCCCACACATACGGCAGGCGATGCGAATCCAGACGGGCTTGTGCGGCGCTTTTGTGCTGCTTTAGAAGGCGCTGCGCGCAAGCTCGAGGGCATTGCCTTCATCGTGCTGGTGGATGATGCGGAGTTTGTCGCCCGCACACTCAATAACTTCCTGTGGGCCACCTTCACACGCATGAATCCCGCCGTTGACGTCGATGGCGTGGGCGCATTCACCGAGCACAAGCACTGGGGTTGCACGGGGCCGCTCGTCATCGATGCGCGGCGCAAGGTACATCACGCACCACCGCTCATCGAAGACCCAAGCGTGACGCGCAAGGTCGACGAACTCGCAAAAGCCGGCGGTCCCTTGCACGGGCTTATCTAGCGAGTCGACCGTACCAGCCCGACACGAGCCTCGGCGAAACTCAGCTTTTGCGCGGTTCGGCGGGCTTCTTCGCGGATTTGCTCTTGCGTGCTGGGCGCTTGGGCTTGTCCTCGGTGGCCGGCTCGCTGTTGTCGTTCACGCTCTTTGCCACGCCGCCCACTTGTGCGATGGCCGTCGCGTAGCCATCGGGCAAGAGCGGCAGATACAGGCGCAATTCTTGATCGTAGGCCAGCGTATCTCGGTCGTCTTCTGCTAGGCCTGGTTCGCGCAGCGATTGCTTCATGGGGCGATAGCCGACGCTCATCGGCACCGACTCGCAGATGCGCACGAAGCGCGGACGCGCATTGGCATCGAGCCTGCGTTCGACCTGCCGCGCCAGGGCCACGGGGTCGAGCATGTAGCCTTCGCGTACCACGATGCTCACGACGGGCATTTCGAATTGGGAGCCAGGCACAGCGAGCCCATACACGACCGCGTGCTTGATCTCCGGAAGCTCGTACAGCGCGTCTTCCACTTGGTTCGTGGAAACAGGACCTTTGTGCGTGCGGATCATGTCTGCTGCACGGTCGACGAACCAGTAGTTGCCGCTCGGATCCATGCGCACCACATCGCCCGTGACAAACCAAGCGTCGTCCGGTTCGAATGCGCCTCGCAACACACGGTTGGCCGATTCTTGGTTGTCGAGGTAACCGTCGAAGCTCGCCATCGGATGGCCAGAATCGATGCGCGCTATCAGCATGCCAGGTTGGTCGGCAAAGCAGCGGACCAGGGTTCCATCTGGATTGCGGGCAAAATCGTCGAGATCGAAATCGTAGGCGACGAGCGCCACGTCTGTTGTGCCAGGCAGCGGGCGCCCCAAGGAGCCCACCGGCTGACCTGCCACGTTGGCGAGCACCGCGTTGCCTTCGGTGGTCGCGTAGAACTCGAGCACGCCGGTGTCGAAGCGGTCGATCAAGCGGCGCCAAATGTCGGCACGCATGCCCGAACCTGCGAACAGACGTACCGGATTGTTGTCGTCATTGGGGGTGCTCGGCGCGTCGACCAAGGCGCGACACATCTCGCCCGCGTAGTAGACGACCGTAGCTCCATAGCGCCGCACTTCGGGCCAAAACACGCCCGGATCGAAGCTGTCCGCCAGCGCCAAACGCGCGCCACCCACAAGTGCGCCGCCCACCGAGACGAGAAGTCCCGCTGCGTGATCGAGCGGCATGCAGCAGTACACGGTGTCCTTCGGCGTAAGCGTGCTGGCTGCGGCTGCACCGTACGCGGCTACGGCCCAGCGCCGATTGGTGATACGTGCGGCTCGCGGCTTTTCGTTTTTGCCTGCAGTAAAAATCACCAAGGCCAAGTCACTGGCGCGCCCCGGATTCGGTTCGTACCAATCAGGCAAGGGCACCGTCTCGGGGTCGATAGCTTCCATGTCGATCACGCCATCGACAAGCTTTTTGTCTTCTGACTGCGCGCCGCCTAGCGACAACACGGGACCTGCAAAGGTCTTGCGGGCGCTTTCTGCGTGCTCTGGATCCGCTATCAGGATTTCTACCTGGCCGAGATTCAGCGCCAGCTCGAGCGGTACGCGTGCACCATCTGGGCTGATGAGCACGGCGACCGCACCCACACGACTGATGGCGGTTACCAGCGAGAGGTAGCTCGGGCGCGCCTGCATCAGCACGCCGATGCGCGCGCCGGGTTTTACTCCGCAGGCGATGAGCCCGCGCACGATGGCGTTGATGCGACGGTCTGAATCGGCATAGGAATGCGCGCGACCGCGCCACAAAAAGAAGGTGTGATCCCCGAGGCGCGCTGCCTGTTCCGCCATCGCGAGGCCAGCACTGACGCGTGAATCCGCGTCGATGCGCTCAAGACGCGCGAGACGTGGGACCTGATAGCGCAGGTTGTCGAACATCGCGCCAAGCGTGCTCGAGATGTCTCCGACCCTGCGCCGCATGAAGGTTGCTGTGTCCTTGGCGGTGTCGAACAACAAACGCGCGTTGTATTCGACGTCCTCGAAGTTGGCTTCGATGACCTGCTCAATCTCGCGCTTCTGCGGCGGAGCTTCGCCCTTTTTGCGCGCCTGCATCGGTCGCGGGCCTTTGCCTTCCTGCCACTTCATCCATTCGACTACCGTCACCCAGGTTTGCTTGAGGGCCATGGAGCCGACCACCAAGCCGAAGTGTCCGGTGCGAATCTTTTGTTCGTACGTTTCCGCATTGGGTGCGGCTTCGCGAATCGCGCGCACAGAAGGCGCACGGGCGAACTCATCGCGCTCACCGATGAAGTACAGGATAGGGCAGGTGAGGTCCGCCAAGGTGAGGCTGCGGCCATCGATGACGAAGCCGCCCTGGCTGAGGCGATTTTCCACCACGAACTGCTCATAGAACGTGCGCAACGCCGGTCCGGGCCAAGCCACGAAGCCTTCGCCATGCAAGAATTTGCGGCTCGATTCACCGCGCATCAGGGCCTCGCGGTCATGCAGGTTCGCGATGAAACCGAGCATGTGGCGGACTTCTTTGCCCGCGCTCAAGATGCGGAAACCCGAGCTCGAGAAGCTTCCAGGCAGGCCGTCCATGGCGTGCAGGCCGGTGCGCACCAAGCCGCTCATGGTGTCGATCACGCGACTTGCGGCTTCGCCGCCCATCACCAGGTTTCGGTGCACGTCGACCGGACTGCCGAATGTGATGAGGCTCTTGATGTTCTCGCCACGCCTGTAGGCCGCGGTCTGGTAACAGAACATGCCTCCCTGGCTGTAGCCTGCGAGATGCAAGTCGTGCCCGGTCAGCGCACACACTTGGTCGATGGCGTGATTGACGGCTTGAACGTGATCGTCCAGCGTGCGCTCGAGGCCGCCTTCTTCTTTTTCCGGGCGCCCGAAATCTACGAGCCACACGTCCACGCCCGCGTTGGTGAGCATGGTCACCGTGCTGATGTCGGGATCGATGTCGTACACCTCGGCTGTGACCATCAGCGGCGGCACAAGCAACAGCGGCATGTCGAGCGCGGCGACGGCCTTGTTTCGCTCGTAGTGACGTAGCTTGTACACGCGCTCGCGACGAACGACCGTGTAAGGCGTGTGCACCTCGGGCGAGAGGCGGCCGACACGCGCCAATTCCAGGGCGTTTTGTGCGCCTTTCGTGAGGTTCTCCCAGAGCGAACTCAGACCGCCTTTGCGCTCTACCTCGTCAGCCATCGTCCCTCGCTCGGGCAAGGGATTTGCGGAAATACCGCGCGCCCTTGCGCCACAACGTGAATGGGTAGTACGACCGGCCGCTTGCCGCCAGATTTTCCGGGTGGTAACGCGGATCTAACGCCAATGAAGGAGCGCGTAGCAAGTTGACCCACAAGAGCGCGCGTTGGAATGGGGAAGCCCTGTCGGTGACCCCTATCGGAATCTTGCGATCGCCCTTCGAGGAGCGGGTGGATGCCCCGCGTCAACCACAGGCGGCGGCGGAGGTCACGGGCTTCGTCGAGCTGTTTCCAGGGCGCGGTTTCGAGGACGCCCTAGCCGACCTTTCGCTGTTTGACCACCTGTGGCTCGTGGTGTGGTTCGATCGCAACCCGGATTTTCGCCCCAAGGTCTGGCCTCCCCGCAGCGACAAAAAGCGCGGGGTTTTTGCCACGCGTGCGCCCTACCGCCCCAATCCCATCGGGCTGAGCGCAGTCCGGTTGCTGCGCGTTACGGGGCTCGAAATCCATGTGCAAGGCCTCGACCTGCTCGAAGGTACGCCTGTGCTCGATGTGAAGCCTTACGTGCCCTACAGCGATGCCATTCCACACGCGAATCACGGTTGGCTCGATCAGCCGCGGATAGAGGGCGAGCAGCCGGTAGATCCCCTTACGGATTATCTGGTTACATTTTCGGTGCTGGCCGAGGAGCAGCTCCGTTTCCTCGAGCACGAGCACGCCCTGACCTTGCGCGAGCGCATCGACGCTACGCTGCGGCTGGGCCCCACGCCCCACGCCTATCGCCGCATCCGCCGTGACGGGGATGGCTACATTTTGGCGCTCAAGGATTTTCGGGTGCGCTTTGAAGTGGGGGAAGGGCGCAGTCTACAGGTGATGTCTTTGCACAGCGGCTACCGGCCGAAAGAGCTGTTTTCCCCGGAAGGCAACGCTCCGGCAGCCCATCGCGCGTTTGTGGCTCGCTGGGCTGCACTCTTGCCCTAAGAAGGTGTTCCACAAGAAGTAGCCCGCCTCAACGCCGATCCATCCCGACCACCAGCGTTGAAAAAACTCAAGATACAGGCAGTATCCTTGCGGTTTTTCGTCTTGTCGGTTCGGGTGCCTCGACGCCGATCCGAGCCACTTCTTGTGGAACACCTTCTAAACGTTTGGGAGGCAGTCAGCTGGGCGCCCGAGCGGGCAGCGACTGACGCGAGGCTCAGTGAAAGACGCGAATCTGGATGCTGGAGACGTTCTCGCCGCCTGCGGCCACGTCGGTCACGACCACGATGGGGTCGCCCGGCAACACGCGGTTACGCTGCCGTAAACGCTCGAATGCCGCCCGGATGGTCTTCTCGGGGTCGCTCGAGAAATCCATCTTGAAGGGCACGACCGAGCGCGTGAGCCACAGCTTCCTGCGCGTGGTGCTCATGTTGGTAAATGCGTAGATGATGGCCTTCTTGGGGCGATAACTCGCGACCATTTGCCCCAACATGCCCCTACGCGTCATCACGACGATGGCGGGTGAGTTGAGGGAATCTGCAAGACGGCAGGCACTGCGGGCGAGCTCCTCGCGAATGGTCTGGGGCTTCCGCTCTTCGAGGAAGTTGTGGCCCGGCTCTTTCTCGACGCGGCGCGCGATGCGATCGAGCATTTGGACGCAGCGGTCCGGGTACTTTCCGGTCGCGGTTTCGCCGCTCAACATGATCGCGTCGGCTTGTTCGTAGACCGCGTTGGCTACGTCGGTGACTTCGGCGCGGGTGGGCGTCGGGCTCTCGATCATCGACTCGAGCAAGTGCGTGGCCACGATTACGGGCTTGCCAGCGATGGCACACTTGCGGACGATCATGCGCTGGATGCGCGGCAGCTCTTCGATGGGCACTTCCACGCCCAAATCGCCGCGCGCCACCATGACTCCGTCGGCGACTTCCAGGATTTGGTCGAAATTGTCGACGCCTTCCTGGTTCTCGATCTTGGCGATGATGCGAGCGTGGCCACCCTTGCCATGGATGATCTCGCGTGCATCGAGCACGTCTTGGGGAGAGCGCACGAACGAGAGGGCGATGAAGTCGAGGTCGTTTTCAATCGCGAACTCGATGTCCTTTTTGTCCTTCTCGGTGATGGACGGGAGATTGACGCGCACACCGGGCAGGTTGATGTGCTTGCGCGAGCCGAGCGTGCCGCCGTCGAGAACCTTACAGCGCAGACGACCTTCGGTGATGTCGAGCACTTCGAGGTTGATGAGGCCGTTGTCCACCGTGACGCGGCTGCCAGGCTTGAGGTCCTTGACCATGTCCTGGTAGTTCACGTGCACGCTCTTTTCCTCCGGGTTCTCCGTGGTGAGGACCGTGAAAGAAAAGATCTCGCCGACCTTCAAATCGATGTTCGTCTTGAGCTCACCCGTACGAATCTCCGGCCCCATGGTGTCGAGCAAGATCGAAATCGGGTGGTTCATGGAGCGGTTGAGGCTCTGAATGCGCCGGACAATCATCAGCGCGGACTTGTGCGTGCCATGGGACATGTTCAATCGCGCGATGTTCATGCCCGCTTGCGAGAGCTTTTGAATCGCCCGAGAACTGTCGGTGGCGGGGCCAATGGTGCAGACGATCTTGGTGTGTCGAAAATCGCGTCGTTCCTGCGGGGCCATATAAACCGGAGCTTGGCATTGCCTGAACAACCGTGCCAACTTCGCGCAGTGTCGACCGAGATAAGCGAGACCGTGAACCCGACTCAGTCGTTCGGCCGTCGTCTCATCGCCACCGGCATTCTGGCCGTGCTGGTATTTGCCGGACTGTCGTTGATGAGCGATGTGCGAGCGCTCGGGGAAAGCCTGCAGCGCTTTGCCTGGCCCTCCTTATTCGTCGCGCTCGGGTTGGTGCTCGGAAACTACTTTATCCGGTTTTTGCGCTGGCAGTACTACCTCGGCGTTTTGGGCGTACGGGTAGAGCCGCGCCTCAGCGGTCTCGTGTTTCTTTCAGGTTTCTTGATGAGCGTCACGCCTGGCAAGATGGGCGAGGTCTTCAAGTCGATGCTGCTCCACGAGTACCGCGGCATTGGCATCGCCCGCACGGCTTCCGTGGTGGTGGCGGAGCGTCTGCTCGACCTTGTGGCGCTGGTCGTGCTCGTGAGCTTGGGCAGCACCACCTTCGCGCATGGTCGGGCGGTGGCTTTCTCGGGGGCGCTCGTGGTGACAGCGCTGGTTTTGGCCTGCACCGTGCGTCCCGTTGGCTACTTCTTTCTGGATAGGCTCGCCGGGCTGCGCTTCACGGCGCGCATCGCACCGAAGCTGCGGGAGACCTACGACGCGCTGTTTGAGCTGACGCGACCCGTGCCGTTCCTTGCGGGGGGGCTGATGGCGCTACTCGGTTGGTCACTCGAGTGCCTGGCCACCTGGTTTCTCGTGCGCGGCTTCGATGTCGAGATGGAAGTGCTGGGCGCCACGTTTGCCTACGCAGCCGGTACGCTCGCAGGTGCGCTCGCTATGCTCCCAGGTGGGCTCGGAGTCACCGAGGTGGGAATGAGTGGGCTATTTCGCGCTGCCGCACCGGACTTCGCGATCGCGGGCGCAACCGCAGCTACGATTTTGGTACGCCTATCGACGCTGTGGTTTGGCGTGGCTCTCGGAGGCCTCGCATGGTTGGTCTTGCGCGCCACGCAGCACAAGAACGCCGCCGCAGCCTGAAATATGGCTCGCATGTCGCGCGCGCAAGACAACGTAGGTGATAGTGGATTTATGCGTTCCAGGTCGCAGTAAAGTGACGTGAACAAGTGGGTAGTCGTTGCGCCTGCTTACTGCTCGCGATCATCATGACCAAGTGAGATGTAAGTCGACCCTCCTGGCGCTCGGATTGGCTCTTGCGAGTCCCTTAGGGGCCCATCGAGTCGCAGCCGAGCCTCCACAACGACTCGCTGCGTTGGGGCTCTCTGGAGCAGACGGAACGGTGCGGGCCCAGGCGAACGTGAAGCTCTCGGTGATGGCAGCCAAAGGCTCGCCAGATTTCGCGATGCAGATGGGCGACCCCGTGAAGAAGCAAATGGCCAACATTCGCAGCTGCTTTGGCGAAGCCGTGGGGCGCACGTCTGGCGTGCAGGGGCAAGCGGTCTTCGAGCTTGAAGCGCTGTCGAAGGGGCGCGTGCGGGCGAAGGTGCTTGCGAACCAAACGCAGGATCGCGAGATGGTGGAGTGCATGCGCTCGAGTTTTGCGAGTGCCGTGCTGCCCACCAACATTCCACGCGGTGCACGCTCCTTGATCACGATCGATCTCGTCAGTCCTACGGCGGCTCCGCGTACCGCGCCTCAGCGTGTCGCAAGCCCTGTGAAGATGTTGCCGGGGGGTCGCGCCGAGAGCCAGGGAAGCACGCAGCAGGGCGAGGTGCAGTTCCGCATTTCGGGCTCCGCACTCGCCCGTTCCGCGATCGAAGCGCTGCACGAAGACGTGTCTTCACGCTTCGCGGGCCTGCTGGACTGTCGACGCAAAAGCGCGCGCCGTAACCAACCCGCCACGGGTACCGTCACGGTGAACCTCACGCTCGAGGAAGGGCGTGTGAAACGCGCTCGCTCGAGGGCTGAGCGCTCGGTCGGATACAAGGCACCGGCCTGTGTAAACGAGTGGCTCGAACGGGCCGATCGCAGTCGTCTCGTGCCTGGAGAACTCGAGCTGGCCATCACGTTTGGCGGCGAATACTAAGCGCGCCTGCTACGTGTGGCGGGTGAGCTTGTACATTCCTTCCGGCGCGGGTGTGCCGGACGAACAACGCACCTACGGAACGATGCCGCTTCGCTACGAAGAGGTCGACGCGAGCGGCTTTCTCAAAGCTACAGCCACGCCGCAGGGACTCGGGGTGTTTGTCTTTCGCCAGCTCTGGCGTGGCGTGGAGCTCGGGCACACGCTGCGTCAGCACGGCATCTTGCCCATCTTGAGTCGGTTGCAGGGGCAGACGCTGCAGGGTCCCATTTCCGCGGCGAGCTCGCTCGAAGTGGAAGCCTGGTATCGCTTGGGATTTACGCGCGACAGCGAGGGTGCTGTCAGCCGGCTCCTGCTTCTGTGCGGCACCGACCTGTTTGCTCCCAAGGGCGCTACGCACGATCCTCAGCCCGAAGGCGCAGGCGAGCGGATCCACGTGGGGCGTGTGTTTGCGGAGCACGTATTTACGCGGCCTTTTGGGCCGATTGCGCAGCGAAAAGTCACGTCCTTCGACGTGCAAAAGCCTGAGGTCGTGCTCGGTGAGGAATACGCGTTCGCCTCCGCTGCGAGCACGCTTCAACCTCCTGAAGGCGCAGAATGGCTCGAGCCAGAGTTTCGCGCGGATGTTGCGCCCACCGTGTTTGGCCTCGGTCACACGGACCCCAATCACCACGTGAACTCGCTGCACTATCCGCCATTGTTCGAGAGTGCGGCCCTCAGGTGCTTGGAAGCCCAAGACATCGCGACGCGCAACCTCAGGTTGTCTGATTTCAATGTCGCCTACAGAAAGCCCTGCTTTCCTGGCGATATCCTGCGGATTCACGTGCGCGCACTCAAGCGTCCAGGCCAGGTGGGGGCGCTCGCCTATCTCTCGCCCGAGGGCGCGTACGACGATAAAGCCCATGCTTTGTGCGCGCTGTGGTTCACGTCGAGCGCTTCAGGCTAGCTTGTGCTTTGAGCCCGTGAGGCGCGCCACGTACGTGAAATCTTTGGCCGTCACAGGTTGCACGCTCAAGCGCATGCCCTTGCGGATCACCAACATCTCCTCGCAAGCTGGATCCGTCTTGAGCTGATCGAGCGGCACAAAAACCTTGGCCTTTTCGATAAATTCCACGTCGACGCGGTCCCAGCGCGGCGCTTCTGGCTTCACTTTGGCGTCGAAATAGGGGCTCTTCGGGTCGAATTGCGTGTCGTCTACATAGGCTTCTCGGCAGATGCGCATCAAGCCAGCCACGCCCGGCGGCGTTGCATTGGAGTGGTAGAGGAAGGCAAGGTCCCCGATACGCATCTCGCGCATGTAGTTCCGAGCTTGGTAGTTACGGACGCCTTCCCATGTGCCTCGCTTGGCCTTCTCAAGGTCGTCGATGGAGTAGACGTCGGGTTCGGACTTCATCAGCCAGAACTGTACGGGGCGCTTCTTTGCCTGGGTCACAGCCACGGTCTTACGGAACTTCGCGCACTGGGGCAACGCGCTTGACAGCCCGGGGAGGCCGCTCTACCGCAGGTAGGTGCGGTGCTTGGTATTGGCGGTGCTGGTTGGTCTTCTTGCGACGCGGAGTGCGGCGGCGCAGGTGCCTGCACCCGCTGTGGGCTCATGCCTCGGGGGCAACTGCGAGGTGGGGGCGCAGGTTCAGCCTCGGGATGCGCCCGTCGCTCCGCGCCGAGCTCGCGGCTTTGCCCGTGGTGCAGCCTGGTTTGGACTCTGCGCTGGCGTACTCAGTGTCGCTGGCTCGGTTGCGATAGCGACGTTCGACGACCCCGCGAGCGAACCCATCACGCGTGGAATCTGGCTCGGCCACCTCACGCTGAGCGTGCCTGTGGTGGCCATTGGCAGTCTGACATCGCGCAGGCGTGCCCGGGTGGAGGGGCATCGCGGCATCCGCGCATTCGGCTGGACGGCCTACTCGGGCGCGCTCAGCAACGGCATCTTGCAGTGGTACCAAGTGCTCGTAGACACCCATCCGAAGCCAGGCTTGACCATCGGGCTCGGTGTGGCCTCGTTGTTCGCGTTTTTGCCGCATGCCTTCGACGCGTACATCGCCGGACGCGGTGCACGGCTCAAGGGCCTCGCACGCATTTCGCCCACGCCAAACGGTCTAGCTGTGCGGTTTTAGCCGCGCTGTGCCAGGAATGCCTCAGCGCGCGCTAGCTCTTCGGGCGTTCCCACGTGCACCCAGTCTCCGTCGTGCACGATGCCGCCGATGCGGCGCAGCACTCCGTCCGTGCCTTCTGCCGCTTGATACAGCTCGCGCAGGGAAAAGGGCATGGCGGTGCGTCCTGCAAACAGGCGCGGATGGAGAATCTGCACGCCTGTAAAGACAAACTGGGGACGTTCGCTGCGTGCGAGACAGCCGGCTTCCGTCAGCTCAAAGTTGCCAGGCCCCGTGTAACCCACCGCGCGTTCGAGCGGATGCAGCAGCAGCATGGCGTCAAAGCGCGCAGCATCAAAGGCTGAGGAGAGCCTCTCGAGTGCGGGCGTGGGTCCGTCGAGCAAGAAAGCGTCGCTATTGGCACTGAAAAAGGGGGCATCGCCCAAGAGAGAGAGCGCCTGCACGATGCCGCCACCCGTCTCGAGGCGCACTTCTTCCGGCGACAGACACAGCTCGGCAGGACTTGCGCGATCCGCGAGATACGCTGCAATTTGATCGCCTAAGTAGTGCGTATTCACGACAATTCGCGCGCAGCCTATGCGCTCGAACGGCGCCAGGGCGTAGTCCAGAAGCGGCTTGCCTAACACAGGCACCAGCGGCTTCGGACGCGCGCGTGTGAGCTCGCCCATGCGCGTTCCGAGCCCTGCGGCAAACACCATGGCGCGAGCAGGCATGTCGTGGAGCACAGCGCGCGCTCTCAATCCATGAACAGAACTTTGCCGCGCAACAAAGACGCCCGGACAGGACCGAAGGCTCGGCTGTCGTTCGAGCGCGTACGATGGTCGCCGAGCACGTAAACGTGGTCGGAAGGCACCTGAACGGGCGGCAGCGTCTGGCCCCATTCAAGCGAGCGGCTGATGCGCCAGTGATGTGCGGCCGATGACTCGGTGTAGGTCTCACACACCGCGTAGCGGCTACGATAACGACCTGCAGGACAGGCATGCGGACCGTCGTTGGTGAGCGGCGCACCATTGCGATAGATGGTGTCGTTCCGCACCTCGATGATGTCGCCGGGCAGCCCAATCACGCGCTTGACGAGATCTTCGGACGGGTCCTGGGGACTGGCGAGGATCACCACATCTCCCACGTCAGGCATGGCCCAACTTACGATGGCATCGGCCAGCCAGGGCAGGGCCAGCCCGTAGGCGCAGCGCGCCACGAACAGCTTTTCCCCGGTGAGCAGCGTGGGCTCCATGGAGGGCCCATCCACCTCGTAAGCCTGGGCGATGCCCACACGGACTGCGACCGCGAGGCTCAAGGAAACCACAAGCGTCTTTGCCAGGTCCCACAACCGCTCGACCGTAGACGGCCCAGGGGGCGTGACGAGCCCCGTGTCTGGGACCGGGGTTTGTGGGGGCTCTCTGTCGTCGCGCTCTTCTTGCATCGATT
>CAZEWA010000009.1:0-51134 GCA_964515685.1 uncultured Polyangiales bacterium | reverse complement strand
GGGCACTCGAGGGCGTCGAAGAGTCGCGAGCCGCCGAACCGGGACGCTGAGAGCAGCGTCTTGGCAAATTGTTCCGCCACGCGTCTGCGATGTGCGCCGGCCCGTGAGGCAAGCCCACTTGCCTGTTAGCGCGTTCCGCCTGTACGTAAGCGTGGCACCCAGTTTTCGCAGCGCCGCAGGGCCTCATAGTGGCTGAAGTGGGGGCCTCCCTTGTGCTTGAGTGCACTCGCTAAGCGTAGGGTTTCGAATGCGCGACTCAGGCGCAAGACTCGCGCTCGCTCTACGCGCGCCGCGTCTTGATCGAGGGCCGCTTGCTCGAGCTCTGAGGCGGCGTGGCTCTGGGCTTGCGCCAAATCGGAGTCGCTCAGCAGACTGTGGATTTGCGGCCCGTGCTGTGCAAGCAAGGCTTGTGTACGCGGATCCCAAGGGTGTTCGAGCAGGGGAAAGCGCTCGAGCACCGCGATGCGAAGCGCGTAATATGCATCGTCTGCCTGCTTTTGGGCCTGTTCGACCTCGCTGCTAGCGGTGCCGAGAATGCGGCTCAACGCGTCGAGCTTAGTTTGTGCCTCTTCGGCCTTGGACAGCCCAAGCTCTTCGCCGAGAGCGCGTATGACGGCAACCTCCTCGGGAGCTGCGAGGGGGTCGAGCGGTACGGCTTTGCCTTTTACGGCGACCTCGCGCAGAAAGCGCTCAGAGGTGGTGGTCGGGTTGTCGAACGAGCGACTGCGGATGCGCGCGTAGGTGTGGGCTTCGAGCAGACTGACCTGGGCGTCACCGTTGAGATCAATGTCGCGCGGCCTGGGGATGCCTTGCCTGTCTTTCCCGGTGAGGGCGTGCAGAAAATGAATCGAGTAAGATTCTTGATCGCGGCGATCCGGGTTTGGGTCGCAGCCGCTGGCTTCCTCGTCCCAGGGCGCGGCAAAGACCCCACAATGATCGGGATTGCGTAAACCTTGCTTTGGGTCTGCTCCAACAAACGCCAGGTCTGCAAACCCTCCACCGAAACAAGCCGTGACGACGAAGCGCGTGGGGCGAGCTGCGTCGGCATGCCGATCGAGCAGGCTGGTTAAGTCGCTAACTTTGAGCGGCCATCCGCCCCACAAGGCGAGGCTGTTGTCTGCGGCGCGTGCGCCCCGCTCGCCATGGCTTGCTGCGTAGACAAACAGCGGCTCGCGGCTTTGCACGAGTGCGCGTTCCAGCACGTGCAGAACCTGATCGGCAGTGCTGGGACCGTCGACCGGTAGGGAGGCGGCTTCGTAGTGCGTAAGCTCGCTGCCCGGCACGCCGAACATGCGTGAGAGCTCACGTAAAAGCGGGGTTGTGTGGGGCGGCTTGCGGGCTTCCACGGCGAGCGGCGAGTCGGGCCCGCTCGCAAAGAGCGTGATCCCTGGCCCCGCCACGAGTTCGCGCACGAAACCAAGGTCTTGCGCGAGCGACACTTGATTCGACAGCGGCTCACTGCCGCCTCCAAACAGGAGCCAGTCTACTTGCGCGGGGACTTCCACAGGCGCTCTATCGAGTGATGCGAGGCTGCTCGAAAAAAGCTGCATCTGCGGCGCTTGCGGCTCAACGGGCGAGGCGGGCTCAGCGGGCGAGGGCGTGGCTTCGGGTGGATTCGTTGAACAGCTAAAGCCCAACATGAGGGACACCGAGATCCCTACTGCATGGGTTGTGCGTGCCGATGCTGGGGCCAACGTGTTCGTTGCATTTCTGCGCGCGTGGGACACCGGCTCTCGCTTCAGCATGCGCAACTTGTAAGGCGATTCTCGCGTGTGAGCAATGCGCGTAGTACGCTTCTAAGGTCGTAGCAGTCGTTCTTCACGCTTTGCGCGTTGTCACGGGCGGTGTTTACGTGGATGCAAAGATAGTCGTCGTCGGTGGTGGCTTCGGTGGGCTCACAGCGGCCCAAGCGCTGCGCAAAACGCGTGCGGACATCACGCTTATCGATAGGCAAAACCACCACCTGTTTCAGCCACTCCTCTATCAAGTCGCCATGGCGGGCCTTGCGCCGAGCGAGATCGCAGCGCCGATACGCTCCATTTTGCGCAAGCAGCGGCGTACCACCGTGCTTCTCGATGAAGTCGAGCATGTGGACTTGCAAAATCGAGAGATCCATCTCACGCAGGGCGGGCCGCTTGTTTACGACTACCTGATTCTCGCGCCCGGTGCGCGCACGCACTACTTCGGGAACGATGCCTGGGAGCGCTACGCACCCGGTCTCAAGAGTTTGGACGATGCCGTGGAAATCCGGCGTCGGGTGTTGGTCTCGTTCGAAGCGGCGGAGCGTGAAACCGACTCCACGTTGCGAGCGAAGTATTTGAGCTTTGTGGTGATAGGAGGTGGGCCCACCGGAGTCGAGCTCGCGGGCGCCATCGCAGAGCTTGCGCGCTACGCCCTGAGCCGCGACTTTAGGCGAGTGCGTCCTTCGGAGGCCCGCGTGTTGCTGATCGAAGCGGGTCCGCGACTGCTCCCGGGCTTCGACCCAAAGCTTTCGGAGGAAACGGTACGTCAGCTTTCTGGGCTCGGTGTCCACGTGCGCACGGGCTCGCGGGTTTCCAACATTGGGCCTGAGGGGGTTTTCTTGACGACTGGAGAGGTCGTGGCGGCGGATACGGTGCTCTGGGCTGCAGGCGTGGGTGGCGCGCCCCTGCTGAGTCGGCTCGGTGTAGCGGTGGATCAGGGCGGTCGGGTGTTGGTTGGCAAAGATTGCGCGATTCCTGAGCATCCCGAGGTATTCGTCATCGGCGATGCGGCTCTTTTGCACGACGAACACGGAAACGCGCTACCCGGTGTGAGCCCCGTGGCCATGCAGATGGGGCGCTATGTGGCGCGACAGATATCCGATGCAATCGCCGCCAAGAATTCCGGCGTGCCGCAAGTCGTGCGCGAGCCGTTTCGCTATCACGATAAGGGGAGCATGGCGACCATCGGGCGTTCGCGTGCGGTCGCGCAAGTGGGCTCGCTCAAGATGCGAGGTCTTCTCGCGTGGCTCGCTTGGCTGCTGGTGCACATCTGGTACCTGATAGGGTTTCGCAACCGCTTGATCGTGATCATCGACTGGGCCTGGTCGTACGTCACCTATCGACGCGGAGCGCGTCTGATTACGGGAGGGCGGCTTGAGCCCGGCGCGCCCCATTCTGTTCCCCCTACGCCAAATCTCAGTTCCAGTAGGTCCGTGCCGGCGGCGGCGGAGCGAAGCGGTTGACGGGGAAAGGCTCGGGGCGCTGTACGGCCACTGGGCGCCGCTCTGTGCGAGGCAGGATGCCGCGCGCGACCAGACCCTGGTAGTCGTCGTAGCGGAGCGACAGGACGCGCTCAGGACGCGTGCTGTGGGCCCTCTGAAAGGACACTTCGCTGACCGAGCTGTAATGTTGTTCGCCGTACTCGGTTCCGATGTTGCTTTTGCGCTCTGCGCTTGGCGCCTCAGCCTTATAGTCTGCTGCTCCCGCGCTGCGCTTGCGTGCCGACGCGGGCGCTCCGGTAAGGCCGTCTTCGGCTGTGCCGCGCGGCTCACGCGAGCTCTCTGCTTCGGACCTGTGGGGCACCACCAGCGGGCGCGCACGCGTTACAGGCCGTGCCTCCGGGAAGAATGCCGCGCCGACTACGCCGACATTTTCAGGCGTGCCCATACGTGAGGAGTAGCTGTTTCCAGGCTGTGTAAAACGAAACGCTGCGACTTCTTCGAGGCTCGTGCGAAAGCCTTCGATGAGAACCGAGCTGTAGGCTTCTACCAGGTAGCCGCGTTGCGCCTTGAAGTCTCCCGGCTTTCCAGTCAGTACATCGCGTCCGTCCACACTCACGACAGCTTCCACGCGGCGTGCGCTGCGGTTGTAGATGCGTACGTTGTAGCGAGCTCCGTTTTGCCCCTGTGCGAACCACTGCCCTTTGTGTGCGTAGGTGGGTAACCTGCGCCCTGCTGTGTCTTCAAGCACGATTTCGTAGGCAGCGTCTGCCTTCGCACAGGACGACGAAAAGGTTAGCTGCACGAAAGCGATACCGAGCATCAGGGCGAGCCAAAAGGGCTTGTGGGGCATGGGCGCAAACTCCTTGGATTTCCCCTACCGACGCACGGGCTAGGCAAACGATCTGCACAACTTTCACGCGCCCGCTGCGGGCGATGCGCAAACAGCCTACATTGTCCCAGATGCTGCTGAAGAACGGGAAAGAAGGCGCGGCCCATCGCGTCCTGCTCGCCCACGGTGCAGGCGCGCCCATGGACTCGGCGTTCATGACCCAGGTGGCCGAGGGGCTAGCTGCGCGCGGCATGTTCGTGGTGCGTTTCGAGTTTCCCTACATGGCTCGAGCTCGCAGCGCGCAAAAGCGCGGCGCGCCTGACCGAATGCCGACCCTCGAGCGTGTGTTTGGCGAAGTGCTTCAATCGCTGGGGCCGGCCCAAGAATGGATGATCGGGGGCAAGAGCATGGGCGGTCGCGTGGCCACTCACATCGCGGACACATGGAGAGTGCGCGCAGTAGTTGCGTTCGGGTATCCGTTTCATCCACCGCGCAAACCGGCCGCGCTGCGGACCCAGCATTTGGGAACACTGCGAACCCCGTGTCTGATCTTGCAAGGAACTCGCGATGCACTGGGCTCGCGCGACGAAGTGTCGGGGTATTCCCTGTCGCCGAGCGTTCGCTGTGCCTGGCTTGAGGATGGTGACCATTCCTTCGAACCGAGGAAGTCGAGTGGTCGCACGTTTGCTCTGAATCTCGACGTCGCATTGGACGAAGTTCTGACGTTTGCCGAACAGTGTCGCTTGGCTGAATAGTCTAGGTAAGGGGCGATAGTCTTCCGCTCTTCTATGCTGGTCCTAAGGCGCGGTTTGGATGAGGGTTCGCTAGGGTCTGCTGAATACCGATTTGGCAGAAAGTGTTTTCAGACAGACGGCCAGATACACGCTCAAGACACACAGGGTTAGACACGCGCTCTTAGGTGCACGGCGTATTTAGTCTTGTTGCGCTCGCCGGGACGGAGTCTAAATGGTGTTGAGCACGTGATCTGCGCTCTCTTTTTTGTCGGGGAGTGCGCCCCGTGACCAACGTGGAGATACTGCATGGAGACGCTCTCAGCGAGCCTCCGCGCCGAACCGTTCAAGTTCGCCGCGCGCTCTGTCTTTCTCGGTTTAGCGTTGTGTTTTGTAGGGGGGGGGCTAATCCTTAAGCCTTCGCTCATGGGGGCGCGGTTCGAGTCTGAGCGCGGCGCGGCGGAGAGCATCGCGACGTGTCTAGGGGCGGCGCTCATCGTGCTGGGAGCAGGTGCTGTCGCTTGGACTCGATGTGTCACGCCGCGCGCCCGACTCTGGCTTCAATGCGCGCTTGCGGCAGGAGTCTACCTCGCTCTTTCGCTCAGCTTCCGTGATTGGCACATCGACGACGCTGCCATTACCTACGCGTACAGCGAAAACCTGGTGCGAGGCTACGGCCTGGTGCTGCACCCATCGCATGCGCCGGAGGAGGCCTACTCGTCGACATTGTGGATGCTCTTGCTCGCGCTCTTGCACGTCATGGGTATCGATGTGGCGTTGGGGGCGAAGGGGCTCGCCACGCTCATCGGTGCGTCCACCGCGGCGTTGGTATTCGTGATTCTGCGCGAGATGTTCGGAAAACCTGTGGGAGCCCCGGCCTTTGTGCTGACCATCGCGGGCTTTTCGGTGCCTCCGTTCTTGATCTGGACGATCTCGGGGCTCGAACACTGCATGCAGGCCTTGGTGTTCGTGGCATTTGTCTGGTCGGTTCTCGACGAGCGGCGCTTGCTGCGCTGGGCGCCTTGGCTCGGGGTCATGCTGGTGCTGCTCAGGCCGGAAGCGCCCTTGGTGATCGCGAGTTTTGTCTTGGCGCTCGGCATCACAGCCTATCAGCAGCACAAGACCTGGTCGTCCATCTTGGGGCTTTGGCGGATTGCTGTGTTCCCCATGCTTGCGCTGCTGGGCCTACTCAGCTTTCGCTACGGATATTTTGGGGACCTGATGCCCACTCCTTACTACGCGAAGGTGCAGGGCTCGGGGACCTTGCGTCTGCTCAATCCGTTTAGTGGTGGGTACCGTTATGCCTGGGACTGGCTTTCACGCGGCGGCGGTTTTTTGCTGCTGATGCCGCTGTTTTTTGGCAGCCTTTACGGGGCGCCGCGTGCGATTCACGCAGCCCTCGGCGTAGTGGCTGGCCAGCTCGTCTTTGTGGCGTACGCAGGAGGCGACTGGATGGGGCAGTGGCGCTTTTTGGCGGCCCCCATCGCGGTGCTGACTCTGATCGCCGCCTACGCTATCGAGCGGGCCTCGCAAGCCGATGCACGCCGCGCCCAGCAATACGCAGGCTTTGCCGCCGTCGGGTTGCTCATGTGCAATCTGCCGTTGCTTGTCACCTTTCGAGCCAAGCCCACGACGCCGTACGCCACGGTTACGGCTGTAGGAGAGAGCTTCGTCGAACTTGCGAAGCGACTTGGGGTAAAGGATCCGCTCCTGGCGCACCACGACGCCGGTGGCACGAGCTACCGCGCGAAGATCGCCTTGCTCGACCTAGCAGGGCTCGGGGATCGCGTGGTGGCCACGCACCTCGAAGAGCCTGAGTTTCTCCGCAAGTACATCCTGGAGGTGCGCAAGCCTGATTTCGTATTTGGAGTAGGCGACGCGTTCGCTGCAGGTATCAGTCGCTTCCAAGATACGCCTGAATTCCAGCGCGACTACGTCCGGATAGAGTTTCGAAATCGTCCCTATATGCAAGCCGACCTATGTCACGTGCGTCGTGCCTTGGTTCACGATAGCGACCGCGTGATCGTGGAGCGTGATGGTACGGTCGCTACGCGTGTTGTAGTTACGGGCGACGGCGTGGTGGGAGAGTAGGGGGGCGACTCGGCTAGAAAAAGCGCGTGAGAAGGTGTTTCACAGAAGTGGCCCGCCTCGACGCCGATCCGAGCCACTTCCTGTGGAACACCTCCTCAGGAGCCGCGTTCGGAAGAACAATCGAGCAC
The DNA here is from genome assembly GCA_964515685.1 of uncultured Polyangiales bacterium. Lineage (GTDB taxonomy): Bacteria > Myxococcota_A > Polyangia > Polyangiales > DASUME01 > DASUME01. Next base: position 44,171 of record CAZEWA010000009.1, on the reverse strand, counting down.
GATGGTGGCTTGGTAGGGTGCGTTCTTGTTGTCCGGCTCGGGCAGCAAAATCTTACGTCGGCATTTCGCTTGCTGCGAGTCGTGAAGCACTACGGAGTAAGACTTCATCGCAGACGCGTAGTCGCTCCACTCCATGGTCGCGGCGCATGAGATGGTTTTGCACTGAGTGCTCACGAGCTTGAATCCGCCTGCGCGGGAGAGAGCCTGAATGCCGCTAGAGAGCGCGGACTCTTTCTGTCTCGCCCAGCTCGCGTCCACAGGCTCATCTTCGATTTTTTGTAGGCGGTCCTCCCAGGCTGTAAGCGCCCGGTCGCGAACTTCTTCGAGAGCTGGGGGAGATGTAGGCCGCCAGGACGAGCGCGCGAGCGTATGGGTGCCCTGTGGCGTAGGCGTCTCTTCATCGTGCTCTTCTGTGGCGCCGTTCTGCCGTGCGGCCAGTTGTCGTTCGAGTCGTTCCAAGCGCCGGTTCTGATTGTCTTGCAGCCAGTTCGGCAATTTTTCTTCCGTGCCCTGCACGAAGGTAAGCTTTGCTTCTTCCTCCGTGCTAGATGCCGCGGTCTCGCTCTTGGAGGCGGCCCCGCCCAACGCACTTCCGACAAGTCCAGAGGCGAGACCGATAACGACGGTAAGGATCATGGAGCTACGCTGGTTCATAAAGCTGACCTCCTAGAAACAAAGAAAGGCCACGCAGACAGTGGCTGCGCAGCCTTACTCAAGAGTAAAATGGTTCAGGGTGTGGTGCTTGCTTGCCAGAGTCCGCGCAGGGAACTGAGGCTCGAGCCGAGCTTTGGAGGCACGCTCACGACGACGTAGCCAAAGTTATGCTCGTTGTCCGTGTCAATGTCCGTGTTCCAAACTTCCTCAAACTCGAGGTGATTGTTGACCTGCCCAACAGCTAAGGGCAAACCATTGGTCGCTGGAACGTCGCACTCGCCACCGCCTACAAACCAGTAGGTCTGGCAGGCTTGGGCAGTGAAGATTGCCGTGGAGCTGCCGTCGTAGCCATGCACATGCAGCTGCGTGGTTTCGTGCTTCGGATGCGTCTCCGTGTCGTCAGCAGCGCAGAGGACCGTGAGCGGGCTGCTGTCGGAGTCGTTCTGTAGGGCGAAGTCGCCGTAAACGGGGGTGCCTCCGACAGTAAGACAATCGGCTGCATGAACGCGCTTGAACCACAGGACATCGGCTGATGCACCCGTGGCAGCGCCCAGTGCAATACCAGCCATGGCTGACGTGAGGAACGCGACTGCGCGAGTGGTGTTTTGCTTCATGTATCGTCTCCTTCGTTCGCGAAAACTGCCCATCTCGTATAACCGCGTCGACTTCGGAAAACATTACGTGGAGGTTAATTGCGTCTCAAAGTTCGAGGGGCATCGATGCAGAAGGATTTTCAGTCAACGCGCGTGACTGCGAAAGGAGGATGAGGAGATCACGTCGGCGACGAAGCGATAGCCGCGCCCTCGCACGGTCTTTACTGTTTGTGGGCTTCTCTGCTTGTCTTCTCCCAGTGCGTGGCGAATTTGCCAGATGGCTTGGGTAAGGGACCCGTCTTGCACGAAGGTTCCCTTCCAAATGACATCGAGCAGCTCGTCTCGTGGCACTACGCGCTCTCGATTCTCGATCAGAAAGGCGAGCACGCTGAGCGCCTGCGACGCAATGGGGATAACGCGAGCATTTCTGCTGAGCTCCCACGCCGCTGTATTGAGTTCGTACTCTCCGAATCGATAGACGACTAGCTCCTTGGACGTGCGAGCTTCTTCCCATTGCGGCGTGACTGAGTTCGTGGTGAACGACGCGTCTTGCTCAACCATGTTCCTCTCGCAGTGACAGGTGACACTTTGCGGACGGCCTACGTCTGTATGCCCTAGTTTGAGATGAACTCACCTCGATAAAATTGAATGGCGCTCAGGTAGGCATAAACACAATACCCACGTTTTGGAACGTGCTGAGGGGTCGATGTCCGATCGGCAATAAGCGGACCGTCTTGCGGCTGTGTCCCTCGATGCGGGGTAGTCCGTTGCAAACCGAGAGTAAGTTTCGAGGGTTCTCTCTGGAATGACGAAGGCTTATCGGAGCCTGCCCAGATAGGGGCCGTGCAAGCCTGCTTTACGGGCGATACGAGAAGTAGGCTTCAGTTGCTGCGGACGTGGAATGCGCGCCGAAAGTGAATTCGGGGCAGTCCATACGGTAACGTGAAACACATGCGTGTTGTCTGCCGAGGCCGACTTCAAGGCAGCGTCGCAGCGTCCCGTCAGCGGAGCAGCAGGCCTACGGCGACGAGGATGCACGTCAGCGGAAGCACCATGCCGATCGCGGAGCCTAGGGCGTGTTCTCGGGCGGAGATGCGTGTGAGCGCAAGCGCGCCTGTGACAGGCGGGAACATCACGGTCACGGTGCGCAGGAGGGCGACCGTACGGATCGGGTGCGCATCCAAGGCGCCGAACAGCTTTTGCAACCAAGGCTGCTTCAGGCTTCCGATGGGCTGCCCCCCGATGCGTCGCACGAGGGCGAAGTTCAAAATCACCGCAACATTGGATGCGACGAAGCACAGAAACCACGCCTCCGGCAGATGGAAGAGCGCAGGGGCCGCGATGACGAACACCAGTCCAGGCACTTGGCCCACCACCGCGCCCACAAAAACGACAACGAATGCGAGCGGGCCAAGGGGCCCTGCGTCCGCGACGATCTGACGCAGATGGGCTGTGTCGAACAGGTGGGCAAAATCGAAGATCTTGCTCATGGCAAAGGCCAAAACGATAAAGGCCAGCGCCGAGGCGATCCGAACCTTCTTTTTGGCTTGGGGAGACATCGGAAAAATCCGCCAGCAATCTGTCCAGAAATCAAGCGTGGGTCAAGACAGGGCAGCCTCATTAAGCGGGAAACGGCGGGTGAGCTGCAAGAGGCTACGCTGGATTACCTGCTTGAACACGGCGGGGCCCAAAAAGCGCTGGGGTCCTGTGCCGGGGTGCGCGTAGCTGAGCCAGCTAAGCCAGGTCCCGCCGGCGGGGTGGGGTTCACACAGGATCACACCGAGGTGGCTCGTGAGCATGCCACGCAGGGAGGCGTCGCTGGCGCTGTAGGCAAGCAAGGTAGGGGCCTCCAGGGCGACCACCGTCTCCTCTGTGGGCTTTCCGAGGCCCGAGTCGATGATTCGTACGGCTCCGACGCCTGAGGGCGTCTCGGCCCGGCTGTTGTCGACGCGGACGCGCTTCATCAAGGGCATCCACTCCGGCAGACGCTCGAAGTCGGTGATGAAGGCAAAGATGTGAGTGGGATCTGCCCCGAGGCGTGCAGCACGAGCAAGCACGAGAGGGGCCTGTGTCATGGCCGCGCCGCGGGCCAGGGCGCTTCCACTTGGCGGAAGTCGGCTATCGGATGAGGGGTCTCGGGGTGTCACTGGGGCCATGTTGCCGGGGGGAAGTTCGGCTGTCGATAGGTGCCGTCCGCTTGACTCGGGTCCCTTCGTCGGCTTACCTCGCGCCGCGAAACGAGGAGTGGACCCATGGCGCTCACACGAGACGACGAATTTTGGTCGGCGTTCAAAGGCCACGCCAATTGCTCGACACGCGCAGCAGCTCTGTTGGTGGAAATTCTGGAGCATCCAGATCGGGCCGCAGTCCTGGGCCAGCAGATTTCCGATCTCGAGCATGAAGGCGATCGCATCACGCACGACACGGTTCTCGCGCTGCACCAAACCTGGATTACGCCTCTCGACCGAGAAGAGATCCACGGCCTTGTGTCACGGCTCGACGATGTCTTGGACTTGGTGGACTCAGCGAGCGATCGCTTCGTGCTCTATCAGCTGAAAGAAGTGCGGCCTGAGGCGATCGAGATAGCCAAGATCTTGCACCTCGCTTGCATCGACATCGAGCGCGCCGTGAGCCTCATCAACAACATGAAAGACGTCAAACCGCTGCTCGACCTATGCCGGCAGATCAATCGCCTCGAGCACGATGCGGACGCCGTGTTTCGTCGTGCGTTGGCGAGACTCTTCAACGAGCGGACGGACCCCTTGGAAGTCATGAAATGGCGCGACATCCTCGACGCCCTAGAGACCGCGACGGATCGCGCGGAGGACGTCGCCAATATCATTGAAGGGATCGCGCTGGAGCACGGGTGATGACGACCACGGTCCTTATCATCATCTTCGCCGCGCTGGTCTTCGACTACATCAACGGCTTTCACGACGCAGCCAATTCTATCGCGACCGTAGTGTCGACGCGTGTGTTGTCTCCGCGTGCAGCCGTTGTTTGGGCCGCGTTCTTCAACTTTGTCGCCTTCTTGGTGTTTCCGACGCACGTCTCTTCTGCGATCGCCAAAGGCGTGGCGATGGAGTCGATCACATACAACGTGATCCTCGCCACCTTGGTTGGGGCCATCTTGTGGAACCTGCTGACGTGGTGGTGGGGGCTTCCCTCGTCTTCGTCACACGCGCTGATGGGCGGCTTTGCCGGCGCCGCGCTTTCGAATACCCCGAGCCTGTCGATTCTTGATGCGGCCGTCTTCGGCAAGACGGTGATCTTCATCGTCGTGGCTCCGACGCTCGGGCTTGTGGTCGGATTCGTCTTGTTCAAGCTTGTGCGCGCCCTCTTTGGTAGCTGGCGTCCAGGTAAAGTCGACCGAGTATTCAGGCGAGGTCAGCTGGTGTCGGCGGCCCTGTACTCGCTGGGCCACGGCGGTAACGACGCGCAGAAAACCATGGGCATCATCACGCTGCTCTTGATGGCTGCGGGAATGCAGGAGCAGAGCGCTCATCCAGAGCCGCAGCTTTGGGTCGTTTTGCTGTGTCACGCTGCGATGGGTCTTGGCACGCTTTCAGGCGGCTGGCGCATCGTGCAGACGATGGGCATGAAGATCACGAAGCTCAAGCCTGTGGGCGGATTCTGCGCTGAAACGAGTGGAGCCTTCACGCTCGCTTTGGCCGTGTTTCTCGGTGTGCCGGTTTCGACAACGCACACCATCACGGGCTCCATCGTGGGCGTGGGTTGGTCTGAGCGCAGTCTGAACGCGGTGCGTTGGGGCGTCGCCGGACGTATCGTTTGGGCTTGGGTGCTCACGATTCCTGCGGCGGCCGCAGTGGCATCTTTGAGCTACTTCGTCCTGCGCTGGATCACCGGCGAAGGTTGAGGTCGTGATAGGGTTCGCTTATGCGAGCCCTGAGCTTTTTGTGCTGCGCGCTCCTCGCTGCGTGCGGCAAACCCATCAATCTGACCCCTCCTGTGTATGCGCCTTTGCCTCCGACGGCTGAGGCCGCTGAGGAAGTCCCAGGCGCGCGGCTACCCGCAGATACGCAGCCTCTGCGCTATCGACTCGCGCTCGAGCTGCACCCAGACCGGGACACGTACACGGGACACGTGGCCATCGATGTGGCGCTCGACCGGCCCCGCTCCACGCTCTTCCTGCATCAAGTGGGGATGCGCCCGAGCGAGGTCAAGGTCGTCCGGCCCGATGGCAGCAGCGTGCTCGGCAAGCTCGAGCAACGTAGCGCTAGCGGTCTCAGCGCTCTGTCGCTCGAGGAGAGCGTGGGGCCCGGCGCAGCGCGCATCGAGATAGCGTTCGAGGCCGACATCGGCCGCCGGCTTTCGGGCTTGTATCGCGCCGATGCCGGAGGGATCCCGTACCTGTTTACGCAGTTCGAGGCGATCTCCGCGCGTGAGGCGTTCCCGTGCTTCGACGAACCTCGTTTCAAGACGCCGTTTGAAATCACGCTGCGCGTAAACCCTGAGCTTACGGCGATAGCGAACACGCAAGAAGCTTCCTCGCAGCTGACGGCCGAAGGGCTGCGTGAAGTGCGCTTTCAGCCCACCGAAAAGCTGCCCACGTATTTGATAGCGCTCGCCGTTGGGCCCTTCGACGTCGTGCAAGCACCAGCACTTGCGCCCAACGCAGTGCGCGCGCACGAGGTTCCGCTGCGGGGCATCGCGGTGAAGGGGCGTGGTGCCGAACTCGCTTATGCACTCGACGAAACCAAGCTGCTGCTCGAGCGCCTCGAGCAATATTTCGGCACGCCTTATCCGTACGACAAGCTCGACCTGATCGCGGTGCCAGACTTCAACGCAGGCGCCATGGAGAACGCGGGCGCTATCACGTTTCGCGACAGCATCTTGCTTGTAAGCGAGGACGCGACGGAGAGTCAGCGCCGGCAGCTCGCCTACGTCAATGCGCATGAGCTCGCGCACCAGTGGTTCGGTAACCTCGTCACGATGCCTTGGTGGGACGACATCTGGTTGAACGAGGCCTTTGCTACGTGGATGGGCAGCCGCGTGGTCAGCGAAACCTATCCTGGTTATCACGCTCAGCTCAGTGAGCTCGCTTCGACGCAGAACGCGATGGATGTAGATAGTCAGGCGGCGGCGCGCCAAATCCGCCAGCCTGTCGATGCCGACAGCGACATCTTCGGCGCCTTCGATTCGATCACGTACAGCAAGGGCGGCGCCGTGCTCGGCATGTTCGAGCACTTCCTGGGAGCTGCCGCATTCCGTGCTGGGTTACGCCTGTATATGGAGCGGCATCGTTTTGGGAGTGCGACTGCAGAAGACCTGATACGCGCGCTCAGCGAAGCATCCGCGAAGCCCGAGCTGACGTCCGCATTCAACTCGTTTCTGGCGCAGCCAGGTGTGCCGGCCCTGTCGGCGAGCCTATCGTGCGAGGGGCCCACGCCGCAGGTCGAGCTGCGCCAAGCGCGCTATCGACCGCTCGGCTCCGCTATCGACGCGCAGGCGCAGTGGGAGATTCCCGTGTGCATTCGTTACGGCACAGCGGATGGAAAGTCGCGCGAGCGATGCACGCTCGTAAAAGAGCAAGTGACGCAGGTGGCTCTCGAAGGAGACGCGTGCCCAACCTGGTGGATGCCGAATGCCGGGGCCAAGGGCTACTATCGCTGGGTCCTATCTGAGGCGGATTTCCACCAACTTCTGCGGCATGTCGGGGAGCTCTCGGTAGCGGAGCGCATTTCGCTCGCATCGAACCTTGCGGCCGCGATGGAGGCGGGGACTCTGCCCGCACACACCGCGCTCGCGGCGCTCAAGGGCCTCTCCAAGGAGCCGGCGCGGCAAGTGCTGCAACAGGTGCTTGCGGCGTACGGCTCAGTCGAACACGACGCACTCGACGAGGCAGCGTTGCCCGCCTATCGGGCACATCTGGCGGCCATTGTCGCGCCCTGGTTTCGCGAGCTTGGCTTGTTCGCGGGACCTGGCGAGACGGACCCAGAAATCGCGCTCAAGCGCCTGTCTGTGGTGCGCGCCCTCGGGCTCTCGGCCCGCGATCCGAATCTGAGTCGGGAGCTTGCCAAGTTTGGCCGCGCGGAGCTTGGGCTGGGCGAACCGCAGAAGGCGCGGCTTGCGCCGGAGCTGCGTGACGCGGCGCTGACAGCGGCGCTGCGCCTCGACCCCAGTACAACGCTCGAGCCTGCGTTAGCGCGCTTGCGCACATCCGAGGACTCCCAGGAAAGAGCACGGCTCCTTGCCGCGATTGTGGCCGTGGATGATCCCGCCTATTCGGCGCAGATCCTTGCACTCGCCTTGAGTCCCACGCTGCGCACGAACGAACGGCTTTCACCTGTGTACGGCCAAGCCGCGAACCGAACCACACGCAGTCTCGCGCTCGCCTGGCTCGATCAGCACTACGACGCCCTGTTTGCCCAGCTCAACATCAACGCGCGTCCGCGCCTGATGGGCGTTTTGAGGTACACGTGCGACCAAACCGACGCTGAACCGCTGATTGAGAGCTTCCGCAAGCGGGCCGAAGCTGTCGCCGGAGGGCGCCGTGCGTTTGCGCTCGCTCTCGAGTCGGCGGAACTATGCCGTGCATTCCGCGCCGCGCAGGGCAAGGCCGTACAGGCTTATTTTGCGGGCAAAGTTGCAGAAACTAACCTGTGACCTGTGCTCGCCCTGAAGGATTCGACAATCCGCCGCTCTCTCCTACGCTAGCGTTTCGGTGGTGACGTGGGCCTCGTCCGCTGACGGGGCTCAAGCACGTGACTTTCCTCGAGATAGCGAGAACATGAGCGACTACATTTACACGATGAAGGACCTGATGAAGGTCCATCCTCCCGACAAGACGGTCGTTTCTAACGTCTATTTGTCGTTCCTCCCCGGCGCGAAGATAGGTGTTCTGGGTACCAACGGTACCGGCAAGAGTTCCCTGCTTCGCATCATGGCGGGCGTGGACAAGGATTTCACCGGGGAGGCGTGGTCGCGTCCCGGTGCCACGGTGGGGTATCTCGCTCAGGAGCCTGATCTCGGCAGCGCGGTGACCGTGATGGAAGCGGTTGATGTCGCGGTAGCCGAGACGCGCGCTTTGCTCGCTCGCTTCGAGGAAGTGAGCATGAAGCTCGGAGAGCCGCTGTCGGACGCCGAGATGGACAAGGTCCTCGAGGAGCAGGGCAAGCTTCAGGACCAAATCGATGCAGTCGACGCGTGGAATCTCGACCACCATCTCGAGCTCGCCATGGACGCGCTGCGCCTGCCGCCTCCAGACGCGGAGATAGCGCATCTTTCCGGTGGTGAGCGGCGTCGTGTCGCGCTGTGCCAGATCTTGCTGCGTAAGCCAGATCTGCTGCTGCTCGACGAGCCGACCAACCATCTCGATGCCGAGTCCGTGCTCTGGCTCGAGCAACATTTGGCGCAGTATCCAGGCTGCGTCGTGGCGGTCACCCACGATCGCTACTTCCTCGACAACGTCGCCGAGTGGATTCTCGAGCTCGATCGCGGCAAAGCCATCCCGTTCAAGGGCAACTACTCCGCCTGGCTCGACCAAAAGCGCGCGCGCTTGGCGCAGGAAGAAAAGCAAGAGAGCGCCCGCCAGCGCAAGCTCTCCCGCGAGCTCGATTGGGTGCGTGCATCGCCCAAGGCTCGCCAGGCCAAGAGCAAAGCGCGTCTTCAGGCCTACGATCGCCTGCTTGCGGATTCGACCAATGAGAAGCGCGATCCGAACGAGATAGCCATCCCGCCGGGCCCGCGCCTGGGCGACTTGGTGTTTGAAGCCGAAGACATCTCGAAGGCCTTCGGCGACAAGCTGCTCTACGAGGGGCTCAGCTTTAAGGTTCCGAAGAACGCCGTGGTGGGCATCATCGGGCCGAACGGCGCGGGTAAAACCACGCTTTTCAAGCTGCTGGCTGGGCTCGACACGCCGGATTCCGGCAACGTCAAGTTGGGCGACACGGTCAAGCTCGCCTACGTCGACCAGAGCCGCGACAGCCTGAACGGTGAAAACACCGTCTATAAGGAGATTTCGGGCGGATCCGACACCATGCTCGTCGGGAAGCAGGAAATCAGCTCACGGGCCTATTGTGGCTGGTTCAATTTCAAGGGGTCCGACCAGCAAAAGCTGGTGAAGTTCCTCTCGGGCGGCGAACGCAACCGTCTACACCTGGCAAAAGTGCTCAAGAGCGGCGGCAACGTCATCATGCTCGATGAGCCGACCAACGACCTCGACGTAGAAACGCTGCGTTCCCTCGAGGCCGCGCTCGACGATTTTGCGGGTTGCGCCTTGGTCATCAGCCACGATCGCTGGTTTTTGGATCGTGTGGCCACGCACATTCTGGCTTTTGAGGGCGACAGCAAGGTCGTCTGGTTCGAAGGAAACTTCGAGGCCTACGAAGAGGACAAAAAGAAGCGGCTCGGAGCGGATGCCGTACAGCCACACCGTATTAAATACCGCAAGCTGACAAAAGCGTAAGCAGGCTGAGGGGGCGAAGGGGGGCGATTCCGCCCTCGGCCCAACATTCGGTACAACAGGCCGTTTGCTCTGTGAGGCTCGCCAGCGCATAGTATCGGGACTCACGAGATGACTACCTGCACTGAGACGACGCCCTCTCGACTTTCGGGATCGCGACCAATCCGTGATTGGCGATAGCGTGGGAAGCGGAACATGGGTTCTGCTCGCTCCTCGATCCTGGCAGCGCGCTGGATAGTGGAAACGAACTGAGTGACGAGCGCGCTGGATGGTTGAGAGAACATGGGAACGCGACTCTACGTAGGCAATCTATCTTTCCACACGAGCCCCGAATCGCTTCGGGAGCACTTCTCTGCCTACGGTGACGTGGCGGACGTGCACCTGGTCAGCGACCGTGAGACGGGCCGCTCGCGCGGTTTCGCCTTCGTGACCATGGGCACCGACGAGCAGGCAGCTAAGGCCATCTCCGAGATGGACGGCGCGACCCTTGACGGTCGTCCCCTTCGCGTCAACGAGGCGGAAGAGCGTCAGAGCCGCGGCGGTGGTGGCGGCGGCTTCGGCGGCGGTGGTGGCGGCGGTGGCGCTCGTCGCGGCGGCGGCGGTGGCGGCTTCGGCGGTGGTGGCGGCGGCGGCGGTGGCGGCGGACGTCGCGGCGGCGGCGGTGGTGGCTTCGGCGGCGGTGGCGGCCGCGGCGGTTACTGAGCTCTATTTAGCTGAGCGCTCGTTGTAACAGAGCGCTCGCTGACAGCGACGGATTCGCCTGTACTCTTTGGAGTATGGGCGGTCTGCGTTTAAGGGCTTAAAAACCCAGTAGCCTTCAGAGATCCCGCCAGAAGTGCCGCGCACAATCGGGGCTGCTGAGGTCGGCGGTTGTTACGTATGCACGGCGATGCACGCGCAATTGGGCCTAGCGTTTTGCGAAGCCTACGCGCATCGCCTACCACAGGCGGCGTGACTTCCCCGCAGCGCCCGCCTTCGCGTTTGAGCCTACCCATCGATGCGGCGCTGCCTGGGATCGTCGACTCGCTCGGGCGGCAACCCAACCTTGTGGTGGTGGCTGAGCCCGGTGCCGGTAAAACCACGCGCCTGCCTTCTGCACTGCTCGAAGCGGCTTTTCTGCGGCGTGGCGAAATCCTCGTGCTCGAGCCGCGGCGCTTGGCGGCTCGTATGTCTGCTGTGCGCGTCGCCAGCGAGCTAGGCGAGGGGGTTGGAAAGCGCGTCGGCTATGTGGTGCGCTTCGAGCGCGCCGTGAGCGCAGAGACGCGCCTCGTGTTCCTCACTGAAGCGCTCTTGACCCGAAGGCTGCTCGAAGACCCGCTGCTTTCGGGCGTGAGCTGTGTGGTGCTCGATGAATTTCATGAGCGCTCACTGCACACAGACCTGGGCCTTGCGCTCTTGCGCCGCATCCAGCAGCAAGGACGCGCAGATTTACGTATCGTAGTCATGAGCGCGACGCTCGATGCGGAGCGACTCGCGAGCTTCCTCGACGCGCCCGTCGTACGCGTGCCGGGCCGCACGTTTCCGGTGCACGTGGAGTACCTCGAGCGCCCCGACGGGCGCCGTCTCGAAGACCAAGTGCAAGCCGCCGCGCGCAAGCTCTTGGTGCGGAAGGTGGACGGCGACGTGCTGGTGTTTTTACCGGGTGCGGCCGAGATTCGCAGGGCGGAGAGTGCGTGCACTGAGCTGTGCAAGACCTTCGGCTACGATCTCGTCACGCTGCACGGCGACTTATCTCACGGGGATCAAGACCGTGCCGTACAGCGGGGGGCAAGACCCAAGCTGATTTTGTCGACCAACATCGCCGAGACGAGCCTGACCCTCGAAGGAGTGGCGGCGGTGGTCGATTCGGGCCTGGCTCGCGTGGCAGCTCACTCGCCTTGGTCAGGGTTGCCCACGCTGCAGACCGCGAAGGTGAGCCAAGCTTCGGCCGTACAGCGCATGGGGCGCGCGGGCCGTGTGCGTGAGGGGCATTGTTTGAGACTCTACACGCGCGCGGACTTCGAGAGTCGTCCGCGCTTCGATGTGCCTGAGGTCATGAAGAGCGACCTCGCAGAAACGGAGCTCACGCTGCGTGGGGTGCTGTCGGCGGAGAGCACGGCGCTTACGTGGCTCGATGCACCGCCTCAGGCGGCCCGTGACTCCGCGCTCGAGCTCTTGCAACGGCTCGGAACCGTATCGGCACAGGGGACGCTCACACAGCTCGGCAAGCGGGCTCTGAGTATGCCGGTTCATCCGCGGCTCAGCCGGCTTGCCCTCGCGCTGTCAGAGCGCGGTTTTCCAGAAGAGGGTGCGACGCTTGCCGCGCTGGTCGCAGAGCGTGAGATTCGGCTCAGCCAGCGCACCTCGTTTTCGGGGGCGAGGCGCGCCCACGACGAAGTGGGGAGCTGTGATCTGCTCGAACGCCTCCAAGTGTTTGAGGCGCTCGGGGAGGATTTCTCCCCGCAGAATGCCCGCCGCCATGAGCTCGACGCCCAAGCCGTGCGCTCCGTCGCGAGAATGCGGGAGCAGCTGCAAAAACGTGTGAGGCAGGTGGCGCGCATCGCTGAAGAGCCCTTCGAGCAGGCGGCTCGCGTCTCGACCTTGCTGGCTTTCGGGGACCGTGTCGGCAAGCGCCGCAATCCGCAGCGTCCCGAGTTGATTCTCTCCGGTGGGGGTTCAGCTGCGCTCGCGGAGAGCAGCGTGGTGAAGGAGGCGGAGTTTGTCGTCGCAGTCGAAGCGGACGAGCGCGGCAAGGGCGGTGTCCTGGTGCGCGCGGCCTGTTCCATCGAGCCCGAGTGGTTGCTCGAGCACTTTCCGGAGCGCGTGCGCGAAGAGCGCAAAGTGTCGTTCGATGCGAAAAACGAGCGAATCGAAGTGAGCGTCGCCATGTTGTACGACGCGCTCGTCCTTGATGAGTCGAGGCGCGCTGCGGAGGCGAGCGCGGATGTCAGTGCGGCTCTGGCGGATGCTGCGCTGATGCGCGGAGCTGCGGCACCGTGGGATGTAGACGAAGTGGAGCGTTTCCAACGTCGCGTGCGTTTCGCGAGTCAGTACGATGCGCGTATCGCAGACCTCGACGACGGCGCACTACGCTCGGCACTCGTTCGCCATTGCGCCGACAAGATAAGTTTTGCAGACCTACGGGCCGACCCTTTCGAGCATGCGCTGCCAGGCTTAATCGGCTCCGATTTGCGGGCGCAGCTGGATAGGCTTGCACCGGCCAAGGTGCGTTTGCCCTCGGGGCGAGAGCTTGTGATTCACTACGAGGTCGACCGACCGCCGTGGATCGAAAGCCGGCTCCAGGACTTCTTCGGCATGGTCGATGGACCGCAGCTCGCGAATGGCAAGCTGTCCCTGGTGCTGCACCTGCTGGCACCCAATCAGCGCCCCGTGCAGGTCACAACCGATCTCAAAGGCTTTTGGGACCGACACTATGCGTCGACCCGCAAGGAGCTCATGCGGCGCTATCCCCGCCACAGCTGGCCCGAAGACCCGCGCTCGGCCGAACCCCCGCCGCCGCGCAAACCACGCTAGCGCCCCGCGCATCGCACTCCGTGCCAACGTGAAGTGCTTCCAGTAGGCTTGCCCGCGATGCGCGACGATGTGCTGCTTATCCATGAGATTTATGCGTCTATCCAGGGCGAATCCTCGTTCGCGGGCATACCGTGCACATTCGTGCGGACCTCTGGCTGTAATCTGCGTTGCTCATGGTGCGACACACCGCAAGCCTTCACAGGCGGAACCAAGTGGTCGCGCGCAGACGTGCTCGCGCGGGCCCTCGCGCTCGACACGCCGCTGGTGGAGCTGACAGGCGGCGAGCCTTTGCTGCAGGCAGGCGTGAGGCCGCTGCTGCGCGAGCTGTGTGATGCAGGCAAGACGGTGCTCATCGAAACCAGTGGCGAGCGCGATGTCTCCGATCTGGATCCGCGCGTGCATCGCATCGTGGATCTGAAGGCGCCTGGCAGTGGGGAGAGCGAGCGCACTCGCTGGGAGAACCTCGCCGTTCTAGGTCAGCGGGACGAGGTCAAAATGGTGCTCTTGGATCGCGCCGACTACGAGTGGGCAAAGGCGCTGGTCGAACGCGAGGCACTTCACACGCGTGTGGGCCACGTGCTGTTTTCACCCGTTCACAATGTCTTGGCTCCCGAACAGCTGATCACCTGGGTGCTCGAAGACAAGCTGCTCGTGCGCGTCAATCTACAGCTTCACAAATACATTTGGGGCGCTGAAAAGCAGGGCGTCTGAGCAGCACACGCGCGTGCGAAGTCAGAGTGTCTTACGCTCGAATGCGCGAGGGAGAGGAGCGCGTGCGGGCAGCCTTAAGGCCCGAATACCTGAGCGACTACCTTGAGTGAATAGGGAATGGCCGCACTTCCCGCATTCGTGACCTGAATGTAGAAATAGGCGCCGTAGTACTCATTCACGGCGAGCTCGATGCGTCCCGCTTGTTTGCTCGCGACATCGAGCTTGGCGATGGCTTGACCGTTTCCGTCGAGGAGTGCCAGATCCAGCGCGCCTACCTTCGCATCCCAGGTAAGAACGGTAGCGGCTTTCCCACCTGAATCTACACGGCCAGCCCAGATGACATCCTGCTCGAAGCCGCATGCGGTTCGGTTGGCTATTTCAATCGGCAGGATGTTGTGAATCGCGGGATGTGCTTCGGCTTCTTCGGGCGTGTCGTCGGGCTCGTGCTCATCCGCTGTGCACGGGTCAGCGTGGGCTGAGGGGTCGTCGTCGCCTGAGTCCTCGCTAGGCGGTGGGGGCTGCGTGCCGGTATCGGCAGCAGTAGATGCGCCCATGTCGGGCTTGGGGGACCCGCCAGCGCCCGGCACAAGAGAATCCGAGGGAAGCTGCCGGCCCTGAGTGGGGCTGTCCCCCTTCGCCGCGGGCGAGGCTTCTTCGCTGCGATGACAAGCTAGGGACCCCGATGCGAGTCCCAGGGTCACGGCGAGGGCGAAGAGGTTACGTGCCCGCTTTTCCATCGTCGACCTCCATGGGCCAACCATGCCATGCACGCCCCAAAGGACCAAGCCTTCCCTTGGAACCTGAAGCTCGAGCAGGCCCTACGATTTGCGTTACACGCCGAAAATCTGATTCAAGCCGGCCAGGTGGTAGCGCGAGTACGCGTTAACCGCGCTACGTATCTCGGTTTCGTCGTCCGAGCGCTCGAGAATGGCAGCCATGGCGCGCACCATATTCTCATAGGCGATTCGCAGTACAATTCGGCTTCCGGGATCGGTGAGATAGCGCGGGTCTAGTTTGCGCAGGTGAGCGACAGCCAGCTTTTCCAAAAAGCGCACAAGCTTTTCGCTAAAGCCTTCGAGCGACGTGCCTGCTGTGCGAGAGAGCAAAATCACCGTCTCGAGGCGGTGCGAGACGCTGAACGCGGTCAGGTGCTCGGCGGCCGCCATGAAAGACGGCGCAGTGGGTGAGCGGCCTACGTCCCTGACCCCAGACAAGGCGCGCACCCTGCGGCCGAGCAAGCGGAGCAACTTGTTGGCCAAGCTTCCGGGCACGACCGCTTCGAACAGGACTTCCTTGCTTTCAAAGTAGCGATACACGTTGCCACTCGATACGCGCGCGGTCCGAGCGATGTCAGATACACCGGCGTGTTCAAAGCCTTTTTCCGCAAAGACGAACAGGGCAGCCTTACGAATGCGTTGCTCGACTTCCTCTTTGAGGACTTGCGCCATGGGTAAAAAGTGAACAACTTGTTCACCCATGTCAAGCATGGTGTCTCGCGCGCTTGAAATCAGCCTAATCTGTCGCTGCTCCAGTGATTTCGGCCCTGCTGGCATCGCGCGCTACGTTCACCGAGAACTGCGCTAAAGTGCAGCGCGTGTCTACCCATTCTTCTAAGTCTTCAAAACCTGCTCTCGACCCTCGGACCTGGCAGCCGCCGCGACCCGCATCTGAGTTGCGCAGCAGAAGGCGCACCATCGCTTCGTTGCGACTGCATCGCGCAGGAGGAGACGGTCCGGAGGATGTGGTGGTCGACCACGAGGGGCGCGTGATCACAGGGCTTGTAGATGGTCGCATCGTAAGGCTCACTCCGGATAGCGGTCAGCTCGAAGAGCTCGCCAGTACGCGCGGGCGACCCCTGGGCATCGAGATCTTTGCCGATGGCTCCTTGCTCGTATGCGACGCCCAGCGCGGTTTGCTCAAGGTGATTCCAAGTACAGGCGAGGTGACGTCGCTCGTGAGCCAAATCGACGGTGTGCCGTTCGGTTTCTGTAACAACGCAGCTATCGCGAGCGATGGCAGCATTTTCTTTAGCGACTCATCACGTCGGTTTGGTATCGAGCATTGGCGCGGAGATCTGCTCGAGCATTCGAGCACCGGACGGCTTCTGCGGCGCGATAGCGACGGTAAGGTAAGCGTACTTGTCGACGGCTTGAAGTTCGCCAATGGCGTTGCACTGAGCGCCGACGAGTCGTTCGTGGCCGTAGCAGAGACCGGCGGATATCGCGTGCTGCGCTACTTCTTGAAGGGTTCACGCGCAGGTACGCAGGATGTGTTGATCGAAAACCTGCACGGGTTTCCTGACAACATCGCGCGCGGTTCTGACGGTCTGATCTGGATCACGCAGGCCAGTCCGCGTGATCCGATGCTCGATCTGCTGCTCCCGCGTGCGCCCTTTCTGCGCAAGCTCATATGGCGCCTGCCCGACGCGGTCCTCTCCCCGAAGCGAACGGTTTGGGTCATCGCAGTCGACGACCGTGGCCAAATCGTCCACGATTTACAGGGCGTTCACGCGGACTTCAGCATGGCCACGGGCGTGCGGGAGCATCAAGGCACCGTGTATTTAGGCAGCCTGCTAGGCGACAAGCTCGCATCGTTCGTCCTGTGACTTCGAGCCTGCCGCCTGCGCCGCATCAAAAATCGAAAGAACCGCCGGTACCGGTGCAGGAGCCGCTGCCGTCGGTGTACGTGCAGCTAAAGGAACCGTTTGCGCCCGTCACCTCGAGCGTGCCATTGCCGTCGTAATAGGAGCCGGTGACCGCGTAGGTCTCGCCACCTACGCGAACCACGTAAACCCAAGTGCCCGAGCTCCCAACGCAACCCTCGTACTGCACGGAGGTGGTCTCGCTCGTTTCGCAAGATATTTGGAGCTTGTAGTTGCCACAGTACGAATACTCAGAGCCCTGCACCGTCGAGAAGTACCAAACGCCACCGCCATCGGTGCAGCACGTGCTCTCACAGCAGTTGTCGTAGTCGATGACCGAGGTCGCGCTGTTCTGATCACCTTCTGCTGTCACGGAGATCGTTCCGCCGCCCGAGCAAGTTTGGGTCTGGGCGCTGGCCTGCTTTTGCTTAGCCGTTGAACTCGTGCCCGTAACCTTTTCGAATTCGACTCCGATTTCAGGTGCGGTGCTCGCGCTGACCGTGCCTGTCGGGGACGCCAACGCATCGCGGATTGCGGTGTAACTCTCTCCCCCACGCTTCGCCGCCCCGTTGCTACCACCACTGTCGCCGCACGCCATGATGCCGAGTGAGAGTGCAATGAGCGAAGAGCGATTCCAGCTGCGCATATACTGATGTCCTTTCGGCTCCCATGCGGAAGCCGGTGTTTTCCCAGGATTCGATTGTTACGCGTGCGCAAGCCCACGAATACCCCTCGAAGGGGGGGGTGACTCATTCTCAGGATGAATTTTTTCTTTTCCCTCAGCGCACATGGACGGTCATGCGTGCAGAGAGCGCTGCCGCAGCGCTCAGGTGGATTTGAGCTCTGCTTTCATGACCTGCAGGGCGAGCTCATGGCACGTTTCGAGGAACTCGAAGCCCACCTGCAAGGTGATGCCATAGCCGACGCTGGCCGCTACTGCCTGGCCGATGAATGGGACCATCTTCGTGACCTGCTTTTCGAGCTGGCGACTGGCAAAGCGACGCGCCAAGGCCAGGACGCCCTCACGCGTTGCGTATTTCAGCATCTTGTCGGTCAGCGCTTTGACTGCAGGTGCGTACTGCAAGTAGCGCTCGAGCTTCGAGTCGCTCAGGCCGTAGTGCCCGCGAATGCGCACGAGCAACGCGGCTAGCGCTGACAGGTCGATGGCCAGGTCGGCACCGGGAATTGGATTGAAGCCATTGAGCGCCGAGAGCGCCGCGCCGATGTGCACCTCGCGCTTGATGAGCTTGCGCTTACGCAACAGCCACTCTTCGGAGTAGGCAGCGGCTGCGCGCTCCCAGCGTTCCCGCTTCGCGTCCGGCAGATGGTTTGCAATCGCGCGCTCGAGCTCATCGAGGCCGTCCTTGGTGCGGCAGCTCGTAAACACCAAGGGCGCCGTATGTGGTGCGAGCCGCTCTTGCAGATCGCGCTCGAGCTCTGCGCGTATCTCATCGAGCGAGCGTGTGTTCGACCAAAGCGTGTCGGCTTTGTTGTGTACAAACAGGCATACTTTGCCGCGCTGCCAGAGCTCTTGGAAGAACATGCGGTCGTCTGCGTCGCTGAATTTTCCGTCTTTTACGCATAAAAGCAGGTCTTGTTCGTCTAGCTGAAAGCG
This sequence comes from uncultured Polyangiales bacterium, assembly GCA_964515685.1. Lineage (GTDB taxonomy): Bacteria > Myxococcota_A > Polyangia > Polyangiales > DASUME01 > DASUME01. The sequence goes on along the minus strand of CAZEWA010000009.1, from coordinate 26,019 downwards.
CTCCCAATAGGTTTCCGTAGGAAACTTCGTGGTGCCAAAGCCCGGAAGATCCGTGTAGTTCACGCCCTCGTGATGGTAGCTAAAGGCCTCGACCGTGGTATCTGTGCGCTCGCCTGTGACGGCCACCTCACGTCCAACCAAGGCATTGATGAGGGAAGATTTGCCAGCACCGGGCTGACCAAACAGAGCCACACGCACGCGCACTTGGTCGAGCTTTTCGAGCTCGGCGCGGAGTCGTTCGGCTTCTTCTTGAAGGATCATAGGGGTATCGAGCTGGGTGTTAAGCGGTTTCGGCCTACAGCCCATGCTGCCATTTTCTGGCCGGGCGTGTCGACCTCTCCGCTCAGGCTGTGCGAGCTTCGCAGAAGCGGCTCGCGCGGCGCACCGAATGGGGACTACCTGATCGACAAGGAGGCAAATATGCCCACCACAAGTGGACCTGCAACCGAGGCCGTGCGTGCTGCGCGCATGCCGCAGCATCCGCTCGCCGAAACCCCATGGATACTTAGTGCGGAAGCGCCTCCCATGGAGATAAGTGATGAATTGGTCGATATTTCCGGAATGGATACGTTTCCGTCCAGCGACCCCCCGTACGTGAGCCTGAAGCGCTAGCCTGCTGCACACGGAGAAGTCTCCCATCTGCTAGCTTCGGGCCATGCAGGCACTTTCTCCCGAGTTTCAGGGCGGCGTATTCAGCGACACCATCGAGGGCGGGCGCGCAGGTGCGATGCTCTCCTTCGGCGGCGATGGGCTCACGGGCGTCACGAGCAGAGGAGAAGTTTTCAAGCTCGCGTTCAGGGATTGTGAGCTTTCGCTAGGCGGCGCGAGCGGGCGGATGTGGTTTCTCAAGGGCGCTGAGGGCGTCACCTTGTACTGTGAGGCCAAGGGATTTGCCGAGGCCCTGGAGTTGCACGGAAGGCGCGGGCTCGGTGACAAGCTCGAGCGCATCTTGTTGCAGCGCCGTGCTGAAAGTCGTCGCGGCATGTGGGGTTGGGCCTGTGCGCTGCTCGCGCTCGGAGTGATTGGAGGCGCCGGATTTTTTGGCCTCAAGCAAGCAGGCAGCGCGTCGGTTGCGGTGCTCCCGGCTTCGCTCGACGAAAAGCTCGGTGAGCTCGCCATCGAAAACATGGATGTGGGCGGCACGGTGCTCAAAGACCCCGTGATCACCGAAGCCATCGAGCGAATCATGGAGCGACTCGCTCCGAAAGAGGCTCCGGGTGAGTTCAAGTTCAAGCCCCGAGTCGTCGAGGCATCGACGGTCAACGCGTTTGCGCTGCCGGGCGGGCCCATGGTCGTCTACACGGGGCTCATTCGCGCCGCGGAAACTCCCGAGCAGCTGGCGGGCGTTCTGGCCCACGAAATGGCCCACGTGACGCGTCGCCACGGTATGCAGCGCATCGCGCAGTCGCTCGGGGTGGTGGCCGGAATTCAGCTCTTGTTCGGCGACGTGAGCGGCGTTGCGGCCGTGGCGCTCGAGATTTTGCGCCATGGGGCCATCAACAGCTACGGGCGCGAACAAGAACACGAGTCGGACATGGATGCCGTCAAGACACTTGTCGCGGCCAAGGTGGATCCGCTCGCTCTCGCGCAGTTTTTCGAAATTTTGCAGAAAAGCGAGAGTGGAGCGCCGAGTCTCGTGGCGTTCCTGGGCACCCACCCCGACCTCTCACAGCGCATTCGCGACGTAAAAAGCAGCGCCGAGAAGCTCAAGCTCGGCGAGACGCAGCCCCTGCTCGAGAACTGGGCCGAGGTGCAAAGGCACGCCGGAGCGCTCCAAGTCGGGGCCTCAGTGGGACAGGATGAGCCGGCGCAACAACTTGAGAGCGAGAAGCACGGCGAGTGGTGAGAGGTCGAATCCGCCGAGGTTGGGCAAGATCTTCCGCACCACACCAAATACGGGCTCGGTGGCAGAGGCGATGAATTGCCCAATGAAGTTTTCGCGTAGGTTCGGGATCCAGGAGATCACGATCGCCGCGAAGATCACGTAGGTGTAGATGTCGATCAGATACGCCAGCAAACTCACGATGGTAGCTCCTTGGCTCGAAGCCTCGCGCGTTCGCCTCGGAAGCGCAAACCCCGAGTAGGCAACACAAAATTGTTTGGCAGATGGGGAGGGTCTGACAGAATCCGTCGTGATGCAGATTCAGATCCGTAATCGGCCCTCGTTTGCGAACCTGCTCGTGCGCCTCGCACGCGGCGATCGAATTGTCGCCGAATCCGACGCCATGGCCAGCATGTCGAGCTCCATCTCCTTGCGCACGCGCTGGAATGGCGGCTTTTTAAGAGCAATTTTGAGGCGCCTGCTTGGTGGCGAGACCTTGTTCCTCAATGAGTTCTCCACGGAGAGCGAAGGGGAGCTGGTACTCACGCAGCCGATGCCTGGGGACATCGAGTGCATCGACCTCAAGGGGCAATCGCTGTTCCTGCAGCCGGGAGCCTTCCTCGCCTGCGACCCGGACATCGAGCTGGGCCTCGGCTATGCGGGGCTGCGCAGTTTCATTGCGCGCGAGGGCCTGTTTCGGATGAAGGTTACAGGGCAGGGGCGGGTGTGGTTCGGCGCCTACGGTGGGCTGGTCGAGAAGGAGGTCGACGGCGAATACGTGGTCGACAGTGGGCACCTGGTTGCGTACGAGCCCACACTCGAGCTTCGCTTAGGCATGGCCGCCGGGGTTTTTTCGAGCTTCTTCAGCGGAGAAGGGCTCGTACTTCGCATCCGCGGGCGCGGGCGCATCTACTTGCAGAGTCGCTCGCTTTCGGGGCTCGCCAGCTGGGCCAACAGTCATCTCTGAGGCTTGAAGGAGCTTTTTGTGCACGCAGAAATACTCGAACGCCCCTCGGCATCGGTCATCAAGCTAACCTTGCAACAGAGTGAAACGATCGTCTGCGAGGTCGGCGCCATGGTCGCTATGTCGACTGGCTTTACCGTGGAGACGAGCGCCAGTAAGAAGGGCGGCGGCGGCTTCTGGGGCGGCGTCAAGCGCATGGTGGCGGGGGAGAATTACTTCCTCAATCACTTCACTGCTACGGCTCCCAATCAGAACCTCATTTTAGGGCCAGGCCTGTGCGGCGACATCGTCCATCACACGCTGCGCGGCGGTTCGCTCATCGTTCAAGGCTCGAGCTGGCTCGCATCGGGGCCTGGCATCGCAATCGACGCGAGTTTTCAGGGCTTGGGCAAGGCGCTGTTCTCCGGTGAGGGCGTGTTCTGGGTCAAGTGCTCGGGTGATGGAGACGTGTTCATCAACAGTTTCGGTGCAATCTACGAGGTGCCTGTCGATGGCACATACATCGTGGACTCGGGGCACATCGTTGCGTTCGAGGACACGTTGCAGTTCGACGTCTCAAAAGTCGGAACTAGCTGGATTCAGAGCTTTCTGAGCGGTGAGGGCCTCGTGTGCCATTTTCGTGGCAAAGGTAAGCTTTACTGTCAGAGCCACAATCCCCCGAGCTTCGGCAAACTACTCGGCCCCCTGCTGCGCCCGCGAGCCTGAAGGATTATCGCGATGACTTCATCCATCGATTTCGACATTCTCGGGCGTCCGGATTTCGCCCTGCTCAAGCTGCGGCTGGCTGCAGGCCAGAAAGTGTTCGCAGAACCTGCGGCCATGGCTTCCATGGATCCTTGGATCGGCCTCAAAGCAGGCCTCAAGGGCGGAGTGCTGGCAAGCATGGGGCGCATGTTCGCGGGCGAAAGTATGATCGTGAACACGTTCACGGCCGACCGTCCAGGCGAACTGATGCTCGCTCCCGGGCCAGCTGGGGACATCGTGCATTACAAGCTGCGCGGCAACCGTTTGCGCGTGCAGCGCGGCGCCTATCTGGCCCACGGTGAGGGGGTGGAAATCTCCGCCAAGTGGGAGGGAGCGCGCGGCTTTTTCTCAGGCCAGGGGCTCGTGCTCTTGCAGGGGCAGGGTGACGGCGACCTCTTTTTCAACGCCTACGGGGCGGTGCTCGAGATGGACGTAACCGAGGAGATGATGGTCGACACGGGTTACGTGGTCGCGTTCGAGGACACGCTGCAATATCAGGTGAGCGTGTTGCCAGGCCTCGGGCTCGGCAGCCGTGTGAAGTCCTTCCTGTTTGGTGGTGAGGGCCTCGTGGTGCGCTTTTCTGGACGCGGTAAGGTCTGGATTCAAACGCGAACGGTCAACCCATTTTTGAGTTGGGTCCATCCCTATCGTCCACAGAAAAAAAGCGACGACTGAGCGCGAGATACTTTGCGCCGAGCAGCGAGGAGGTCGTGGTTTCGGAGACCGCGCCGTTCTGAGCACGCGGGTCGTTTCCTGTGATGCCTCAGGCCTCAGCGCGCGTATTGAGACGGTGTTCGCTGTGCTCGTGTCGGTCTATCGCCTCGAGCTTTTGTTTCGCGTACTCCGCGTACACACCGCGCTCGATGGCCTCTCGCGCTTCGGCCATCAGTGTGTGGTAGTGGTGCAGATTGTGAATGCATAGGAGCCGCGGCCCCAACGGTTCACTGCACTTGAAGAGATGGTGCAGGTAGCTGCGGCTAAAGGTCTGGCAGGTATTGCAGGCGCAATGGGCGTCGAGCGGCACGTCTGCAGTCGCGCAGGCACCACGCGTCACACGCACGCGACCTGTCGATGTAAATGCGGTGCCCTGCCAGCCAAGGTTGGTCGGCAAAACGCAGTCGAACATATCGACACCCGCCAACATGGCGTAAAGCAAGTCGGGGGGTGTGCCGACGCCCATCAAGTAGCGTGGCTTGTCCTCGGGCAAGAGCTCTGCGGCCAAATGGGTCATGTCCTCGCGTTGTGCGCGCGTGTCGCCCACGGCAAGTCCACCGATGGCAAAGCCATCAAACGGATGCTGCGTGAGAAAAGCGGCAGATTCGCGGCGCAAGTCCGCCACTACGCCGCCCTGCACGATGGCGAACAGCGCTTGCTCAGGGTTGGTGCGCGCGGCGAGACTGCGCAGCGCCCAGCGATGGGTTCGCTCCATGGCGGCGCGTGTGCGGGCTTCATCGGAGTTGGAGTCGACGCATTCGTCGAGCACCATCATGATGTCCGAGCCGATGGCAGTCTGCATCTCGATGGATTTTTCAGGCGAGAGCAAGTGAATGCGCTGATCCACGTAGCTCCTGAAACGAGCGCCTTTCTCGTTGATGGTCCTGTCCCCGGGCAACGAGAATATCTGATAGCCGCCAGAATCCGTGAGCACAGGCCCGTCCCACTTCATGTAAGCGTGAATGCCGCCCACACGCTGAAAGAGCTCTGGGCCAGGCCTGAGCATCAAGTGGTAGGTGTTGCCCAAGACGACTTGCGTGCCCACCGCGCGCAGGTCGTCGGGTGTCAGACCGGTGACGGTGGCGCGTGTGCCTACGGCCATAAAAGCCGGGGTTTGCACGGCGCCGTGGGCCGTAGTGAGTACGCCGCGACGTGCGCGCGAGGCGACGTCGAGGGCTTGTACTTGGAACGAGAGGGACATCGCTCGCCTCTATAGTCTCGGTGGCCCGCGCAAGCGAGGCGTAGGCGCGGCACCCCATAGGCCGAGTCCGCCGCATGTGGTAGAGATTGGCCTATGACCGCTATGCGCCCCCGTCTCGGACTCACTCTGCCCATGGTCCCGATGCAGCCACCTGTGGCACAAAATGCCGTGGCGCTCGCCAAAGCGCTGTGTGCCCAAGGCTACGAGGAGATTTGGCTGGCCGAGGTGAATGCCGCGGAGTGCTACGGCCTTGCGGGTGCGTTGAGCCAGGCAGTTCCTGGTGTGCGTATCGGGATGGGCGTGTTGCCGTTGTCCACGCGCTCGGTGATGGTTCACGCCCTCGGCGCATTTACGCAGCACGAGCTGACCTGTGGGCGCTTTGCGCTCGGACTCGGCATCTCGTCGGAGAACATCGTGCGCGACTGGGCGGGGCAGCCATTCGACAAGCCCGTGGTGCGCATGCGCGAAGCTCTAGGCGCGCTGAAAAAGGCCTTCGCGGGCGAGAAGGTCAATGTGTCAGGTGAGACCCTGAATATGAAGAACTTTCGTCTGCCAGCGAAGGCCGACGTGCCCTTGCTCGTGGGCGCGCTGAATCCGCAGATGCTGCGTCTAGCCGGTGCGTTGGCCGATGGTGTCGTGCTCAACATGGTCCCGGAGTCGGCGCTGCCGCAAGTGCTGGCCGAGGTGCGGCGCGGCGCTGAGGAGGCAGGTCGCGATCCCAGTAAGCTCGAGGTCGTGGCGCGACTCCACGTGTGTGTGGTGCCATCGATTGCGCAGGGGCGAGACATCGTGCGGCTCGCGTTTGGGCCGTATGTGGCGACCGGTGGCTACAACCGCTTCTTCCAATTCATCGGCATGGAAGAAGAAGCGTTCGCTGTAAAGGAAGCCTTTGCGAAGGGCGATAGGCTCGGCGTCGCCAGGGCGATGAGCGACAGGTTGTGCGATGCGATCGGAGTTACAGGCGACGAGGCCCACGTGCGAGCGCGTATCCGCGCCTATGCCGAACAAGGAGTGGACGTCTGCGTGCTCAATCCGCTTGCGCCTTCTCCCGATACGCAGCGCGCGACATTCGAACAGCTCAAAGATGTGCTTAGTGGAATCGAGCTGAGCGCACGCGGTGTAACTCGCGCCACAGCCTAAGAAGGTGTTCCACAAGAAGGAGCCCGGATCGGCGTCGAGGCGCCCGATCCGACAAGGCGAAAAACCGCAAGGATACTGCCTGTATCTTGAGGTTTTTCAACGCTGGCGGTCGGGATGGATCGGCGTTGAGGCGGGCTACTTCTTGTGGAACACACTTCTAAGTGTCACATCGCGTCGAGGAGCCACACCCAGCCCGCGTACAACACCGACAAAAAGAACACCCAGAGCGCGTAGCGTTCGAGCTCGGTCGTGCGCCGCCCTGCGAACGTCTTCTTGAGGTGGCGCCATGCGGTCTTCGTATGGTTCAATTTGAGACGAGCTGCAGTTGCGGCGGTTTGCCGGCGCGGGTGCGCGTGGTCGGCTTCTGCCAGGTTCGGAGGAGGGACGGGCCGCGCAAACTCCCCTGAAACGAGCACTGCAGGTCGCGGCGGTGGTGGCGGTGGTAGCTTGCGAGCTTTCTTCTGGGCTGAAATCGTTTGCATGCCGGTTTTTCTTTGTGGAGAGGCCGGTCCCAAGCGGGGTAGCCCCACCGGGGGCGGCGGTGGTGGCACCATGGGCACAAGCACATCTGCGCGCGAATGCAGGACGATCGGAATGGGCGGATAGGACCTCGAGTCTCGGGGGACGCCCGGAGGCAATGGGGGTAAGCCTGTGGTCTCGGGCCCAAGCTGTAACTCGAGGCATGCGAGACCTATCTCGATCCGTGATCCTTGTTGGACGAAGGCCCATTCCTCGCCAAGCGGGAGGCCGTCTACACGCACGCGGCGACTCTTGTGCTTGCGCTTGGCGAGCAGCGTTCCACCCGCAAAAAGCAGAGCCAATTCGCAGCGCTCGGGACCGCCTGTGACGATCGGCCAATCGCAGGATTTCGCGGCGCCAATTGTGACCCCGATGCCCATATCGCTCGCGCGAAAGGTCCAGGCTGCACGCTCGGACTTCCCGCGGATGAGGCGCAGGATGGCGGCTGTTGGTGTGGCCACGAGATGATGCTCAAGCTCTGAGAGCGTACCTGCATGCGGACTCAGCAGCTTGGATGGCTCAGCGCGCAGGTCGGGGGCAAGCGCCACGCCGATGCGTGCGATGCCTAACTCCATGCGGTCGCCGTGGCGGAGTTGCGTCCAACCGCGCGGCAGCGTGGCGTCGTTGCGCAACACGTGTTTGTTCGCGCGCTCAATGCCTGCCCACAAGGTATCGCCCGTAAAGAACAGGATTACAGGCGGCACACCGATGGCCGTCACTTGCCAATCACAGCTACGTTGCGATCCCACCGTGATGCGTGTGCCCGCGTCTTGCCGCATGAAAGTCCAAGTATTCCAGCCCGAAGCGCCACGGGTGAGAGTCAGGACCGCGGCGTTGGTGGACGCGAACGGGACGTTGGCTTCGACGATGACAGGCGAGCGCTCCATGGCGCCTTCTAAAGCAACGCTCGTGCCCATGTGTGCGTGTTCGGGCGCACGTTTTTGTGGCCACACAAGCGCTCGCCCAAGTCGGGACAGCGCTATCCTTCGCTCCATGCCGCGTCTCCACTACCGCATCGTGAACGTGTTTACCCGAGCGCAAGAGCGATTCACGGGCAATTCCTTGTGCGTATTTGAGGATGGCAGCGAGCTCGACACAGAGACCATGCAGGCGCTTGCGCGTCAGTTCAACCTGTCCGAAACCACCTTCTTACTGCCTTCGTCCCGTGCGGATGCACGCGTGCGCATTTTTACGCCAACCTTTGAGATGCCATTCGCGGGACATCCCACCCTCGGCTCGGCTCACGTTGTGCGGCTCCTGCGTTCGCTCGGTTCAGCGCTTACGCTAGAAATGGATGCAGGCATCATCCCCGTGGCTGCCTCGGGTGCGGCGTACACACTGAAGGCCAATGCTCCGACGTTCCGCGAATTTTCGGGCTCAAAAAGTGCGCTTGCCGAGGCACTCGGTCTCTCGGAGCGGGACATCGGTGAGCGACCCTTGTGGGTGAACGCAGGCAAAGAGCAGCTGATCGTTCCCATCACGCGCGAGGCTGCGGTGCGAGAAATCGAGTCGAAGCATGAAGCCCTCGCAGGCTTTCGTTCGCTCGATGGCGATTGCATGGTCTACGTGTTTGCCACGCTCCCGCGAGGCCGCGTGCTTGCGCGCTTCTTCTTCGAAGTAGGGCAGAGCCTGCTCGAAGACCCCGCCACGGGTTCGGCGGCGGCCAATCTCGGCGGCTTCATGCTCGCCACGGGCCGTGCGCTCCCCATCGCTCTTGAGATCGAGCAAGGGGAGTACACAGGGCGCCCTTCGAATCTGCGTGTAGCGGTCTCAGAGGGGCGTGAAATTTACGTAACGGGAGAGGTGCTCGAGCTTGGAGGAGGAAGTCTCGAGCTATGAGCCCCGCCTGCGCAGCGGGGCTTGAGCTTTTCTAGAGCGAGGTCAGGTACAAGACGAGGTCGTCGACCTCAGCTTGATTCTCTGCGCACCACGGGTGGGGTGCAGCTGGCAGTCCGATGGGGGCGGCCGTGCCGATTTCCCAGGGGCCGTACTCTCTGCGCATCTTCTGGTAGTCCCAGTAGTAGTGCGCGGGATCCGAGGCCAAAGGAGAGAAGTACCGGAAGCGTTCAATGAAGCGGTTTCGCTGTTGCGAGGTCTCGCTGCCGTCGGTTCCGCGGAGCACGCGGAACACGTCACCGCGCACGTTTTCGTGCTCGATAGTGGCCGGGAAATCGGGCCCCGCAGTAGGTAGCGTAGTCGGCGCGTGCACGGTGTAGTAGCGCTTGTAGAGGTCGCTACCTTCCTTGCAGCGGTCGGGATGCACGAGGTCGTCGAGGTTACGCACGTGGCCGTCCGAGAGTAGACCGCGGTGCTGCGTCCAGTACAAGTCGCGCAAGAACGACACGCGAATCGACTGCATTTCCCGGTGATAGACTGTAGGCTCAAAGAAGCGTCCCACCTCGTGCAGCGGGATCATGCGCTCGGTCGTGTACTGGTCGACGCTGTCTTGGTGGCAGCTCGCGCAGTTCTTCTGGAAGATCGCGGCACCTTTGTCGAGTCGCGCTTTGACGTCGGGATAACTGCGCGCGCCCTTCTGCACGAACGTACCTTCGCTGTCGTTGCCGAGCGCTGCATCTTGCTTCTTGAACTTCAGGTAGCGGTAGACGCCCACGCTGCGCAGTTGGTCATCGTTGGTGTCGAGCTGCGCCATATAGGCAGTCAACGCCTTCAACGAGTCGGCATCCATCGAGCCGAGTGCTCCGTCCGGCTCTTCCGCGTGGATATAGGAGCCTTCGAAGCCTACGTAGGATTCCGTGTGTGAGAGAGAGCGGCGAATCGGCAAGTAGTGCGTGACGTTCGGGATAGCTATCGGCGCAAAGCCGTAGTCGTTGTCCGTCATGCTGCCTTCGCCATGAATTCGCACGAGATCGTGTTCGCCATGGCCGTGGGGCATCGCGTAGATAAGAGCGGTCTTATCGACCTTCTGCGTGCCTGGCGCCCAGATGGGCCCGGGCTCATCTGCAATCACGCCCTTGAAGGTCCCGAGGACGGCCCACTTCATGCTCCAGCGCGGGTTCGGCAAACCCGGGATGACCTTGGTCGCCTTCACACCAGGCGCCGATTCCCATTCGATGCGGTAGCCGTGGCAGGACGCGCAGTTGAAGCCGATCCACTCGCCGTCGCCGGTGTAGGGATTGGTCGATTCAGCGTAGCGATAGCCCACAAATCCGGTATCGCGCGTGTTGCCCTCGGTCTTTTGACCGGTGAGTGTGAGGAAGCCCGGAATCGGGTTCTTCTGGGGGTACGGTTTGAAGTAGACGGGCTCGATGGCTTCCGTCGGTACTTCGCCGGCCTTGGTGGGGTAAGCCCCGAACAGCTTGAGCGGATCGGCGACCTCCTTGGTAATCGGGTCGGTGGTCTTCTTCTCGAGAATAGCCTTCCAGTCCAGACCACGTACCTGGTGCACCAGGCCGATGTTGTAGTCGTAGGACCAGAAGATCTCGCGTCCCTTTTTGACGAGGCTCGTGAGGTTCTCGTTTTTGATGGTGACCGCAATCGCGTTAGATGCGACCGGATCGGAGAGCTCGCTGACAACGTCGCAGCCGTGCTGGAACTTGGGATCTGCGATTCGGATGGTCAGCGCATCGACGACCGCGTGGGTCTCGCCCGGATACACGTAGGAGAGGTTGGCGCCGGTGCGCTTCTGCACCTGCATCAAAATCGGGCCCCGAGTGACGTGCCCGGGCACGCGAAACTCAACGCGGGTGTCGGTCCAGGCAGCGATGTCCTTCTTCCACGAGCTGCGCACCGTGGGGGTCTCTGAGTGCACTTGCCTGCCGATGTCGAGCTGCTGTTCGTATATCGTAAGGTCGGTCTCGAGCACGCGGACGTTGCCGACGAGCAGCTTGCTGAAGTCCACATCAGGACCTGCCCCAAAGCCCGTGCCTTCGAGCACGACGCTGTCGTTGGGAGCAAGCTCGGGTGCGGTCGCGTCGCCCTGGTTCCACACTGCTGTTCCGTTCACCGAAATCCGCGTGATGACCGGCGTTGCCGGCTTCAGCGCAGACTCCGCGCGCGCTGCTTCAACGGCAGGATCCTCTGCACAATAGCGCTGCTGGCATGATAGGTCGGTGAAGCCACAGGCGGAGTTCGATGCGCTGCACGCCACGTCGCACTTGGCACTTCCACCCGCGCATGTGGCCAGTGCTTGCGCCTTCGCAAGCGGGTTCACTTTGCTCGCCAGTGCTGCTTTGATGGCGGGTTCGCCGGTCGCACCAGCGGCCTTTTCAAACTCTGCTTTGCAGGGACCGGTGATGCTGAGCGCGCATCCCAACAGGTCCGTGCCACAGTAGCAGGCTACGCCCGTGCATTTGTTGATATGCATACAAGCGGCCGCCGCTACGCACTTCGCGTCTGCGCCGCACGCAGTGGCTTCCGCATTGCAACGTCCACAGGCGCAGCTCGCGCAGAGTGGATCTTCCCCGTGGTCTGTGAGCGCCTTATGACAGGCCGTGGGCTCATAAGGAGAGATGAACGGTAGCGGGCCTGCATCTTCCAGAGAACCGCCGTCCTCTAGAATTGCAGCATCATCGTCTAGGCCCGCATCTTCTCCGGGCATGTAACCGCCGCCATCGGGTTGCGGCCACGTCGGGAAGCTGTCTCCATCACCCCCAACAGGGTCGGTGACTGGAGGCGTGTACACGGGCGGGAACATGAACTCGTTCCCCCCGGAGGAGCCGTCTTCTCCACACGCGACGAGGGTCACGAGCAAAACAAGCGCGAGCGCGCGAGATAAGGAAGTGAGCATGGGGTCGCTTATCTCACACGCGACTGCCAGGGCCTTGAACGAACCTGCTCAAATCGGGGCTTTGGTAAGAATTTCTACCCCTTCATCAGTCACAAGCACCGTGTGTTCGAACTGTGCGGAAAGTCGGCCATCGGAGGTGACGGCAGTCCAGCCGTCGGAGAGCACGCGCACGTCAGGTCCCCCTAAATTCACCATCGGTTCGATGGTAAACGCCATGCCGGGCCGCAGGCGTGGACCTGCGCCTCGAGTTCCCACGTGGGAGACGTGAGGCGCTTGGTGCATTTTGCGGCCTATTCCGTGGCCTCCAAAGTCACGAACGACGCTACAACCATGGGCTCGCGCCACTTCCTCGATAGCTGCGCCGATGTCCCCGAGGCGAGCTTTGGGAGATACCACGGAGATTCCGGCGCGAAGGCATAGCTCGGCCACCGTGACGACGTGCTGGGCTTCGCTACTTACCTTGCCGATCAGAACCGTGACCGACGTGTCGCCGTGAAACCCTTCAAATTCCGTGGTGACGTCTACATTGACAATGTCGCCTTCCGCCAGGCGCTCTTCAGCGTTGGGGATGCCATGGCAGACCACATGATTGCGGCTGGTGCAGACTGCGGCGGGAAAGCCCTGATAGCCCAGCTGGCTAGGTTTGCCCCCGCGGCGCGCGGTGTCCTCGCGGACAAGTCGCTCCACGTCGGCGGTGGACATACCCGGCTTGAGCTGGCCCGTCACGAAGGCGAGCGTTTCCGCTGCGACTCGGCCCGCACGCCGCATCTTCGCGCATTCAGCAGCGCTGAGAATCTCGATTTGACTCATGCGCATCCAGTCTGTACGAGGCGTGCTCAGTTCACCTATACTTTAGGGATCTGGCAAGGCGGTCGCCTGTGCCAGGGCCGTGGTTTGCGCAGCGCGCAGCCTCAGCACAGCGGAAGTGGCTTGGGTTCGCCCTAAATCGGTTAGGCTAGGCACGGTGAGTTTCTCTCAAGTTCGTTACTTCGTTGCCGTGGCCGAAGAGGGCAACGTGAGCCGTGCGGCTGAGCGCCTGCATATCGCGCAGCCGCCGCTGAGCCGTCAGATACGCAATCTCGAGGACGAACTGGGTGTCAAGCTGTTCGAACGAATTCACCGAGGGGTTCGCTTGTCTGACGCGGGTGTCGTGTTTTTAAACCATGCACGCGAGATCCTTGCTCGCGTCGAAGATGCGAAACGCGCGCTGGGCGTAGGCTCCGAGCAGAGTTAGAATGAGAATAGAAGTTCCATAGGCGCCGAGTTCGGCTGGCCGAAGCGCAAACCTTTACTATGTTGTGAGCAGATGTCTTTCGAGCAGAGCACCGAAGTTGCGGCGGGTGCCCGTCGCCGAATCGTTGCGTTGCCGGTCCGTATTGAGGCACCGGTAGCGCTCATCATGCGCGATGCTGAGCAGCGAGAACAACTCGCAGAACAGCTGGGTCGTCGCCGCGTGGTGTCGTTCCCGTCGTTGGCGCATTTTTGTACGGATGAGCAGCGTAGGCAGCCCTGGGTAGGGATCATAGTCGGCTACTCCTGTGCGTGGGACGCGCAGCTCGACCGCTACATCGCCCATAGGTCTTGTATCTCGCTGTTTTTGGGCGAAGAACAAGAGGGGTACGGTTGGCCGGACGCGGTTTCGCGCATCGCCGACCGGACGCAGCTCGATGCGTGGTTGGCCGATTTACTCGAGCCGATGCCTGCGTGGAAGCGCGCGCTCGAAGAAGCCAAGAACAAGAAGAAAGAGCGCAAGCCGCGTGGACGTCCAGCGCGTGTGCAACTCTCCTTGCCCATGCTCGACACGCAAGATCTTGGCTCGCCGAAGCAGAGCGCTCGGCCGCAGCCAAGCGAGAAAACAAAGGCGGTCAGTTTGCCGAAAGCACCCAAAGCACCGAAGCAGTCGAAGACCCGGGTGGCGCAGCCGAAGAAGGCTGTCGTGCGCAGTGAGGTGCAAAAGGGCAAGAAGAAGACGCAGTCTGTCGCTCGCGGAAAGCAGGAAGCTTTGCGTTATGAAGCGCCCGCGCGTCCCGTCGTGCGTCTCAGCGCTCGCGAGATCGAGGCCGCATCGCGTGCCGGCGCGCACTTGTCGCGCGACCTCTCACGTCTTGCGCTCGAGCTCGGTTTGGTGCGTGCACGAGAGCTCCTGCAGGGGCTCGAGCAAAACGTGCGCGCATACCGCAAGGGTCGCTGAGGCGTTTCGGCAGCACTGAGTCAGTCGCAGATTGAACTGACGACAAAAGGCATCTCAAAGAGCCGCTCTCGAATCTCGGGGCGGCTCTTTGCTTTGGGATGGCGGCGCTTACGCGGGGCTCTGTGTGCCGGTCAACGCCGAGCTGTGTTGCTGAGCTATCGCTTGCTTGAGGGGAGGAAAGACATCCAGCTCTCGCACTTGCTCGGGCCGGAACCAAAACGCTTCGACGACCTCGCGGTAGTCGAGGCGTAGGTGGGGGCGCTCTGCGAGCTCTGCGTGATAGATCCTGACGTGGTCGTTTTTGCCTTCCCAGACGTGCGTAAGGTCAAGAGACAGGGAAAGGTTTTCGGGCTCGATGGAGAGCGAGAGTTCCTCCATCAGCTCGCGCTGCGCAGCGCGCTTGGGATCTTCTCCGGTCCGTATGTAGCCGCCGGGCGCGCTGTAGTAGGGCACGTAGGAGTGGCGGACGAGCAGGACTTCCCCCTGGCACCAGAGCGTTACGAGCGCACCGTGAGTCGTGGGTCTGCGCAGCTGCCAATAGGCCCGCATTAGACGGTAGGCCCCCATATAGCCAAGCTGAAACGCGAGATCTGTCCAAGAGGGACCGAGCTTCGCCGTGCGAAAGAAGGATGCCGTCATGTCGGCAGTGATCGTATCGTAGGTTGGGCGTGGTGGTGCAGTCGTATCGTAGGTTGACTACGGGCGCGGAGATTTACCGCGTGTGGCGGGCACTGGGACAATCGGTGCAGGGATCGCCTCGTCCATGTGGGGAAAACGCGCAGTGACTGTGCATCTAGGTGGGACAGTCGCAGGAACCCGCGTATTTCACCCTACGAAATAGGTCCTAAAAAGGGGTGGCCAGGTGTTTTGAAATCCGTGTTTCGGAAAACAATGCAAACGAGAGTTCTGCGCGGCGAGCAAACGCGTATACCATTTGATCTAGCGCTCGGGTCGCGTTCGGCTTGGTGGAGTCGCCTTTGGAAGTCGGTCTAATCGTCGCTGGCAAATATCGTCTGCGGGAGCAAATCGGTGAGGGAGCAATGGGTGCCGTGTGGGCAGCCGTTCATGAAGCTCTCGACCGTCCCGTGGCCATCAAGTTTCTCACGCCTTCACAGGAAGATCGCGTCACGGCCTCCGCGCGTTTCGTGCGTGAAGCGAAGAGCGTCGCCCGTGTAAAGCATCGGTTTGTGGTCGATGTCTTCGATTTCGGTGTCACCGACGACGGCCTCTATTACATGGTGTTGGAGCTGCTCGAGGGGCAAGAGCTTGCGACCTGCTTGCAGCGCGATGAGCCCTGGCGCGCGCGCGAAGCCATTCAGTTCGTGATGCAGTGTCTGAGCGGCCTCGATGCCGTACACAAATCGGGTCTGATTCATCGCGATCTCAAGCCTGAGAACGTGTTCGTGGTGCGCGACAACGATGGGCGGTTTCCCAAGTTGCTCGACTTCGGTATCTCGAAGATTGCCGAAGAGGAACCGGCAGCTTCTCCCGCGGCCGCGTCCACGCCTGCGACGGGCCCAGGCGGCAGGCGTCCGCGACTCCGTCAGTTGACGCGAGTCGGCATTACCCTCGGTACCCCCTGCTACATGTCGCCGGAGCAGCTGCGTGGGCGGCGCGACCTCGACGGGCGCGCGGACCTCTACGCCGTCGGCATCCTTCTTTATCAATGGCTCACGGGTCACGTGCCTTACAACCACGACAACCTCGCCGAACTGGCTCTCTTGGTGTCATCGCGTTCGGCGCCGAGTGTGGCTCAACTGCATCCGGAGCTCGGTCAGGCGTTGTCACAGGTGATAGCTCGCGCACTGGCACCTGAGCGGGAAGCGCGCTTCGACGATGCGCAACAGATGCGTAACGCACTGGCTGAGGCGCTCGAAACAGTGCCGGTCACCGCGAAGTGCATGAAGGCGGGGGCGCGCAGACGCGCAGGTCCGGCGCAAACCCAGCTCGTGCTAGCGCCTTGGAAGAGCTCTTTCGGCGAGCACGTAGCCACGCTGCGTCGCATCACTCCCAGATTCCTGCGCAACCTCCCCCGCGCTTGGATGTGGGCAACGGCCACGGGAATTGCGCTCGCAGTGCTCGGCTTCGTCCTGCTGCGCGCTGCGCGGTCAGGCGTGGCGAGCGCGGAAGGAGAGCGTGGGGCGACGCTGGTCATCGGCGGCTCCAACGCAGGCGAGGTTCCAGCGGTCGACGCAATCGATGCAGTCACGACCCCTGCGATCCTGGGGCCTGAAGCTCCGGTTGAAGTGCCTGCGCCTGCGGCAGAACCAGCACGCAAGGCGCGCAAGCGTAGGGCGGCGAAGTAGTCCGCGTCGGCCTCACAGCGCAAGCCGAGCAACCTGAACTCCGTCCGCGGGTTTGGGGTGCGTGAGCGAGGCGCGAGTGGCGGTCGGCCACAGGCACGGGCAGGGTGAAGGGCGGCGCTCAGCCCCAGCGCACGAAAGCGATGAGAGCGCAGAGTCCGAGAAGCATGCCCGTCGGCAGCCAGGCTTCGCGCCTACGCGAGCGGGTGATGTTCGTCATCATCGCGCCGAACATGGGCGGGCAGGCGACCAGGGCAGCAAACACGCTGATCACGTGGTTGAAGAACCCGATACAAAGGCCCAGTGCCACGGCGACTTCGAGCACGCCTACGACAACCATCAGCTGTTGGGGAACGCGCAAGTGGTCGAACATGGCCCGTGCGCGCCAGGTTCCGAGGACCTTCGGAGCCCCGGCCATCAGGAACAGTACGGCGACTGCTCCCTGCAACACATCAAAACCGAGAACCAGGCGCTCCGCGTTCATCTTGACCTATCCTTGGGACAGACCAAGGTACATGAACGGGCCACCTGCGCAGAATGTGGGCTTTCAGGAAGCCTGAATGTCCACGGACCAGAAGCCGAAACCGTGGCCGCGCGGCAGGGCGCCGATGGCAACCCAAAGTCCCGCCGAGCGCTCGGCTAGAACCATGTCGTTGCTGCCGTGTGTCTCGAGGACCTTCCAGCCCATGGCCTCCGCGACTTCCTTCGCGGTGCCGTCGTACATCCACTGACGACCGCGCTCCGCTTCGAAGGCCTCAATCCAGGTCGCAGTCCAGTGAGAAGAGTGGTTGCCGAGGGTGGTCATCGTTGGAAACTCCTTTGTAGGCAACAGGGCTTACCCATCCCTTCTAACAGCTCTTTGTTTCTTCGAGGCAAACACTGCAGACCTTTTGTTCACTTTTTTGATTTTTCCCAACTGGCAGCAAAAATTTCCTGTCAATTTTACAGAATACGCGGTCCGTGAAGCCACTCACAGGGTTGACCAGAAAACTTCGCTGTAGGGAACCCTGCGTCACAGTTCGCTTGCTTTGAAGTTTTATGATGTGGCAAGACCTCCGACACGGAGGTCGGATGAAGTACGCGGGATGGTGGTTGGGGATTGGGTCGATGCTCGTGGGTGGGTGTGCCGCGGCTTCCGCTCCTTCGTTTGATGAGAGCTCGAACCCCGTGGGAGGGGGCGATACGCTGGCGGACGCGGGTCTCTCCGACGGTTCGGATGCCTCCACTCCCTGGTCTCCGTCAGACCCCACGTCGCCAAATCCGAGCGCGCCCTCTGGGAAATGCGACCAGGGCCTCGAAGTCGTGGTTCGCGACTTCACCGAGGCGCACCCCGATTTCGAGTCCTACGCCGGTAGACTCAGGGGCATCGTCGCCTTCGAACTCGGTTCAGATCGCAAGCCTGTCTACGCCCCGACGGGCGGCACCGAGGTCACAACCAGCAAGGCCGCGTTCGATCAGTGGTATCGCGACGTCGACGGCGTGAACATTCGTGTGCCCACGGTTCTCCAGTTTACCGAAGAGAGCGAGGGCGTGTTCGTCTACGACAACAGTGAGTTTTTCCCGGTAGATGGGCAGGGTTTCGGCAACGGTCCGGACAGGGGCGTCGTGATTCCGGGACTCAATATCGAGCTGAGCCGCGAGAAGGCCAAGCACAACTTCCTCTTCACTACTGAAGCGCATACGCAGTTCACCTACCGAGGTGGCGAACAGTTCACCTTCCGAGGCGACGATGACCTCTGGGTGTTCATCAACAGCCGACTCGCCGTCGACCTCGGCGGCGTGCACGGCGCGCTAGCCGAGACCATCGAGCTCGACGAGCTTGCGTCGCAGCTCGAACTCGAGCTTGGACAGACCTATCCGATGGACATCTTCCATGCCGAGCGCCACACGAACGAGAGTAATTATCGCATCGAGACCACCATCGATCTTTCGTGCATCGAAAATATCGAGGTGTTCTGAGAACGCTTGCGCTCCTGTCGCAGTGCGGGTCTAGGTCGCCTGTCTCCCCACCTGTGCGATTCGGACGGCCGAGGCATTTTCACCAGCGAATTCACGGCGTCATGTGCCGATGAGGGGCCTCGGGCTCTTGAACCCGCGCCAGGCTTGGCGTAAGAGTCCACACGGAGTTTTCATGTCCGAAATCAAGCCCGAGGCTACGTCGTACCCCAAGCAAAAGATCAAAGTGCTCTTGCTGGAGAACATCCACGAGAGCGCACAGGAGATGTTTGCGGCAGACGGATTCCAGGTCGAGCGACTCACCACCGCGCTATCCGAGGATGAGCTTGTCAAGCGCATGGCCGATGTTCATGTAGTCGGCGTTCGCAGCAAGACGCAAGTCACCGAGCGCGCCCTCGCCGACGCGAAGCGACTGCTTGCGGTGGGCTGCTTCTGTATCGGGACGAATCAAGTCGATCTCAGATTCGCCAACAAGCGCGGCGTACCCGTTTTCAATGCTCCGTTCAGCAATACGCGCAGCGTGGCTGAGATGGTGATCTCTGAAATTGTGATGCTCGCGAGGCAGCTCGGCGACCGTTCAAGCGAGGTCCATTTGGGCAAGTGGCGTAAGGTCGCCACCAACTCGTTCGAGATTCGCGGCAAGGTCCTCGGTATCATCGGTTACGGCCATATCGGCCGTCAGGTTGGTGTCTTGGCCGAGGCCATGGGCATGCGGGTCATTTTCTACGACCGTATGACCAAGCTGCCCATGGGCAACAACCGTGTAGTAGCGAATCTTGGCGAGCTGCTGGCGGAGTCCGACTTCGTGACGCTGCATGTGCCCGCAACGCGCGAGACGCACGAGATGATAGGTCCAGAGGAGCTTGCGCAAATGAAGCGCGGCTCTTACTTGCTGAACCTGAGCCGCGGCACCGTGGTGCAGATTCCGGCGCTTGTGGAGTCACTCAAGAGCGGGCAGCTGCTTGGTGCAGCGATCGACGTTTATCCAGAGGAGCCTGAGTCCAACGGCGACACGTTCAAGAGCGCTCTTCAGGGGGTGCCCAACGTTGTGCTCACGCCGCACATCGGCGGTTCCACGGCAGAAGCGCAGGCGGCGATTGGCCGCGAAGTCGCGGTCTCACTTCTGAAGTTCGTGAACAGCGGTGCCACCACGGCGGCCGTAAACTTTCCGCAAGCAGAGATAGCTCAAGCACCCGGGACGCACCGCATCCTGAACGTTCACCGCAACGTTCCCGGCGTGCTGCGCGACGTCAACCGCATCGTTTCCGAGCGCAACGCCAACATTCAGAGTCAGTTGCTCGCGACCGATGCGGACATCGGCTACCTGATCATGGACCTCGATCGAGACGTGTCGAACGAGGTGCGCGACGATATCGCGTCGCTCGGTACCAGCATCCGCACGCGCATTCTGTATTGATGAGTGCGCGCCGCCTGCCTCGCTTGTCCCTAGGGTTTTAGGCAGGCGGGCAGAAACTGGCCGATGTATTTGGCGCGCCCCGCGACGCTGCTCGACTCGGGTTGCAGTCGGCGTGCCGTTTCTAGCCGCGCGCGGCATTCATCTAAGTCGTTCGCGACCGCCGCAGATTCCGCGACCCGCAACTGCCAAAAAGCAGGTTGTGTCAGCGTCCGGGTCTCGTTGCGGATCAGGAATATTGCGGCCAGGGTGCCCACCACACAGGCGAGCCCTTTGCGGCCTTGCTTGAGCTGTGTCAGCGCTTCGTGAATCAACCATCCCGAGAGGGGGGCGAAGACGACGAGCAGGGGGAGACGGTAACGCGTACTCGGGTGGAAGAGTGTGGTAGTCGTCAAAATGCCGAGGAAAATAGGCAAAAGGACGGTTAGTGCAGAAAAGCGATGACGTCTAAACGAAAGCCACGCGCCACATGCTGCCCAGCAGGCGAGCAAGCCGAAGCTCATCCAGGTGAGACGTAAAGCGAAAGCCTCGCTTCGCTCCCCGTAGTAGCCGTAGTCGAATGTGGTTTCCTGATCGCGCAGTGTGAGCGCGACTTTCTTCGGTACTTGGCGCAGCCATCCAAGGATGTCGATAGACGCAACACCGGACCGCGTTTGCGCCGGATCCGGCAGTCCTCGAGCAACGGCCCTCAGCCGGACTTTTGCTTGGTCCACTACGTTGGTGGTGCTTACACCCTGCGTCGGGTCTTCCGAAAAAGGGGCCAGTGTACCCGTCCATTCGGACTGAGTCGCCTGCGCCGCCGTATTCGATGTCAGGACGACCGGAACGAACAGTCCGCTCTGCGAGTAGGTGAACGCACCATACAGCGAGAACGACAGACCGAGTACGCAAGCGAGTGCGAGGGACCTCCCCAGCGCGCGCTGACTAAAGAAACTCTTCGAACGAGGGGGGCTTTCGCTGGTCGGGCTGCTGTCGGAGTCGCGAAAGACCGCAAAGAGAACGAAGAACGGCAAGCAAAACAGCAAACTTGCGCGCGTAAGGACCGCGAAGGAGAGGTAGAGCCCACACATCAATAGGGTCGCGCGCTTTCCTTGTGCGAAGGTGTTCGAGGCGAAGCGTTCAACAGCCAACAGGAGAAACGTAAGCCCTAGTGTCTCCGACATGATCTTCGTCTCGAAGAACATGAGCGGGCCATACAGCGCGTAACAGACACTGGCCCACCAAGCAGCCTGTGGATGAAAGAGTCGCAGCGTAAGTCGATGGATGAGCAGTACATTCACGCCGCCCAGTACGAGCTGGCAGACGAGAGGCTGCAGATCACCAGAGCGCGCTCCCAACAGCGTTAGGAAGTATCCGTATAGCGGGCTGAACGCGAGTAGGGTCGCGTCTCCAAAGCGACCCATCCGCACGGCATCTGCCTGGGCAAAGTAAATTTGCGAATCAAACAGCGGACCGAATACGAACGGCAGCTGCAGATACTGCCCGAGGTAGGACGCCCGCAACGCCGCGAACAGTCCCAGTCCCCACCAGCAGGGCCGACTTAGCTTCAGCGCCATTGCGAGATTGCAGCACAAAACTCAATAAGCAGGGCGGTTTAGGCGCGAGTGGCGGCGACATTTTTTCGGGCCCGTGTGTCAGCGTTGACATTGCGGCGACGTCCTCCGACGATGCCCCCAAACGGAAGGGGCAGTCGTGAGAAAGTTCGTGCTCTTGGCTTTGGCACTGGTCATCCTGCAGCTCATGGTCCACCCGGCGGCCCGTGCCGACGTGGTGGAGGAGAGCGAACAGCCGGGCGAATCGCTCCGCATGACCATGTCGAGTGGCGCCCCCAACCAGTACTTCTTTCGCGGCCTTTTGCAGAGTAATAAGGGCTTTCTTTGGCAATCCAACTCAAACTTGGATGTCGCCCTCTACGACTCGCAGGCTTTCAAGCTCATCATTCCGGTGGGCTTTTGGTTCAGTGTGCACCCAGGCGACAAAAACAGGAGCGTAGGGAAGGGCCCAGCTGCCTGGTACGAGTCGCGCCTCAGCGGAGGCATCGCGGTGGAGGGTGAAGCCTATCGCGCGGACCTCCGTCTTGTCGTCTATTCGAGTCCCAACGGTAGCTTCGAGGATGTCTACGAACTCCTGCTCAAAGCAGACTTCCTGGACGACGTAATTTGGACAAAGGCGCGGCCCAACGCCGTATTTCGCGGCTTCTTCCCCTCGGTGACACTGGCCAATGAGCTCAAGGGAGCGCGCGATGGCCGTAACTCGGGCCTGTTTGCGGGAATCCAACTCTCGCCGCGCTTTCGCCTCTTTTCTTCGCCGGATTTTCTCATCGATGCAGTGATCCCACTCGGAGTGGGACTTGGGCTCTCCGACTACTACCAGCTTGTCGACCACGGTAAAGCCCGTCCCACGGATCACTTGCTTGGCTACACGTCTGCTGGCTTGCTATTCGACATCGTTCCGCGCTTCATGCCCGTGCGTCTTGGCAGCTACAGCATCCTGCCATCGCTCGAAGTGCTTCTGCCAAATGCGGCGAAGGATGCACAACCGCACGTAGGCACCGTCGAGCTTGTCGCCAAGATCGACAGTGCGCTTCGATTCTGATGTGGGCTCCGTAGAGCGCCATAGCCGCGGGCGTAGAGACGCCGGGTGCGGCTTGCCTTCCGTTCTTAGGCGCTGAGCTCGTTGATTACAGACTGCAAGGTCTTGCGAGCGTCCCCGAGCACCATCACGGTGTTCGGCTGGATGAACAGATCGTTCTCAATGCCGCTGAAGCCCGAACCGAGGCCGCGCTTGAGCACCATCACGGTGCGCGCCTGGTCCACGTTGAACACAGGCATGCCGTAGATGGGGCTCTGCGGATTGGTCTTGGCAGCAGGATTGACGATGTCGTTCGCGCCGACGATCAACGCGATATCCGTCTGGCGGAAGTCGTCGTTGATGTCTTCGAGGTCGCAAAGCTGGTCGTAGGGAACGTTCGCCTCTGCGAGGAGCACGTTCATATGACCTGGCATACGCCCAGCGACCGGGTGAATCGCGTAGCGAACCGTCGTGCCGTTGTTTTCGAGCGCTTGTGCAAGCTCGCGCACCGCGTGCTGCGCCTGGGAGACGGCCATTCCGTAGCCAGGAATCACGATCACGGACTGCGCGGACTTGAACAGTTCCGCGGCTTCTTCAACAGAAGCCTGGTTGATGTTCGCGTTCGTGGGACCAGCCCCGGCCGCAGCAGCAGGTGCCACGTCGCCACCGGTACCGAACGCGCCGAAGAGCACGTTGGTAAACGAGCGGTTCATGGCCTTACTCATCATGATGCTGAGGAAGATGCCCGACGCGCCGTCGAGTGCGCCTGCGATGATCAACACCTTATTATCGAGCGCGAAGCCCGTGGCGGCTGCGGCAAGACCTGCGTAGGAGTTGAGCAGCGAGATGACCACCGGCATGTCCGCGCCGCCGATAGGCAGCACGAAGAGCACGCCCAAGAACAGACCGACTACACCGATACCAAGGAAGATGTTGAACTGAGAAGGATCGATAATGATCCAAACCAGTGCAGCGATGGTGGCGAAGAACATCCCGACATTGGTGAAGTTCTGCCCAGGGTAGGTGATAGGCGCGCCGGTGATGAAGCCTTGCAGCTTTCCGAACGCCATCAGAGAGCCGGTGAACGTGATGAGACCGAAATAGACCTCGAGGCCGAGAGCGCCCGAAGTGATACGGTCGAGCTCGCCGAGATGCAGGCGATGCTGGTACTCCGCGATACCCACGAGCGCCGCAGCCAAACCGCCGAAGCAGTGAGACAGTGCAATACGCTCAGGCATCTTGGTCATCGGGATGAACGACATCGCGGTGCCGATGAACGACCCGACGATGAAGGCCATCGCGATCCAACGGAAGGTCACGATGTCCGGATGCAAGAGCGCCGTGCCGAGCACCGCGGTCGTCATGCCGATCACGCCGAGCAACACACCGCGGCGGGCCGTCTTAGGCGAGCCGAGCTGTTGCAGCGTAAAAATGAAGCAGAACGACGCGATCAGATACGAGAAGTTCATCCAGACACTCATGACTTCTTCGCTCCGGGCTTAGCTTCCTTGCTCTTGAACATTTTGAGCATGCGGTCGGTGATCAAAAATCCGCCAACCGTATTGATGCTCGCGCACATCACCGCAATGGTTCCGAGAACCGTCGCCAGGGTGCTGTACTCCGAACCCGCAACGACCAGCGATCCCACGAGGGAAATACCGCTTATCGCGTTGGTGCCCGCCATGAGGGGCGTATGCAACAAAGGGGGGACGCTTTCGATTACGTAGTGCCCGACGAAGCCTGCTAGTGCAAAGATGTACAGGCTCATCAACAGTTCGTCAGTCATGTGCCTCTCCGGGTTCGGTCCCCTCTGGATACGTGCCCAGTAGGGTGCGCGAGCTCGATGGCGTGTGACAGCCTACCGCTGCCCACACGGCGGCGAAGCTTGGCTTCGCGAGCCTCGCGTTGCAAGCCTGTCGACCAACTCTGTGTTTCCAACTCGTGACTTAGGTCTCAAGTTGTGATTCAGAAGACCGCGCTTAGGACCTAGCTGCCCGCTCGCAACCCTCTGAGGGGCCCGGGCAGCCGATCTGGACTTACCCTTGCGAGGTCGCAGCCTTGGCTCGTGCACGCGCTTTGAAGTACTCGACGACCATCGGGAGGACCGACAAGAGCACGATCACCACGATCACTTTTTCTACGTGGCGCCCCAAGTCAGGGAACAGCGTGCCTAGGAAATAGCCGCCGAGAGTCATCGAACCGACCCAAGCTATACCCCCTGTGACATTGAACAGGGCAAACCGCCGGTAGCTCATGCCAGCGATTCCTGCGACGACTGGGACGAAGGTGCGCACGAGCGGCACGAAGCGCGCGATGATAATCGCTTTACCCCCGTGCTTCTCGTAGAAGGCATAAGCAGCCTGCACGTGTGAGGGCTTCAGCCAGCGGGAGTTCGGCCGATTGAAGATCTTGGGCCCGACCTTTGCGCCGATCGTGTACGAAGTGGCGTCGCCCGCGATTGCCATGACTGACAGCAGGACGTTGAGCACGACAATGTTGAGATCCCCCTTGGCGGCGTAGAGTCCGGCGACAAAGAGTAATGAGTCGCCGGGCAGAAACGCCACCATCGCCCCGGTCTCCAGAAAGATGATCAGGGCCAGGATGGGGTACCCTCCCCATTGAATAATGGGGCCTGGGTCACGGAGGAGCGCAATCAGGTCTTGGATGAGCTGCACTCAGCGTCGATAGCTCAGCGAATCAAGCCTGCAACTAGTTTGAGCCGCTAGCGCCGTTCACGCGGCTTCTGTGGATTTCGGCCGACGGAACTTCCGCCACAGCAGGAAACCCACCACAGCACAAACCAGCAGGCCGCCCACGGCGTACTCGAAGTGCTGCATGTACATCCTGGCGTCATCGAGACGGTCGGCCAGCCACCAGCCAATTCCAATCACGACGGGGGCACTGACGCACAGTCCCAGACCATCCCAAAGCCAGAAGCTCCGAAGCTTCATGTTGTGCATGCCGGCCATCGCGAAGATGGGGGCGCGCAAACCCGCCATATGCCTGCCCATAAACACGATGACGTTCCCTCGACGGTGGAACATCTCCTCTACTTGTGCTCGGCGTTCCGGCGTGATGACCCAGCGCAGAGGGCGGCGCGTAAGCGCAGCGGGACCGAGCTTGCGTGCGATTAGGAAGATGGTGGTGTCACCAACGAACACGCCGATGGCGCAAGCGATGAGCGCGCCGACGTAACTGACCTCTCCGCGGTGCACCAACACACCCGCAGCGAGCAGCATGATGTCCTCCGGAATGGGCACACCAAGTCCGGCGACGATCAGCGCGAGTACGACCAGCGCAATGGATCCGTTTTCAAGCAGGATGCCTAAGAAGTCGGGCATGGGGGCAAGGTCTCGCAGCTATAGGGAGAAGCGTCAAGCGAGGTGCTACCTGTACACAGCGCCCTGCGCTCAACGACTCTCTCCTTCTTAATGGATGTCGAAGGGACAAAGTCGTGCGCACTTAAGAGCCAGCACCAAAACGGATGAAAAGAGAGGGGATGTGCTTGACGCCGAGAGACTCTCAGCTAGATTGTCGCTCCCCAGCGCGGCTCCGGCCGGTTCGGGTGACTCTCCCGGGCTCGCAAACAGCCCGAAAGTCGAAGGCAAAAAGTTCTTGCCTGAAACGAAAAAGAGAGTAAGATAACAGCCCCTTCGCCGCGAAAGCGGTCTTGAGGGAAGCGGCTTCGGCCATTGAAAACTGAATCGGAGAGACACGTTCAGCACGCTCCTAG
>CAZEWA010000008.1:43067-51843 GCA_964515685.1 uncultured Polyangiales bacterium | reverse complement strand
GTTAGATCCAGGAACGACTTTCCTTGCGCTTGAGCTTCCTCAAACATTGCGTCGAAGATAAGGCGGTCCTCATCACGGTAGCCATTGAGCTCTCCGAGAATTTCGTGGAAGACCGTCGCCTCTTCGACGCTTAGCTCACGAATTCGCTGACGAATGGCAAGAGATTCGTGTCCCTCTACCTTTTTGTAAACGTAGTCGCGGGCGACTGCGATTAGGTGTTTCCTTGCATCTGCATCGACGCTTAAAGTCGATGTAGGTGCCCCCGCATGCTCGTCCGTTGCTACGCGCTTCTCGGCAGGCGAGAAATCCTCAGCCTGCACACAGCCCCCCCAACCTATTGAAATCATAACCAGCAGCCAGGTTTTGGGCTTCCTTGTCATAGGTCCACCTTCTCGCGTTCCAAGACGATCGGACTTTGCGGGTATTCAGACAGCCGTTGGTCCCGCGCTTCTTGTCCTCGTATGGTCACCGATTCGAACGCTGCGCGGTTCCTCGATGCCTGTGGGACTCGCCACCAGCTCGCTGGAGGGATTTTCGATGCCTCGGCTGCTTGTGGGGCGTTGGCGGTCGAGCGGCGCCTGGCGGGGCGCAGGGCCTTACTCGCTGGGGCCGCACCGTGAGCATCGTTCCAGAGGCTGAGCTGCATGGGTTAGACGCTGTCACTGCTCATTAATTTAGCCAATAGGACATGTTCGCAGGAGTCGCCTCGATTGTCCTCCGCCGGCCCAAGCGAGCTTGCTGAGGTGGTCCCGGAGGTCGCTGCGAAGCCGCTCGGCATCGCAGAGACCATCGAGGTACTGACGCGGCTGGGCCCAGCGGCGGAGAACGTCGTGCTGATCGGCGGACAAGCGCTGAACTTCTGGGTGAAGCAATACCTGCAACGGGCGCCGACGCTTCGGGCGGAGGGGCCGTTTGCGAGCAAGGACATCGACTTCTGCGGTACGCAAGAAGAGGCGCGTCTGTGCGCCCGCGCGCTGGGTGGCCGTGCAGAGGTACCAGTCTTCTGACGCACGCAGTTTCTGCGTTGGCGTGGTGTACTACTACGACTCGCACGACGAGGAGCGGCAGCTCGATTTCTTGAGCAAGCCTTTCGGGCTTGAAACGGAGCCCGTGTTCGAGATGAGTTTCGACGCGGACTTGACGTCGCAGGATGGGCGCCAGGTGACGATCAAGATCATGCACCCGTTTCACTGTTTCATGAGCCGCGTAGCGAACGTGGGAGGCTTGGAGAAGTACCAAACTCCCCACGGGTTGAAGCAGTTGAGGGCGTCGATTCTCTGCCTGCGTACGTTCCTCGAACTCGAGCTCGAGGCGGACGAAGTGAAGACGGTAAAGAAGCTAAACGAGCGCATTTTTCAGTTCGCGCTCGGGGACTATGCGCAGCGCGTGTTGTCGCTCTGCGACATCGAGCCGTTCTCCGCGGTGCTTTACGGCGAGAAGCGCCTGCCAGAAATGTTCAACGCCCGTCGCTATCCGCAGATGCAGCAGGAGCTGCAAGAGCGTCGTGGGGGGGGCCGCTAGCGTGCTGCCAGTCGGGTTCTGTTGCGTAGTAGCCCGCGGCGCGGATGGTCCTGCCCCGATCTTACCCTTCGCGCGGAAACGCAACAGAACCGAGATACGCCCCGCCGGAATCGGCCGACGCTTGCTCGCACGAAAGCGACTCTCGATACAGCACGTACTCGTCAGTCGTGCGTCGACTCCGCGTAGCCCGGGCCCAGTGCCTCGACCCAGTAGTCGATCACCTGAAAGCTGCGCGCGCCGTCCTGCGCCTTCCAGTTGTAGACGAACAGACCGAAAGAGTAAGCGTAGTCCATGTACTCGGCCGGGTCCGCCAGGTCGCCCACGGTGCCTTCGTAGGAGAGCTGACTGCCCACGCTGATGCTCCACTCCTGACCCTCATTCAGGGAGAAGCTGCCTTCGAAGCCGAGCCCCGCCACCGAGCCGCCGGCCGAGACCGACTTGGTGATGTTGAGGGCGGTGCTGTCGGTGACCTCCTTCGTGAGATCGATGGAGGTGCTGTTCGCGCCCTCGCCCTGGCCGAGCGTGGTCACCGGGTTCGACTGCCAGCCGTCATATTGGTTGAGCAGGCTGTTCTTACGGCTGCCATCTCCGTAGCTCGCCACCTCGCCCGGCCTGTGCACGAAGACCTCTGGACCGACGTGATAGCTGCTGTCGGTGATGCGCTCGTTGAAGTAGTCGAGGGTCCACTTGTAGAGCTTGGTGGAGACCGGCTCGTCGATGGTCATGAAGGTGCCGATGGCGCTCGGATCAGCGGCGGCCACCACCTTGTACTTGTACGACGTGTAGAGGGTGCCCTGGAAGATCACGTAGTCGTGCAGGGCGCTGCCGCCGAAGCTCGTGCCGTAGGTCTCGATCTCGGTGTTGGTGTGCGTCTTTGCGAGCTCGCGCTCGATGGACGCGCTCGCCTGGACGCTGAACAGCTCGGCGAGGGCGGGACTCTCGAACGAGACCGTGGCGCCCACGCTGGTGCCGATCTCTTCGGCCTCGCTCTGCCCCTTGCTCACTTGGTGTCCGTAGGCAGTGCCCGAGTTGTCATAGTTCTGCGTGAGTCCTTGCTGCACGGGTGGCGCCGCCATCACCACCAATACGAACGGTTCGGGCAGGCTAAGCCACTTCTCCCCGGTGTACTCGAGCTTCAGGCTGTCTGCGTCGAGGTCGAGGCCGAGGATGACGGGGTTGATCCAGTGCTCCCTCTCTGAGGCGCGCGTGGTGAGCGGGAAGGCCTCGCGCTCGTGCTCGATCAGGTTCCACGCGTTGCGTTGGTACTTGGCCCGGTAGCGATAGAGCTCGAGCTCCCGCGCGTTCTCGTCGGGGTCGCCGATCTGCGCGTCCAGCACCGCTACGGCGACGGTGTCGCGCCCCGAGCGTTCGTCGTCGAGCACGCTGAGCCAGCCGCCGCTCTCCTGGTGCACCGTCTTGTTGTGGGTGACCGTGGTGCGGTGCACCACCTGATCGAAGCGTTGGTCGCCCAGTGTGTCGTTGAGGAACGAGAAGTGAGTCAGGTAGTAACGGCGCTGAGAGCCCGCTGATTGATCGATGTCCGGCAGGAGCGCTACGACCTCGGCACGTTGGTCGCCATTGGTGTCCGCGGTGGCGAGGTGAAAGTTGATGCGCTCGTCGAGCGGCCAGTAGTCGATACTGAGTCCGATCTCGAGCTCCTCGATGAACGTGTGCGCGCTTTCTGAATCTTCATGCGCGAACAGCTTGAGCTCGGTCGTGCCGCCCTGGAGTTCGTGCCGGATGGCGCCGAAGATCACTTCGTCGCGACCGTCGCCGTCGAGGTCGCCCGCGATGACCTGTAGCCTGCGATTGTCGTAGCCGCTTTCGTTCAGGCCGAGGGCTGCGCCGTCGAGCGTGCCCTTCGCCACCAGCTCGCCCGCTTCGAGTGCGAAGAAGAGTGCCTGAACGGCATTGTCGGTACCTTTGCGCAGCACCACCAGCTCGTCGATTCCGTCGCCGTCGAAGTCGCCGCGCGACACGTCGAACAGCGATGTGGTCGGAAACTCGCGCGTGGTGAGGAGCTTCAGATCGAGGTTGTCTTCGTACACGTCTACCCGCAGGGTCCCGTTCGCGTCGAGCGTGGCCACGATGGGTTCATCGCGCAGGTCGCCGTCGAGATCCCCTGCGCTGAGGCGCGCATAGATCTTCGAAGCACCGGGCACCGTTGCGAGCACGCGCTCCTCGAGCGCCGAGCCGTTCAGCTCCGCGACGTTGAGCGTCACCGAGCCGTCCGGGAGCAGGCGTACGATCAGCGCCTCGTCGTTGCCATCGGCGTCGATGTCAGCGCGCACGAGGTCGAAGATCTGCCCAGCGGGGCTCGTGGCTAGGGATGCGAATACGCCTCGGTCTTGAACGCGGTCGTCGATCGCGAAGCCTTCGTTGGACGCGGCCTGGTTGGGTACGAACAGCGCCAATTCGTCGGAGCGCACCGCGCGATACGAGCGGCGCGTGAGCGGCTGGAAGTCAGGATCTCGCGGCTCTTGGTACGCGAAGTCCGAGATGGCATAGCTACCCCGTGCAGCTGCGGCGTCATCGCCCGGCATGCTGCCGTCTTGCGTGAGGTCAGGCTGCGGACCCGCATCGACTTGCTCGTCCCGGTTCCGATCCGTGGTGGAGGCGCTGTTGTCACAAGCCGTTGCAGCTAGCGCGAGCAGCGCGGTCCCCACCAGCAGAGTTCGCTGATTTCCGAAGCTCTTCTGAAAACCCATGTTGGTCCTTTCGCCCACATACCGAACAACACGGCCGCACCGCACGCCGTTCTAACGCGTTCAGGCGTCCGCCTCGCGCTGCTCCCGTAGAACTATGCGGCGCACAGGGCAAGCACATGAGGCTCGTTGAACCAGGCTGCGTCGCGGAGGATCAGCAGAGCAAAGCGCGTGATCCGCGCTCCCGCGTCGCGTTTGAGCATGGTACGGCTTCCGGACTGTGCTTCTCCCCCCGCAGGGCCCTGCCAGGCGCCCCAGGGCCTCAGAGCAGCGGAGGAGCGTCGTGCACGCCGGAATCTCGCGCTCAGCGGCTCGTCGAGGGCTCTGAACCTATTGCGCCTCACTCAGAAGATGATCGGATCATCCGGGCAAGCGAGCACGCCGCCGATGCGCTTGGCGATGGCCTCGATTGGCAGCTGGAACGTCTCTTCACAAATGGACGCTACGATCGCGTGTTCGCCGAAGGCTTCTGCGACTTCGAGCAGGCGGCGCGCGGGTGCTGCGGCGACCTGCTCCGTGACTCCTTCGGTGACGCGTGTCGCGGTACACGCGGGCACCGGGGCTGTGCTGGCGAGCTTGAGCTCGCCGCTCGGGACGTTCTCCATGCGTGGATCATCGAGCATCTCTCGTACGCTGTGTTCGCCTTGCGCAAGGTCTGAAGGAACGCCCGCAATCGCGGCGAAAAAGATCGAACCTTCGACGCCCGGCCGCAGCGCCTTCAGGGTGTCGACGTAGCGCGACGTCGGATGCAGAAGCTCGGGGAACGCCACGCAACGATAGTTGGGACCGATACTGCCGTACGTTGTCTCGTCACTGTACACAGAAAATAGCCCGCTCGAGCCCAGCAGACTGCAGTCGTCTTCGTCGGTCACGTGTACGATGGCCAGCACGGAATCCTGACGCAAAAAGCCCGCATTCGGCCCGTCGCCATGGCCCAAAGTGTCGAGCGCAAAGCGTACGGGGCTGGTGCTCGGCGTCAGCGCCTTGAGCATGGATTCGAGCTGCTGCTCGATGCCGCAACCGTCGGTGCCCGCCAGCACATGGCACGAAAGCGGTGCGGTCTCGGTTTCGCCCGGCGCGTAGGTCAGATAGGCCGTAGGCCCATCCTCAGTGCAGGGCCGCGCGGACCGCAAAAGTCCGTTGTCGCCGAATACCGAACAACGGATCTGCGGATGGACGGGGCCCGGCAGGCCCATATCACTCGAGATTACGCCGACCTGGATGTCGGCTTTGGGGTGGTCCTCGACGCCGTCGCCGTCCACATCGCCGCTCGAGAGCGCCATGACCATGCGTGGCAGCTCGCGCCCCAGCAGGGCTTGCTCGGCCGCCATGGAGGCTGAGTTATCGACCACGAACAGCAAGTCGAGCTTGCCTGAGACGGTGCCGCAGCCGCTGACGGGCGGCAAGCCCGTGGCAGCATCCTTGCCGTCAGGCTGCTCTGCACCGCTGTCTGCGTCCTCCACAGAAGCGTCTGGAATTGCAGCATCATTCTCGTCGGCCGGGTCTACAGGCATGACCACCACGACGTGCGTGGGCGCAGGTTCATCCTCGCGCCCGCAGGCCGCGATGCAAGCAAGGGAGAGCAGTGCGGCCCTGGCCGCCGGCAGGTGGGAGAAGCGCATTCGGCGAGCCTAGCCTGAATCGAACGCAAAAACAGCGCCTTCACCCCAAAGGGTGAAGCGAATCGCTGTGGACCGCCCTACACTCTTGGATGCACAGCTCCCGCTTGCGTTTGCTCTGGCTGCTTGTTCTTGCGTCGATAGCGGCCTGCTCCGAATCTCCGCAGGAACCACGGCTCGTGGACGCGGGCGACGACATCACTGCGGATGCGGAAGCGGAGTCTGATGCAGCTACAGATGCTTCTGTGGACGCAAGCGACGAGCCCGTACACTGCGAGCAAGACACTTGCTACACAGACATCCGCAGCGTGCTTGGAAGCAGTTGCGCCTTGAGTCGAGAAGGTAAGGTTTTCTGTTGGGGTGGCACACCGGAGCCCGTGGAGCGCGAGCTGCGCGCCGAGGTATCGGGATTGTTTGGCAGCGTAAACACAGGTCTGTTCGCCGTCACGAAGCAGGGCGCGTTGTGGGGACGTGAGGGCACGCGTCCTTTGCCGATAGGAGCGAGCAACGAGTTTGTGAAGGTCGCGCCCGCCGCAAGTCATAGCTGTGCGATTCTCACCGGGGGCCGCGCCACGTGCTGGAAGACGGATAGTCAGGCCTTTCCGCTTGAGCCCGCAGGCTATCAGCCTCCGCTCGGCACCGAGCAACTCAAGGCCGTCGAGATTGCGGCCACCAGGTCGCACGCCTGCCTCATCGATCAAGATCACGGGCTGTGGTGTTGGGATCGAATCGGCTCTGCGCTGCCCGTCGAGAGCGAAGAGCCAGACGCGGGTCCGCCTAGCCCAGCGCTCGAAGAGCCGGCCGTGCGCTTTGACCCCGAGCACAAGTACCAGAAGCTCCAGCTCACGGCAGACGGCTTGTACGCGCTCACGGACGCGGGCGAACTGCGCTACTTCGAGAAGCTCGAGCTAGGAGGAGCGGGCTTTGAGGCGCCTGAGCCCACGCACACGTTCAGTGGACCCTTCCGCGACTTTACTTGGGGTGTTACGCACGGCTGCGCATGGAGCGAGGACGGGCGCGCGTTTTGTTGGGGCGAAAACACGCACGGCCAGCTCGGGCGTGCGCCCAAGGGGCCTGCAGACCCCGGGACTGCAGACGGTTCAGCGGCTTTGGAAATCGAACCTGAACCTGTAGCCGTAGACACAGCGCTACGCTTTCGACGTTTGAGTGCGGGCCGCGCTCACACTTGCGGATTGAGCGTGCAGCGCGAGGTGTTTTGCTGGGGAAACAACGACGGTGGACTGCTTGGAAAAACACCGCAGCAGGTCGTGCTCGAGCCAAAACCCATGCTGCAAGAGACGCGCTTCAAGGAGCTCAGTCTCGGGTCGATGGGCGGCTGTGCAGTCAGCACGCAGGGCGAGCTTCACTGTTGGGGCGAAAGTCAGTTTACGGGTTTGCCTATGGGCACCACGGCGGACGGCAATAAGATCGGAGACGCAGACGATTTTCTGCAAGTGGCGGTGTCAGGGGGGCGGGGCTGCGGAATCCGCGCCGGCAATCAGTTGTGGTGCTGGGGACGCAGCATAGAGGGTTCGCTGGGTGTGCCTGATACCTATGAGAGAACAGAGCCATTCCACGTGTTCCCGGACGTGTCTTACGCACAGGTCGCACTGAGTTCGATCGCGATGTGTGGACTCGACTCCGAAAGTGTATTGCGTTGCTCCGGCAGCAATCGGTTTGGCGTTTTTGGTGCCACCATGCCGGAGTCGAGCGTAACTGCGCTGCCGGTACACGGCGCTCGTAGGCTGACCAGCGTGCTGCTGCGGGAGGGAGCAGCGTTTGGCATCGACAGCGCGTCGGTACTTTTCACCTGGAGCGCCCTGTACGGCCAAAACTATCAGCAGACAGAGCTCGGCACAGGCTTCCGCACGCTATCTTCTGGGGCCGACTCCGTGCACCAGTGTGCGCTCACAACGCAAAACAAGGTGAGCTGCTGGGGCGTAAATACGAGCGGACAAGTGGGTCAGGCTGCCGGAGCAGAGCCTTACCCATCGACGGTAGGCGCGCCGACGCCAGTTGATTCGCAGGAAACGTTCGTGCAAGTCGTGACCAACCAAGACGCGAGCTGTGCCCTCACCAGCCAGGGAGCGCTCTACTGCTGGGGCGAT
Source organism: uncultured Polyangiales bacterium (assembly GCA_964515685.1). Taxonomy (GTDB): domain Bacteria; phylum Myxococcota_A; class Polyangia; order Polyangiales; family DASUME01; genus DASUME01. Next base: position 43,890 of record CAZEWA010000008.1, on the reverse strand, counting down.
CTCGTCAACCTAACAAGCAAGGAGCCGCAACCCAATACGCCGCCCACGCATGTGCTGCCTACCTGGAAGTTCAAGCGCATCTCGCTCGCCGCAAAAAGTGCCTGCGCCATCACAGATACAGATCGCCTCGTCTGCTGGGGCTACAACGGCCGCGGCGCGCTAGGCAGCTACGAGACTGAGTCTGCAACACCTGTTCGCGTGCCTCTGCCGTAGGGGCTCTATCGAGACCCGAGGGCTGGTGAAAGAAAGCGCAACACTTTTCATGGGGTGACCGCCAACCCAACTGCAGGCCGATCGTGCTACGACGATGGCTTCGCCATTCGAGGCGGAAAGGGCGGCGCGATGTCGGGAACGTGGTCACGGGCATTGTGGACATGCCTATTGGTGCTTGGGGCCTGTGGTGACGACGCGACGCCTACGCGAGCGCCCGATGCTGGTGAGCGCGCGGACCTCGGAGCGGATGCGGGCGTGCCTGACGCGAGTGATGGCACGGGCACGGGCAAAGACGGCTTCCTGGTGCGCCTGAAGGCCACGTCGCGCGAGTTGTGCCGTGGCGAGTGCGCGACCCTGAGCGTCGAAGTTGAGAACGGCGTCCAGCCCTACCGCTACGCTTGGCAACCCACGAGCGCAGGCCTCGACGCGGCGTCGGTCGAGATCTGCCCGAGCGCTGCGGGGCGCTACGCGGTTACGGTCACCGATTCGGCCGGAGGGGAGGGGGAGTTTGCGGGCGACGCGCACACGGCCACCGCGGCGGTCGATGTCAGCGTGCGTTCGGGCTGCAATCCGGGCGCGGTCATGTGCAGCGCGCGCATCCCGTTCACGC
>CAZEWA010000008.1:0-42967 GCA_964515685.1 uncultured Polyangiales bacterium | reverse complement strand
CCGCAAAAGACAGTGCCTTGGTGCTCAAGCTCGACGCGCAGGGCGAGCTGCTGTGGAGTCGCAGCTTTGCGTCCGGCACTTACGAGAGCATCGCATCCGACGTGGGCGTTACAGAGCAGGGTGAGGTGGTGTTCGGTGGCTACGCGGGACCTGACACCAATTTTGGCGGCGCTGCGATCGGCGGAGAAGTCTTCTTCGGTATCGGTGTCGCGTACGTAGCGAGCTTGCGCGCCGACGGTACCCATCGCTACAGCCACGCCCTTCGGAACAGCGGAACGCACGTCACGCTCGATGTGCACAGTTCGGGCAAGGTCGCGATTTCAGGTTACGCGGCAGGCACCGGGAACGTGCGGGTCGACACAGGGAGCTTCGCTGTGCCGGATGCGGGCGGCGGGCGCTATCTCGTCATGCTCGATGCAGCAGGCAGCTTTATTTGGGGGCAACCGCTGTCGCGCACGCCACCCCCAGGCGGTCGTGTGACGCTGTTGGGCTTTGGTGGCGCAGGCCTCGTGTTTACTGCCGATGGCAGCCTCGTGGTCGACCAGGGCGCGTACATGATCGAGGACAGAAACGGCTACATCGCTGATCCACAGCGCCTCGAAAAATTCGACGCCGCGGGCAAGTTGCTCTGGGCGCGCTCACGCGCGTTTTTGGGTGAATCCGCCGCCGGATTCTGGAGCGTGCTCGCCGTGGATGCACAGGGCAACATCGTGCACGGAGACCTGATCGCGCCGGGGGCGAGCGCCGATGGCAAGTCGCTGGCCGTTGCGGGCAAGAACGATGTGTATCTGGAGAAGCTCACGCCGACTGGCGAGCTCGTGTGGAGCAAGACCCTGGGCGGCGAGTTCGGGGAATGGGCGTGGGGCGTCGCGATCGATGCGGAGGACAGCGTGTGGGTTGCGCACACAGAAACCACGAGCAGCGACGACAAGAATCGCGCGCTCGTGATCACCAAGCTCGACCCCTGAGGACTGGCCAGCCTCATGAGCCTGGGTTGCGGCGACAAGGGCGACGGCACGACCTCGACCAAGAACTCCGGGATCACTGGTACCAAGGTGGTTACGGATTTCAACCTGCGCGATCTGAGCAAGCTTTGCGAATGGAAGAACGCCTTGGCTCGCAGCTTCCCGCCCATCAGTGATGAACAGATCTGCGTCTCCGACGCAGCTAAAGAGTCCACGGACAGTAAGGATTGTGAGCGTCTGGCCAATAGCTGCCTAGCGCTCCTCGAGGGTGAGGGTCCTACCGGAGACTCCGGCGGCGTGAAGCAGGAGAATTGTTCAAATCTAACGGAAGAGGATATTTCCACGAGGTGCAACGCTACCGCCAGCGAGCTCGAGCAATGCATTCGCGATCTGTACGACGAAACGTATGTTGAGGTCACAGAAGCGAGCTGCGACGAGCTCGCCGACTTCGTACCTCCCGCCTCTTGCACGAGCTTCTATTCTGACTGTGAAACCGTGTTCTTCTGACGACTTGCGGTTCTTCCGCATGTGCAGGCCGCACAAGCGCTCGCAACCGCGCGGCTATCGCTGTTGTCGGCGCACGCATTCTTAGAAGGTGTTCCACAATAAGTAGCCCGCCTCAACGCCGATCCATCCCGACCGCCAGCGTTGAAAAACCTCAAGATACAGGCAGTATCCTTGCGGTTTTTCGCCTTGTCGGATCGGGCGCCTCGACGCCGATCCGGGCTACTTATTGTGGAACACCTTCTTAGACTCCGGTGTTCACTTCCTGACACAAATTCGCCTGCTAACCTATGAGCTGTAGTTCGTCTTTCCACACGGAGGTGCGCTCATGGGCGACAAATCACCGAAGGCTAAGGACAAGGCCAAAAAGCAGACGCGGACAACGAAGCAGCAGAAGCGCGAGGCGCACGAGGCGCTGATGGCGTCGAAGCAGAGGGACAAGTAGGGCGCAGGGCTCTTCCTTTAGCGCACGACGCGGCTCATTCGGGAGTTGGCTAGCCGTCTCCGAATGAGGCCTGCGTCGTGCGTCGGCCCGTTTCTTAGCCTTGGTCGCGCGCGCCTGCGCAGCAGGCCAAGGTCTGGCTCGCAAAGCGAGCTGCGGCGTTCGACGCGCGCGAGGTCCAGACTTTTTAAGTATCACCCCGCAGTCGGAGGCATCCCCCTAGTGGGTCTGCAAGGCCCCTCGCTGGAAATAGGTCGTCTGATCTCGCCGCATTTTGCTATGCTTCACCGGTGCCCATTCGCTCTGCCCTGCGGATCACACCTCGTGTGGGGTGCCTGCTTCTCGGTTGGGTGGCGGCAGTTCTGTCGAGTTCCGTCGCTGTCGCGCAGAGCACAGCTGACCACGATCCGTCTCGCGCAGGGGCGGTTCTCCCTGAAGCTGTGGCGCGCGCGCTTACGCTGAACGATGCTGTGGCGGCATCTGCAAGAGACCCCGAGTCTTCGGGCGGCGTGGAAGAAGGTCTGAGCGAGAAGATCCCGGGTCTCGTGCGCACCTCACATGAGACGGGGCGCCAGAAGGTTGAGCGGACGGTGGAGGAGGCCATCTGGCGCACGCTTCGTCCGTGGCAACGGCAAACCCGCATGCGTCGCGCGCGCTACTGGTACATCGGGCGCAGCATAGATGCCGTTATCATGGACGACGGAACAGTTGAAACGCGTCCGAAGGAGGGCGTGACTCTGTCGTTGCTCACGGTGATGGCTCCCGATTCAGGCGGGCAAGCGGGAGGTCTGCCGAATGCGCGCGGCGGGGGTGACGACGCGAGCCATTCTTTGGGCAGTCCGAAGTTTGGCTTGAAGAATAACTCGGAGGCTGCTGCCGGAGGCTTCGGCATCAGTATCTCCCAGGCCGGGAGAGTCTTCGATCGGTGGATGACCGGCAAGGCGCCGCTCAACGTAGAAGAGCGGGCTTTTATGGAGCAAACGCAGCCATTGCGTGAGCACCTCATCGCCGTGGCAGCGGCACGCAACGCAGAGCAGGCGGGCAAGCGTCTCGACGAGAAGCTCAGGCGAATCTGGGCAACGCCTGGGCCTCTCTTGGAGAAACAGATGGAGATCTTTGCGCGCTGGGATGAGTGCGCTGAGGATGAAGAGGGAGACCGGGCTCGCGCACGCATCGAGGCATTCGTGCGCTCGCTTGAGGACCAACGTGAGGCATGTCCCTATTCGGACGAGGATCTGATCAAGCTCAACGGAGTGCGCGACAGCAAGCGTGTCTTTGCGCCCTGCGCAACACACGAATCGAACGTTCGTTCCGGTGCGACAGACGCAGGCTGAGCAGTGCGCCGCAAATTCCACGTCCAGCGTCCCGCGTTGAGCACGCAGGGTGCGCACGGCGTGTGACGGGCTACACTTCGCGATTGGCCACAAGGCCGCGCGAAGGGAGCGAGATGGGGCAACGCGGAAGCGCGACGAAAAACGTAGCGATATCCCGTATGCGCGGTTTTTGTGCGCTTGTTCTGTGCGTCGCAGCCGGGTGGGCGTGCAGCGCTGAGCGCACGTCTTCCCCTGTCGAGCTCAACCTCTACCTGTTTCCCGAGCCTTCAGGCGCCTTCGAGCAGGCGGCGAAACAATGTTCGGCGCGCGCCAAGGGGCGCTACCGAATCGTGTACCAACGCTTGCCCAACGGCGCGGACGATCAGCGCCAGCAGATGGTGCGCAGGCTCGCAGCCAAGGATACGTCGCTCGATATCCTTGGGCTCGATGTGGTGTGGGTCGCGGAGTTCGCAGAGGCGGGCTTTATCCGCGAATGGAGCGGCGAAGCGCGGGACGAAGTGCACAAAGACACGCTGGCGACGCCGCTCGCCACGGCCACATGGAACAGCAAGCTCTACGCTGCGCCGCTCAACACCAACACGCAGCTTCTCTGGTATCGCGCAGACCTGGTGTCTGAGCCGCCGCGCACCTGGGCCGAAATGCTCAGTATGGCCGAGGCGCTCGCACGCGCAGGGAAGCCGCACTACATCGAGGTGCAGGGCGCCCCCTATGAGGGGCTGACGGTGTGGTTCAACAGCATGGTGGAGAGTGCTGGCGGCAGCATCCTCAGCGCTGCCAGTGACGCCGTGTCGTTGGGGCCCGCTGCGCGGCGCGCGCTCGAGATCATGTCGCAGCTGGCGCATTCACCTGCTGCCGATCCCTCGCTTGAAAACCAAATGGAAGATCAAAACCGTCTGCGCATGGAGGCAGGCCTCGCTGCGTTTCAGCTCAACTATCCGTTCGTATATCCGTCCATGCAGGCCAATCGACCCGACCTCTTTGTGCACCTGCGCTGGGCCCCCTACCCGCGCGTCAACGTCGATGAACCCGCACGCGTTACCATCGGCGGCAACAACTTGGCGGTGAGCACGTACTCACTCCATCCGGAGCTTGCGTTCGAGGCCATTCAATGTTTGCGAGGCGTCGACGCGCAGCGCGTGAACGCCGTGATGGGCGGCTTACCGCCGACGCTGGCCAGTTTATACGACGACCCAGAGGTGCTCGCGGCCTTCCCTTTCGCACCTGACATCAAGGCTGCGCTCGAGCAGGCGAGCTTACGCCCGACGACGCCGGCCTATCAAAATGCGTCCATCGTCATCTCGCATACGCTCTCGGGCTTGCGTGGCCGCGACATCGACAAGACCTTGGTAAGGCTGCGTGAGCTGCTCGAAGACGCCATCCATTCACGGGGGCTAATTCCATGACGGCCCTGTCGGCAAATGAGCGCGCCGAGCGCAACTTGGGGCTCTGGTTGTGTGCGCCCGCCTTGTTGGTGATGGCCGTCGTGACGCTGTATCCCATCGCCTACGCCTTTGTGCTCTCGCTCTACCGCTACGATTTGCGCTTTCCGGACGACAGCGCTTTCGTGGGACTCAGCAACTACGTAAGTGTGCTGAGCTCGCCCTTTTGGTGGCAGGCCTTCTGGAACACGCTGTTCATCACCGTTGTATCGGTGAGCCTCGAACTTGTACTCGGTATGGCGCTCGCTCTGCTCATGCACCGCACGCGCGTGCTGCGCGGAACGGTGCGCACAGCCATTTTGGTGCCCTACGGCTTGGTCACGGTTGTGTCGGCCTACAGCTTTCGCTACGCGTGGACGCCCGGCATCGGCTACCTGGCTGCGCTCCTGCCCGACGGTAGCGCGCCATTGACCTCCCATGCCGCAGCGCAGGCCATCATCATCGGCGCCGAGGTTTGGAAGACCACCCCGTTCATGGCGCTCTTGCTTCTCTCGGGCTTGTCCCAGGTACCCGATACGCTCTTGCAAGCCGCACGCATGGACGGTGCGAATGTCCTTCAACGCTTCGTATGGGTGACCTTACCCTTGATGAAGCCCACCATCTTGGTGGCGCTGTTGTTTCGCACGCTCGACGCGTTTCGCATCTTCGACCACATCTTCGTGTTGACCGGCGGCGCGCGCGACACAGGCTCGGTCTCGATTCTTGGCTACCACAACTTGTTTAGCGCACTGAATCTCGGCATCGGCTCGGCAATCTCCGTGCTGATCTTCTTCGTGGTGGCGCTGATTGCGTTGCTGTTCGTGCGCGGTTTTCGCGCAGGCATTGGCCAGGAACGTGTCTGAGATGCAGGCCGAGAGAAAACAGCAAAGCGCCTTCGCCTTGGCCAACAGCGTTGCGATTGTCTACGCGTTGTTGCCCGTGTGGTGGGTGGTTTCACTTTCCCTCAAGCCGGCCCACACGCTGGGCGATGGTCACCTAATCCCGCGTGAATGGACGCTCGACAACTATCGCGGCGTTTTCCAGTCGGGTGAATTCGTGCGGGCGCTCTTCAACTCGGTTGGCATCGCTTCGATCGCCACGCTTTTATCGGTAGCTTGCGGCACGCTGGCTGCGTACGCGCTCGCGCGGCTCGAGTTCCCGTTCAAGCGCTGGCTGATGGGGCTTGCCCTGCTTATCGCCATGTTTCCACCGATCTCGTTGGTGAGCCCGCTGTTCGATTTAGAGCGCAAGCTCGGCCTGTTCGACACCTGGCCGGGACTCATCTTGCCGTACATGACCTTTTCTTTGCCGCTTGCCATCTACACACTGACGGCGTTCTTTCGTGAGATCCCGGTCGATCTGGAGCGCGCTGCCAAGATGGATGGCGCCAGTGCCTTCCAGGCCTTTCGCTACGTGATCGTGCCGCTCGCGCTACCGGGTGTGTTCACTTCGGCCATCTTGGTGTTCATCTTCTGTTGGAATGACTTTTTGTTTTCCATCTCGCTCACCTCGACGCTCGAGTCGCGCACGGTGCCCGCTGCGCTGGCTTTCTTCACGGGTAGCTCGCGTTTCGAGCAACCCACGGGCTCCATCGCAGCTGCGGCGGTGATCATCACGGTTCCGATCGTTTTATTTGTCTTACTGTTTCAACGCCGCATCGTGTCGGGCCTTACCTCAGGCGCGGTGAAGGGGTAACGCATGGCAGAAATTGTTCTCGAATCATTGACCAAGCGCTACACCGACGGCTCCCTCGCCGTGGATGCACTGAACTTGCAGATCCGCGACGGAGAGTTTGTGGTGTTGGTGGGCCCCTCGGGCTGCGGGAAATCCACCACGCTCAATATGCTGGCGGGCCTGGAGTCGGTCAGCTCTGGACGCATACTCATCGACGGCTTGGATGTGACGCATCGCTCTTCTCAGGAGCGAGACATCGCGATGGTGTTTCAGAGTTACGCGCTGTATCCGCACATGAGCGTGCGCGACAACATCGCCTTTCCGTTGAAGGTCGCAAAGCTCTCCAAAGCGGAGCAGACAGAGAAAGTAGCGCGGGCGGCGGAGATCCTGGACCTTACGCAGCAGCTCGATCGCAAGCCGCAGCAGCTCTCTGGCGGGCAGCGTCAGCGTGTGGCGATGGGTCGCGCCATCGTGCGCTCACCGAAGGCGTTTCTGATGGATGAGCCCTTGTCCAATCTCGACGCCAAGCTGCGCGTCAAGATGCGCACGCAGATAGCGAGCCTCCAGAAACAGCTCGGCACCACCACGGTCTACGTCACCCACGATCAAACAGAAGCCATGACGCTCGGTCAGCGCGTGGTGCTCATGCGTCGGGGCGTGGTGCAGCAAGTGGATGCGCCGCGCGTATTGTACGCAGAGCCTGCAAATCTCTTTGTGGCGGGCTTCATGGGCTCACCCGCCATGAATTTCGTGTCCGGGCGCATTGAAGAAGGCGTGCTGCGCTCGTGTCTGGGTGAGCTGGTGCTTGACGCTGCTGTGATGCACAAGCTTGCGGGAAGTCCGAGCAAGCGCGACATCATCCTGGGCATTCGACCCGAAGCGCTGCAGCTTGCGGAGACGGAAGGCGACGGACCTACCTTCAGCCAGCGCGTAGAGAACGTGGAGTTGGTTGGCGCCGATATTTATGCGCATGTGTCGCTAGAAGATGCACTGAAGACAGGCGAGCTGCATCCCGATGTGGAGCGCACCCAGGCGCTGGTGGTGAGGCTCGCGGCCGATGCCGCCGTGCAAGCGGGCGCGCTGCTGCGCCTGCGCGTGGACGCAAAAAAGCTCGTGTTGTTCGATGCGCAGACAGGTCGAAATGTGTTGTCTGCTTAGAGCGAAGCGCTGCGCCTACTCTTCGAACAGCCCGAGCTGACGTGTGGGCTTGCGGAAGGTATTGCGTGCGCTCGTGTCCGCGTGCAGCTCGCGCTGATTGAGTCCGAGCCTTTTGCATTGCGTGTGAAACAGCTGCTCGATCAGCGCCCAGCGTGTGCCCGTGCCGCGCATGCGCAGGCCGAAGCGCGCTTCGCCGAGATTGCCCTCGCGCGCTTCCTCGAGTGCATGCACGATTTTCTTCACGCGCTCCGGATGCAGCGACTCCGTGATGCGCTCCAAGAACACAGGCTTCACCTCGCCTGAAAGGCGCAGTAGCGTCATGAACGCGTGCTGTGCGCCGGCTTCTTTGGCGCGCTTGAGCAAGGGTAAGATATCGCTGTCGTTGAGCCCTGGGATCACGGGGGCAATGGCGATGCCGGTGGTGACGCCTGCGTCAGAAAGCATTTGCATGGCATCGAAGCGCTTTTGAATCGGTGCGGCGAAGGGTTCGATGGCCTTCCTGGTTTCATCGTGAGCGAAGGCTACCGAAAGGAACACCGAGGCCTGTGCTTCGCGCGCGATTTCGGCGATGAGGTCCACGTCGCGCATCAGCACATTGCCCTTACTGATGATGGCCACCGGATTCTGGTACTCGAGACACACCTCGAGGCAGGCGCGCGTGAGCCCGTAGCGAGCCTCGAGCGGCTGGTAGCAGTCCGTGTTGCCGCTGAATACGATGCACTCGCCCTGAAAGCCGCGGCGCTGGAAGGCCTGACGCAGGAGCTTCGGCGCGTTGATTTTGACGCGCAGCTTACGCTCGAAGTCCGTGCCTGCTCCGAGCCCCAAGTACTGGTGGCTCGGTCGCGCGTAGCAGTAGGCGCAGCCGTGGTAGCAGCCCTGGTAGGGGTTGAGGCTGTAGCGAAACGCGAGGTCGGGGCTGTCGTTGGCGCTGAGAATTGACTTGGCTTCGATCTCTTCCACCTCGAGCTCGACTTCGGGCGGGGGCACGTGCCATTCCACGTGAGCCTCGTGCCACGGATTGATGGGGTTTTGCTCTTTCCTGCGCACGGCTCGAGCCTGCCACGGCACTGAACCAAAGAACAGGTATTGTTGAGGCCAACGCTGCTTACAAGGCGCCGCGAACCGTCTGGGAGTTCTGTCAGGGCAGAGGAGAGCTGCTCACATCGTAAAAGCCCTTCAGGAGGCCTTGGCGGGGCTCTCGGGGGTCTCGGAGGGTCGTCCCTGTATGCGCTCGCGACGGGGCCGGGCGCCGCCGCTGCGCTCCTGCTCCGCGACAATCGTGTACGAGATGCTGCACAGGGCGCCCGCGAAGAACTGCACAAGCGTAAAATCGGGCGCGTTTGGCAGCGTATCGAACCACATGAAGCTCAGCGCGAGGATCAGCGCCGCCAGCATGTTGCGCAGCTCTGCATCGCGAACTTTGAGGGTGCGCCGGCCGGCGATAAACAGCGGCAACACCGTGAACATGTACACGAACGCGCCGCCCGCAAATCCAAACGAGCCGAGTGTGAGGATCCACGCGCCATCAGTCACGCAGATGTCCACACCGTCTTCGTCGTAGACGCGGTTGCGGCCATAGCTACCCCAGCCAAACCAGGGCCGGTCCATGGCCTTCTCGAGCAGAATGTCCTCGTTGTTGAAGCGAAAGCGCAAGGAGCCCTCGCGGTCTTCTCCAAGCTGACCGGCTTTTTCCAGCAGGTCTTCGAGCGGCAGCATTTCGTTGGCACGCAGCCAGGGATAGAGGCAGGTGAGCAGACACATCGCCATGGCCAGGCGCAGCATCCACTTGGCCTTGGCCCAGCGCACCATCGGCAGTCCGATTAGCGCGTAGGCCCACACGCCGGTGCTCTTACAGGCCACCAAGATGGCGGTCATGTACCAGGCAGCGTTCTTGGTGCTCAGCCTCCAAATGCGTCCACCCGTACGGGCCATGGCGGTGGCCGTCATGGTGGGCAGAAACATGAACAACGAGAGCACAAGTCCGTGGCTCAGCATGACCAGCGGGCGATAGCCGCCGTAGCGAATGGTCTGAGTCCATTCATGGGTGCCTGCGTAGCCGTAGATCCAGCGGTGCACTTGTGGACTGAAGCGCAGCTCGATCAGCACCGGCACCGTGTAGATGAGGCCCGCAAGCGTCAACGTGCGAACGATGGTGCGCAGGTCGTCCACCTTGCGAAACATGCGCAGGCCCATGTAGCTCGCGGGCACCGGGCCGAGCATGGTGCTGAGCACCACATAGCCCGCATCCTTGAAGCCATGGCCCGGCAGCAACGCGCCTGTGCCCGGGAAGTAGATGGCGTCTTGATTCGTGAACGCCGTCAGCAAGAGCGACACGAAAAGCCCGATGGCCGCGACATACCACCAAGGCTCGACCCGCGGATTGAGGCCCTTGGGCTTGGCGAATGCCAGCACGGCGATCATCGCCAGGCCGACGACGTTTGATTTTTCGATCTCGGGGAACAGCGGGATCTTGATGCCCGCCCAGTTGGGCAAGAGCAGCAACCCTGCGAGGACTGCATACAGCGCGGCCCGTGGAGCCGGGTAACGCTTGAACAAGTAGAAGGTGATGGGGAACCAAAGCCCTATCAACACCTGCGCGAATATTAGTCCCACCGAAAACCGACCCTAAGCTTAGCAGGCGAGCGGGCGGCTCGTCATGGGCTTGCTTCGGAAGCTTCGGCGCCGCCCGAACCGCGGGGAGGCAGTTCGAGCGACGCTAGCGTCCCTATTGGGGCCACGTGCCGAGCAGAATGGCTCAGGCGATGTGGAACTTAGGCCGCGAGAAAGGGCACGATTTTGCTGGCATCGCTGCGCAGCCGGCTGGGCCACAGGGTCTCGGCGGGGCCGTACGTGTCAGCGCTGTGCAAGGAGCCGTAGCCCTTGGTTCCGCTGCGCTCGAACTCGGCAGGCTTCACGCGCATGGCCTGGAGCACGGTGGCGAGCCACTGATTGTAGAGGATGCCGGTGTACTGGCCGTTCCAGCTGCGCTGGGAGCTCATGCTGCGGTAGTCGACAAAGCTTCCTGTCTTGAGGAACGACGCGGCACTTCCGGCGGTGACCACCGGCAGGCCCACAGGGTCGTGCGTACTCTCGCCGGACTCTTGGCTCCAGGTGATGAGCGTGTTGTCGAGGTACGTCTTCCCCTCGGCCTCTTGCTCGCTGTTGAGCTTGTTGGCGAGGTCGAGAAAGACATGCTCGAAAATGTGCTGATACGACCCGACCAGCAGCGCCTGCTTCTCGGGCAAGGTCGCCATGTGGGCGACCTCCTGGTGCCAGTCGCCTGCGTAGGCTTGCCAAAGTTCGTGCGTGTACAGAGTCGCGATGCGCGAGGTGCCGCAGATGAAGGCGGCCACGATCACGTCATTAAATACAGAGTAGAACTGAGTGCTCGCTGGGATGTTGTTCGAATCGCCACCAAAGCCTGGAGAGCTTTTGTCGACCCGATCCAAAGGTGCGCCCACGTCGCCGCAGGAGGCTACGACATTGACGCGCCGCTCGAGCTCGGAAAGACGCGCGAGATGGTCGTCTAAGCGTTGTCTGTCTTCCGACGACAGGCGCTTGCTGTCGCCGAAAGCTCCGCCACGCAATTGCTTGTAGTTTTCGAGCACGCGGTCCACGACCGGTACCCGTGCGCTTGCGCTTGAAGTTGGCGCGGGCACGAAGATGCTGTCGAACAGATCCTTGGAGCTAAAGCTCGTAGGAATCCCCTGGATGGCACCGGACTTGGTCTGCGGGTTTGCGTAGCCGAAGGAAATGTTCTCGGTGCCGATGTGCATCGAGCGCTGCTTTACGCCGCCAAGATCGCCGTAGAACGAAGGCGACCAGGCCATAACCTGATCTATCGTCGGACACGGCTCAATCGGAGGATTGTCGTCGGAGCGGGCGTAGTTCCCAAGGTGTCCGCCCGTATGGTGGGAGATATAGAACGGAATATCGAGGCCGCGAATCACGTTGATGCGTGACAGCACGCTGCTCGAGAGCGCAGAGCTGTTCGCGCGCAGCACATTGGAAAGCACCGTCTGCGAACCAGACTGCGTGGCGCTCAGGGCTCCGCGGCGCACCGGATGGTCTGCGTAGAGCGAGAGTTTCTCCTTGAGCAAGCTTTCGCTCGGATAGAAGTTTTGTCCTGTGACCGCGCCGTGCGGGCTCGCGATGCCGACAAAGCGCGGTTCGACCTTGTAGGCCTGCGCTTGGGCGCTGCGGGGCAGCAGGGAGGGCAGCAACGGTAACGCGAGCACGAAGCCGCCTGCGCCGCGTAGGAACTGACGCCGATTGGCATGAAAGACGCTCATGGGGGAACCACCCTATCGAGCGGATTTCGGTCTTGCCATGCCGTGCGGGAAAAACGCTCCGCATGGGCAGTTTTTCGCGCGGTATTGCACAGGATGGCACGGGAATGAACGGACCTATCGCGTCAGAGTGCGGGGCCCACAAAGGGTACTGTGCCAGCGCCCTGCATGGCGCCTGCAGCGCGCGCTAGGGCAACTCGCCCGCGCGCCGACGGATCGACACGAGCTTACTCTCGGCCGCCACCAAGCCCGCCAAGGTCTGGGTGGCGACAAACTCGGCGACTAGCTCCGGCGTGTAGCGTGGGGGCGCTGAATCCTCGGCCGCGCGCTCCGCCAGGGCTGCCTTTTCATGCGGCGCGCGCGGCAACCAGTTCTGCACACTCTCGTTCTGGGCGATCACGGTGAGCGCACACAGGTGCGCGTTCACATTCCGGAAACATCCCGCGGCGATGCCTGCCTCGATGAGCTTCTGCAGCGTTCTTGCGAGCTCGCGGCGCTCGCGCCAGTACGTGGCAAACGCGGCCTCATCGCGACTTGCAAATCGATGGACCTCCGTGATTTCGAGAGGGAACTTACAAACATTGAAGACGTCGAAGCGAACCAAGCGATACAGCTGGACGTCTGCACTCCCCCCCTCGGCCTTGAGCTTGCGTGCGTAGGCCAGGGGCAGACGATTGATCTGCTGTAACAGCTCCGCAACAATCAGTTCTTTTCTACGAAACCAATAGTAGAGCGAGGACTGCACAAGACCTGAAGCCTGGGCAACCTCCAGCATGGAGACTTCGCCAATTCCGTGCTGGGAAAACAGGTCGGCCGCGACCTTGAGTATTTGCTCCTTCGGGTCTGCTCCCGCGCCAGAAAGTTCTTGCTTGCGGGGTCGCCCCACGCGGCGTTTTTCCTGAGGCGGTTCTTCTGAGCTCATCTGGCTAGCAGGCTAGCAGGTCAGCCGCGCCCCCGCGAACGCGCTGGCGAAGGTCCTCGTCAGTCTGCCTGAGTCATCGACCCAGGTGTGGATGCGGCCTGCTTGGGCTCTTGCCCCTGCGCAAGCGTCCAAAAATCGACGTCGTCGCTCAACATTCCATATTTTCGAAAACGAATCGAAAATATCGACCGCTAGCTTCAGTGGGAGAACGACGAAGCAGTTTGGCTGAATCAGGCGCATCGCGCAGTCCCGGTAAGCCCTAAAGCCTAGGAATCACCATGGCGCTCCCCTTACTACGACTCCAACATCCTCTGTCACGCGGACCCAAGTTGTGCGCCACGATCTTCGCCTTCTTGTTTCCCTTGGCGCTGTGGTGCGCGATTAGCTACCTGCCGTTTCTGTGGCATCCGCTGGTTCTCGTAACGGACGCGGGCGATACGAGCGTGTCGGGGCAGTACGACTACATCGCAGTCGACCAACGCGTGGACATCGAAACGTTCGATCTCCGGAATGCCGAGCTCGATGCCGCCGGAAAAAGACGCGCGCTGGGCGAGCGCGTGAACCCCATCTACCTACCGGCTCCGCATGAAGTGGCTCGCGCATTCTATACCGCCTTTACCACTCCGCCCGAAAGGCGCGGCGACTACTGGCTGCACGAGTCCCTGTTTCACAGCTGTCGCATCATTTTCTGGGGCTTCTTCTACGCCGCCCTCTTGGGCTTACCCTTGGGCGTGCTGTGTGGCGCGTTTCCGCTGATCTCGCAGCTGTGTGAGCCCTTCGTGGACTTCGTGCGTTACATGCCAGCACCCGTATTTGGCGCACTAGCGGTCGCGATAGTGGGTCTCGCCGACGCACCGAAGATCACGATCATCTTCATCGGCACCTTCTTCCAAATGTTGCTGGTGGTAGCCAACACCACGCGCCAAGTAGAAGGCTCGCTATTGCATGCAGGGCAAACGCTGGGCGCGAGCCGCATTCAACTCTTGACCAAGGTTGTGTTGCCGAGTGCGCTACCGAGTCTGTACCGCGATATGCGCATTCTGCTCGGCTGGGCCTGGACCTACCTGGTCGTGGCTGAACTCATCGGCGAGAAGTCGGGCATCAGCGCCTTCATCTATCAACAACAACGCTATCGCAACTTCGACAACGTCTACGCGAGCATCGTCATCATAGGAGCCATCGGCCTGTTGTGTGATCAAGTGCTCGCCGTGGCCGGGAAGTACCTCTTTCCTTGGGAAAGCTCGGGACCTCGCCTGGGCCAAGCGCTGAAGGCGTGGTTCAAAGATAGGCGTGAACCCGCGCGCAGCGTGAGGCCCGGTGTGCTCGAGGCAAGCAAATGACCACCGCAGCCAACCTGAGTCTTCCGAGCTACCTCGAGCAAAGTCCCGCCGTGAAGGCGCGCTTCGAGGAGATCCGTAAGCGGCCGACGGTGCTCGAGATCGACCGCGTGGGTAAGATCTTCCGTTCTGCATCGCGCACGATAACCGCCATCGAAGAAGTCTCCTTCTCCGTGTACCGCAAGGAGTTCGTGAGTGTGATAGGTCCCTCGGGTTGCGGAAAATCCACGATGATCCGCATTCTGGCGGGGCTCGAGGAAAGCACGAAGGGCGAGGTTCGCCTCGACGGCATGCGCGTGGAGGGGCCGGGCCGAGAGCGCGGGATGGTGTTTCAGGGCTACACGCTCTTTCCGTGGCTCACGGTGCGGGAAAACGTGATGTTCGGGCCGGGTCTGCGCGGCATCACAGGCCAAGACGCCATAAAAAAGGCCGACGCTTGGCTCGATGTCGTAGGTCTTTCCCACGTTTCCGAGCACTACCCAAGTCAGCTCTCCGGGGGCATGAAACAACGCGTGGCCATTGCGCGCGCCCTGGCGAATGAGCCGCGAATTCTGCTTATGGACGAGCCCTTCGGAGCTTTGGATGCACAGACGCGTGCCGGGATGCAGTCGCATCTGTTGCGCATCTGGGACGCCGAAGATCTGACCGTTCTGTTCATCACGCACGATCTCGACGAGGCCGTGTACCTCTCTGACCGGATCGTGGTTTTGGCGGCAAATCCAGGACGAATCGCCGAAGTTATCGAGGTGCCCCTGCCTCGGCCGCGGGATCGTTCGTTGCTGCTTTCTCCAGAATTTCTCGCGACCAAGCAGCGGCTCGAGTCGCTCATTTATCACGACAACGAATCTGACTGATCGCAGATGCTGCCAAGTTTCTAAGAGTCGGTCTGCTCAAGCTTACACAAGGAGTGGTTACGATGGATGTGTCTTCGCACATAGCGGGCGCGCTGTTTTCTGAGTCCTTGCATGGGGGACAAGCGTGGTCGAGGGTGGTGAAACGTGGACAGATCCTGCGTCTTCAAGACGTAGAAGGCGGGGCGACGCCTGCTGCGCTCTTCTACAATGCGAATGCGCCGCTCGAGCGCTACTGCGCACCCGACACACTCAAGGCACAACACACAGCCAAACTTGCGCTAGGAAACGTGCTGTTTTCCGATATGGGCCGCGTGTTGATGTCCATCGTGGCCGACAGTGCGGGCTGGCACGATACGTTGACGGGGCACATGGATAGCGCTGCGAGTACGAAGAAGTACGGAGCTGGCAGCTATCAGACCCTGCGGAACGATTTTCATCGCGACACACGCAGTAATTTTTTGATCGAGCTCGCCAAGCACGGACTCGGAGCGCGAGATCTCGTTCCCAATCTGAACTTCTTCGTCAAAGTGGTCGCAAACGAACAAGGGGCCATTCGCTGGCAGGCCGAGGCGCGTGCCGATCAGTTCGTGGAGCTGCGCGCTGAAATGGATGTGCTCGTGGTGCTCTCGAACACGCCGCACAGACTGGATCCGCTCGAGCGCTATGCACCGAAGCCGCTTGAGTTGAGTGTGCGCAAGGCTCCCCCGGTGGAGAAGGAGGATGTGTGCCGAACACACTGCGAGGAGAATGCGCGCGGCTTTGCCCTGACTGAGAACTTCTACCTTTGACTGAAAGCACGAGAAAGTAGCCATGCCATACGTCGAAAGTAAGCTTGAGCTGAGCCAGGCCGTGCATCGAGCGGTTGTCGATGCGGGGACCGCCTACAGCCGCCGGATCGAGCGTGGACAAATCGTGCGCATCGTGGACTTGGAGGGTAATCAAGCTGTCGACACGCTGTTCTACAACGCGGAGGATCCGGCCGAGCGCTACAGTGCGTCGGAGACGATCACAGAACAGGCAGCACTGTATCTGACGAGCGGAACACGCCTCATGTCGAGTGAGGGTAACTTGATGCTGACCATCGTGGCCGACACCTGCGGGCGCCATGACACGCTCGGAGGCGCCTGCGCCGCAGAGAGCAATCAGGTGCGGTACGCACTCGACAAGCTCCACATGCACAGCTGTCGAGACAGCTTTTTGCTCGAGCTTGCGCGTCACCACCCGCACATGGGCAAGCGCGATCTGACAGCAAATATCAACTTCTTCATGAACGTGCCTGTGACGCCGGATGGACGGCTCACCTTTGAAGACGGAGTGTCGGGTCCGCTGCGTTATGTCGAGATGCGCGCCGAGATGGACGTGCTGATTCTCATCTCGAACTGTCCGCAGCTCAATAACCCCTGCAACGCCTACAACCCCACGCCGATCGAGGTCGTGGTGTTTCCCGGGGGGACGGACAACATATGAGCGCCCCCTTCGACACGATTCTGATCGCCAATCGAGGTGAGATCGCCTGTCGGGTCATACGCGCGGCGCGCAGCCTTTCGTTGCGCTCCGTGGCTGTGTATTCCGAAGCAGACACGCAGTCTCTGCACGTGAAGCTCGCGGATGAGCGCATCGCGATCGGGCCGGCGCAAGCCTCGCAGAGTTACTTAGATGTGGACAAGATTCTTGCTGCAGCACGTGCGACCAAGGCCGGTGCCATCCATCCGGGGTATGGCTTTCTCAGTGAGAATGCCGACTTCGCGGAACGCTGTGAGGCGGAAGGCCTAGTGTTCGTCGGACCGAGGCCCGAGCATATTCGCGCGTTCGGTCTCAAGCACGAGGCACGGCGTTTGGCCGTGGAATGCGGCGTGCCACTTTTGCCGGGTACCGAGCTGTTGCGCGACCTGAATGATGCACTGCTCACAGCAGAGAGCATCGGCTATCCTGTGATGCTGAAGAGCACCGCTGGCGGCGGCGGCATCGGCATGGCGGTGTGTCACGACGCGGCCGAACTCTCCGAGCGCTACGCATCGGTCGAGCGTCTTGCTGCTGGCAACTTCAGCCATGCCGGCGTGTTTCTCGAAAAGTTCGTAGCTCGCGCTCGTCACGTGGAAGTGCAGGTGTTCGGAGATGGCGAAGGACACATCCTGCTCTTGGGTGACCGAGACTGCAGCAGCCAACGCAGAAACCAAAAGGTCATCGAAGAGGCGCCTGCGTCCGGGCTGTCGAGCGAGCAACGGGCAGCATTGTACGCGGCTGCGCAAAAGCTTTGCGCCAAAGTCCAATATCGCTCTGCAGGCACGGTGGAGTTTGTGCTCGATGTAGACAGCGGGAAGTTTTACTTCCTGGAGGTCAACACGCGGCTTCAGGTTGAGCATTGCGTCACGGAAGAAATCTTTTCGGTAGATCTACTCGGGTACATGCTCCGATTGGCTGCAGGCGATCGCAGGATGTTCGATGCGGAACTTGCCGCACCGCGCGGCCACGCCATCCAAGCGCGCGTGTACGCCGAAGATCCTGCGCGCAGCTTTCAACCCTGCTCGGGCCTACTGACTGACGTGGCCTTTCCGAGCGCCGCGCGGATCGAGACCTGGGTCGAGACGGGGATCGAGGTTACGGCGAACTACGATCCGCTACTGGCGAAGATCATTGTTTGGGGCGAGACACGTGAGATTGCGGTGGAGAAGCTCGAGTCTGCGCTGGGCGCCACACGTCTCTCAGGTATCGAGACCAACCTTGCCTATTTGGCGCAGATTGCCGTATGCGAGGAGTTCACGACTGGCGCGATGACCACGGCCACGCTCGCCCAAATCCCGGCGATTGCAGATGGCGTGGAGGTACTCGAATCGGGGACCCAGAGCACGCTGCAAGACTACCCAGGGCGTGTTGGCTACTGGGATGTGGGCATTCCTCCATCAGGTCCGATGGATGCGCTTTCTCTGCGGCTCGCCAACCGCGCCGTGGGCAACGGAGAAGGCGCGCCCGCGCTGGAGATTGCGGTCTCGGGTCCCACGCTTCGCTTTCGGCAGGACGCGCTCATCGTGCTAGCGGGTGCCGTGTTTGAGGCGGAGCTCGATGGGGCCGTGCTGCCAATGTTCGAGCCCGTTGCGGTGCGCGCAGGCCAAGTGTTGCGCATCGGGGCCACGGTGGATACCGGCGTTCGGGCTTACCTCGCCGTGCGCGGCGGCTTCTCAGTGCCCGCTTACCTGGGGAGTGCGAGTACGTTCACGCTCGGCGGTTTCGGTGGACACGGCGGTCGCGCGCTGCGTGTGGGCGATGTGCTGCGTTCGCTCAAGTGCGACGAGGAAGCCCTAACTACGCCTATCAGAATTCCGGAGTTGGTGAGGCCTACGCTCAACCATGACTGGGAAGTGGGCGTCATGTACGGTCCGCACGGTGCGCCCGACTTCTTTACACAACAAGACATCGAGACGCTCTTTCAATCGGAGTACACGGTCCACCACAACTCTGCGCGCACGGGCGTGCGTCTGATAGGTCCGAAGCCGACCTGGGCGCGCACAGACGGCGGAGAGGCCGGGCTTCATCCCTCGAACATTCACGACAATGCCTACGCCATCGGCAGCGTGGATTTCACCGGCGACATGCCGATTATCTTGGGACCGGATGGCCCGAGTCTCGGTGGCTTTGTGTGCCCCGCATGTGTGGTCGAGAGCGAGCTGTGGAAGCTCGGGCAATTGCGGCCGGGCGACAAGTTGCGTTTTATTCCACTCAGCTATGCAGATGCGCGGGCCGCCAAGGAAACGCAGGAACGCAGTCTTGCGCGCCTCGAGCCTACCTCTTTGCCAGGCTTCAGCCGCGGCTCCGTGGCGGGGGCTGTGATCACGCAGACCCCGACGACGATAGAGCATGTGGGCGTGGTCTACAGACAAGCTGGAGACCGCTACTTGCTGGTCGAGTACGGTCCCATGTCGCTCGATCTCAACCTGCGTTTTCGCGCGCACGCCTTGATGCAACGCTTGCGCGAGAGCGGGCTCCACGGCGTACGTGAGCTCACGCCAGGCATCCGCTCCCTGCAAGTCCACTACGACAGCTCCCAACTCAGTCAACGGGCCCTGGTAGATGCCCTTCAGCGCATCGAGGCGGACCTGGGGGCGGTCGATACGCTGGAAGTTCCCACGCGCACGCTGCACTTGCCGCTGTCCTGGGATGACCCTGCGACCAAGCTTGCCATCGAAAAGTACATGAAGACCGTGCGCGCCGATGCACCTTGGGCGCCGAGTAACATCGAGTTTATTCGGCGTATCAATGGTCTAGAGAGCGAAGAAGAGGTGCGGCGCATTGTGTTTGATGCGCGGTATCTGGTGCTGGGGCTTGGCGACGTTTATCTGGGTGCGCCTGTGGCGACGCCGCTCGACCCGCGACACCGACTCGTGACCACCAAGTACAACCCTGCGCGCACGTGGACGCCTGAGAACGCGGTGGGCATCGGCGGTGCGTACATGTGCATCTACGGCATGGAGGGCCCCGGCGGCTATCAGTTCGTGGGGCGCACGCTGCAGGTCTACAACCGCTTTCGGGTGACGCAGGATTTCAAGCCCAACTATCCGTGGCTTTTGCGCTTCTTCGACCAAATTCGCTTCTATCCCGTAGCGGCGAACGATCTACTCGAAATGCGCCGCGCTTTTCAGGCGGGGCGCTTCGAGCTCGATGTCTCGGAGGAGACCTTCAGGATAGCAGATTACAACCGCTTCTTGGCTGACGAAGCGACGGGCATCGAGACCTTCCGCGCACGTCAGAAAAAAGCCTTCGAAGCGGAGCGGAATCGTTGGATTGCATCGGGACAAGCGAACTACACCGAGGCTTTCGGCGATGCGCTAGCGCAAGAGCCGAGCGAGCTGCCAGCGGGCTCGAAGGCCGTCGCGGCGCATGTGCCAGGAAGCGTGTGGAAAGTGCACGTGAAGGCCGGTGAGCGCGTGGTCGCAGGACAGCCGCTGGTGGTGATTGAGTCGATGAAAATGGAGCTTTCTGTCGTCGCGCCGCGCGACGGAATCGTGGCGCTCGTGATGTGTCACGAGGGTCAGGGTGTGTCTGCTGGTCAGAGTTTGGTCGCGCTCGTGGCCTGACTGGGTCTGGTGGTTCGGTGAAGAGGTCTCGGGTGCTTCGGCACTCGAATGGCTGCTGAATAGCATCTGCAGTCTGAGTGTAGGTAGCTCTGTTTCGAAAGGAATGTGCCCCATGTCGCCGCGTTGCATCTTGCAATCAAGAGGTCTGTTTCGTCGTGCGCTGGTTCCGACGGCGTTGGTGTCTTCCCTGCAGTTTGCGTCCGCAGGTATGGCGCAAGACGCCGCGACCGATACTGCCGCACAGGCGATCCAAGAAGTGTCTGCTGAGGCCAGTGCGGAGTCCGCGTCTGAGCCAGCCCGTGAGGCGCCTGTCGAACGCGTAGAAACCCGAGCCGTGCAACTATCGGTGCCCGAGCCTGTGGCGGCGCCCCAAGCAGAGGCCGAGGTACAAGTTCCGAAGGCGGATGCTGCGCCAGAAGCTGCAGACGAGGAGGCAGACGCCTGGGCAGGCGCGGTCAGAGTTTCGGGTTACGTCGAGGCGTACTACTCGCACAACTTTGGCAAGCCCGAGAACAAGACCGCGGGTGCACGCTGGCTCGATGAGCAATCGGGTCAATTCACGCTGCAGACGGTTGCACTCGACGTAGCAGCACAAAAGGGACCGTTTTCCGCGCAGCTGACCCTGATGTTCGGGCCTACAGCGGACCGCTGGTACTTCGAAGGTGCAGCCATCAAGGCGACGGAAGACGATGTGCTGTTACCGGAGAACCGCTGGAGCAATGAAACCTGGAAGCACATTCAAACGGCCTACGTAGGTTACGAAGCGCCCGTGGGGAATGGTTTGCTTGTGCAAGGCGGTCTGTTCCCCACGCAAGTGGGCTACGAGCCAGCGGCAGTGAAAGACAACGGCAACTTCTCGCGCTCGAACCTGTTCGCGTGGCTGCCCTTCTTCCATGTCGGCGTCCGAGCCACCTATCCTGTCACCGAGAAGTTCTCCGTGATGGGCGCCGTATACAACGGTTACAACCAACTCAAGGATCTCAACAAGAACAAGTCCGTTTCGCTGCAAGGCTCCTATGTAGCGGACGACTGGTTTCTCAATCTCCTGTATATTGGCGGCGTAGAGCGGCCCGCGGGCGATGTAGCAGGAGATCCCTGGCGACACCTCTTCGACGCAGTGAGCGAGTACAGTGGCTTCGAGCGGCTGACGCTTGCCGCGCACGCAAGTGCGGGCTTCGAAAACAGTGCCGTGGGCGACAATCGCTGGCTGGGTGGAGCGCTCTACGCACGGCTCAAGGCCTTCGACTGGTTCTATCTCGCCTTGCGTGGTGATGGTCTCAAGGAGTTCGGGAACGGTGCGGCGGATGCTCCGATGCTGTTCGGACCGGGCCATTTGCTTTCGGCCACCGCTACCGCCGAGTTTCGTCCGCTGGGGGACGGATTCTCGCTGCGTGTGGAGTATCGCCATGATGACGCCGATAAAGATAACCCCATGTACTACCGCAGGGGGCTAGCTGCCGACGGCTCGCAAAGACTCGCCGCAACGCAAAATACGCTTACGGTGGGCGTAACGGGTTGGTTCTAGTTCATCGCATTTTGCTCGTACAAACGCGCAAACCACAGCCCCTAAGCTCGCGTTTATTCGCGGGCTTAGGGTTTTTGGGAGTCTTCGCCATGACGCCTCTCGACATTGCATCGCTTCGCACAGGGTATCGCGCGGGGACTCTGACGCCGGAGGTCTTGGTCGCCAGTCTCTACCGGCGTATGGAGGAGCAGCCTGTCGAAGGTGCATGGATCCACCGCGTTCCTAAAACCGAAGCTCTGGCCTATGCGCGGAGATTGAGTGCGACCGCGCAAGCAGTCGACCTGCCGCTTTACGGCATTCCCTTTTCTGTCGCCGACAATATCGATGTGGCCGGCATGCCGACTACGAGCGGCTGCGCAGACTTTCGCTATCTGCCAGATAAGTCAGCGCCCGCCGTGGAGGCGCTGCTGCGCGCTGGTGCAATCTGTTTAGGGAAGACCAATCTCGATCAGTTCGCGATGGGTCTATCCGGCACGCGTTCCCCCTTTGGATCGTGCCGCAATGTATTCGACCCGAAGTATCTGGCAGGAGGGGCCTGCTCCGGTGCTGCGCTGGCTGTGGCGTCGCACCAGGTTTCCTTCTCGCTCGCTACGGACACTGAAGGGGAAGCGCGCGTGCCGGCCTCGCTCAACAACATCGTTTCCCTCAAACCTTCGCGCTGCCTGTTGTCCACCGAGGGCGTCGCTGCGCCCAGCACGGGCTTTGAGACCCTCGCCGTGTTGGCAGGCAATGTGAGCGACGCTGTGTTGATCCGAAACGTAGCGAGTCACCAACATGCCTTGGGTTCGCCTATACCGCGGGGATTCCGGTTTGCGGTGCCCGCAGAACTCGAGTTCTTCGGTGACAACGAGAGCCGCATGCTGTTCGAGCGCTGCACCGCCCATCTCCACCTGCTGGGCGGGACACGGGTGCCTATCGACTTCGAGCCTTTTTTGGCGCTGGGTGAGCCGCTCTACGAACTCGCGGTGGTGGCCCGCTACCTCGCCGTAGGTCCGCTCCTCGAGCGCGCTCCCAAGCAAGCGTTGCCCCTGACGCGTCAGCTCATCCTAGAAGGTCGCAGCTATACGGTGGCGGATGCTTTTCGTTTGTTCATGCAGGGAGATGAACTCCGTCGACGCTGCGTCGAGGCCTTGAGGGATGTTGCCTTTCTCGTGACGCCGAGCGTTCCAACTCATTTCCGCGCCGCCCAGGAGGCCTCAGAACCGGTGCGCACGACGACAAAGCTCGGTCACTACACGCGTTTTGCAGGCTTTCTGGAGGCTCCGGTGCTCGGTGTGCCGGGGGGCTTCCGAAAGGATGGCTTGCCGTTTGGTGTGTCACTGGTGGGAAGGCCGCGCGTAGACACAGGTCTCGACGCGTTTGGGCAAGCGATTCACGAGTTCTCGAAGGCCGGTACCGGCAAGCTTGGCCTCGTGGCTCAGCCTCGGCTGGCATTGGCTGCGTTGGCCTCTAGTTAGACCAAGTGGGCCGTTGCACCGAGCCCACAACCACACGCGGAACGTACCGCAGCGCTCTTGGAGAGGGCCTTGCCTGCTCTCCTCGTCGGGATGCAGCTGACCCAAGTAGCTCGGAGCTGTCGGGTGTGAACCTCCTATTTGAGTGGGGTCAACGTATGCCTGAAACATTCGCTCCCGAACGCCTACGTTGCGGACATGTCAGCGAAACATTCGAGACCTTACTGCTGATTTCGTGCAACCGAGGCGTGCCTTGATTGACCTGGGTCTGACGGTGCGATGGGAACAGCAGACAGCTCACAGAATCAGACTTCGCGATCCGGTCAAATGCGACACCTGCAAAAATGCTGCGTGTTACGCGAATTTCTGATTTCGAAACGTCATCGAAAATGTCGCCCGCTAGGGTCGTTGATATAGGCGCTCGAGTTCGAGCGTCCATGCCGCGAAAGGATGTTCCATGCACCGCGCCCTTCGAGATAGCGCAGGCTTTGCGTTGTCTTTCCTGGTCTTCATGGGATGCAGCGCTCCCAAGGAGAGCAGTCCCGCTCCGGTAGAACCCGTGCTGGAGCACGCTGCGGAAGCTTTGCCGGAGAAGCCGAAGAGTGCGCCGCTCCGCGTAGGTTACAGCGATTGGCCTGGCTGGGTCGCCTGGGAAATTGGCATTCAGAAGAAGTGGTTCGAACAGGAGGGCGTGGAGGTCGACTTCAAGTGGTTTGAATACGTGCCATCGATGGAGGCCTTTTCTGCTGGGAAGATCGACGCGGTCACGATGACCAACGGCGACGCGTTGGTGACGGGCAGCAGCGGCGCGCCAAGCGTAGCGATTCTGTTGAACGACTACAGCAACGGCAACGACATGGTGGTGGCCCGGCCTGGCATCAAAGATATGAAGGCTCTCAAGGGCAAGAAGGTCGGCGTAGAGGTGGGCTTCGTCAGCCACCTGCTCTTGAACAATGCGCTGAAGTCGGTGGGATTGACCGACAAAGACATCGAGATCGTCAACGTCCCAACCGACCAAGCGCCGCAGCTGCTCAAGTCCGGCTCAGTCGACGCAGTGGTCGCCTGGCAGCCCAACAGTGGACAGGCACTGGAGGACGTGTCCGGCTCCACTGCAGTCTTCAGCAGTGCGAACGTGCCAGGCATCATCTACGACGTACTCAGCGTGAACCCCAAGAGTCTGAGTGAGCGCCGCGAAGACTGGAAGAAGGTCGTGCGAGTTTGGTTTCGCATCGTAGATTTTCTTGCGAAGCCCGAAAATCTCGACGAAGCCGCAAAGATCATGGCGGTACGCGTCGGCATGCCGGCCGACAAGTACAAGGCTCTGATGCAGGGTACGTTCTTTCTGGGTCTCGCTGGAAATCAGAAGCACTTCAAGCGCGGCGATACGCTCGAGAGTGTCTACCACTCAAGCAAGATCGTCGATGAGTTCCAAGTGCAGAACGATGTCTACAAGCGGTCTGTAGAGTTCGAGAAGTACCTCGACACAAGCTTGGTAGACGAGGCTTCCGTTCCCTCTCGCTAGGCGCTCACAGCGCACGGAATCGTGTCTTCCGTCTTACCTGTTTGCTCAAACCATCCCCGCACAAAGGAAACCAAGATGTACCCAAGAAACCCGATTGCGCGCAGCGTTTGTCTTCTCGCGAGCCTTTTGGTTCTGCCCGCATGCGGCGATGACGCGCCCGCGGGACCTGCAAAAAATCTACCTGGTAACGACTCCTCGCCAGAGATAGATGCGGGCATGACGGACGAAGATTCAGGTCTGGATGAAGCTGTCGGAGACGGGGATGGCGATGAACCTGGAACGCCGGGTGATGGTGACGATGAACCCGTGGTCGATCCCGAACCTGGTGATGGAGACGGCGACAGCGTAGAGGATCCCGCGTTTGCGCGTGGTGAGCTGCTGGCGACCAATAATGCCTGCGCCTCCTGTCACCTTGCAAACTATGCGGGTACGGCATTCTATCCCAACATTACGCCCGATGCGACCACCGGCATCGGCAGCTGGACCGATGCGCAAATCGCAGACGCGATTGCAAACGGTAAGAATGCCAAGGGTGAGTCGCTGTGCGGCCTTATGCCGCGTCTTGCTCTGTCCGAAGGCGACATGGCTGACATGATCGCATTTCTTCGAGGAATTCCTGCGGTAGAAAAGAAAACCGCAGCCATTTGTCCCGGTCACGGAAACTAGTCGCGTTGACTCGATACAGCGGAGGTGCGCCTATGAACGACCACAAACGAACGATGTTAGTCAGGACTCAAACTCGCCTAGCGCGCGTCGCGCTCGTCAAAGAGCAGCGAGCCACGGGGTTACAAGAAGTGTCCGCTACGCGGATTTCGGAAAGCGCTGAGTCGAGCGAGGGAACCCTCGTGAATGAATGGAGAATTGCATGAAACGACGTGATTTTATGCGCGTCTCGGCAGGCGGTGCGGCCCTGGCGGCCAGTTCGTCGCTGTGGTCGCGCTTTGCACAGGCGGCTCCATACGGCGAAGTCCCAGCGAAGTACCAGCACGTCATGTTGCCGGTACAGGCGCAAGCCCAGAGCATCCTTGAAGTCTTCATGTACGGCGGCGTTTCTCCCTGGGAGACGTTCTATTGCAACGATGATTGGGGGAAGGGCTCAGGCCGTTTTCTGCACACGTTCTACGACCGTACCGTGGAGGCATCGCGGATCTGTGGTTACGACGAAAACGCGGACTTCATCACGCCCTTTGCGCTCGACTCGGATGGAAAGCAGGTTTTCCTCGGCCCTTTCCTGAGACCGCTATTGGACCGGCCCGACGTGGTCAACCGCATGCGCATCGTGATCAACCGGCACACGCTGGAGCCGCATGAGGCCGCCATCCCGTACGCGATTTCGGGGCGTACGCTGGGTTCTCCGAGCTTGGCGAGTCTGGGTGCTCACATCCAACGTCACTTTGTCGAGCACGACCTTACCGGTCGCACGGCGCCCTTTGCGTACGGCTTTGCCACGGCGGGCGGCTTCATTCCCAATGACAACATTCTCGCCTTGGTCGCAACAGGGCTGCATCCGGGTTCTTCGCGCCCGCTGCTGATCAAGGTCGACAATGTCGCGCGCCTCAACACCTTGCTCGATCGGGTGACCGTCGGAACGCTCGAGGAGCGCGCACGTCACGATGCTCTCATGCAGGCATACTTTCAACAGTATGAGCGGGGGCTGCAGTTTGGCGCTACGGGCGAGACCGTGCGCGCGGCACGCTTCCGTGAGCTGCTCCAGGCTTCGAGGTCTGTTGAGGGCTCCGATAGCGTACAAGCCGTGCTCGACCCGGCGCTGTTCGAGCGCCTCGCGGGGCAGGCATGCGGTGAGGAAAACACCATCAACGTGCCTGCCATGAGCTTGAAGCTCGCAACGCACCTGCTCACGCATCCTACGTCGCCTGCGCGGCACTGCTGCGTCATCGACACTGGCCTCAAAGAAGCAGACGGCGGTGGCGGCTACGACACACATCGCGAGATGTCGTTCACGCAGTCTCGAAACCTCAACAACATGCTGACCAATCTGCTCTCGAAGATCAATCAGCCGGGTGAGGGGGATCCGAACAAGATCGATCTCGACAAGACGATGGTGGTGCTCAATCAGGAGTTCGGTCGCGCGCCCACCGCGCAGAACAACGGCTTCGGTCGCAATCACTGGCCTTACGGTTATATGCAGGTCTACATCGGTGGACCTATCACGCAGCAGCAGAAGGGTATCTACGGATCGATCGAGGAGTCTGGACACGCGACCACGTTCACCACACCCACCGAAAATCGCATTGCCGCACTCTTGGCGATGGGCATCTGGCCTTTCGATCAAGCGGGCTTCAGCAGCAGCGACGTCCAGAATCAGTCGGAAGACGCCGGTGCCGCTATCGATGTCACCAAAAGAATTTTGGGGTATGACGTATGAAAAACTGGACATCTATACTCCTTACCAGTGCGCTTGTTCTCGGAGCCTGTGGCGACGAGAGCCCCTCCTTTGTCTCCGTAGTAGACCCGGGGACAGAACCGCCAGGGAATGGCGGCGGGGTCAAGCCTTCTCCAGGCGTCGATGACGACGACGACATGGATGACGACGACGTAGTGGATGCGGGGCCTGGCACCGAGGCCGATGCGGGAGATGGCGGCACGGGGAGCGACGCCTCCACGGACGACGCCGGCGAACCGTTTGAGCCCTGGTACACCTGCCAGAGTTCTGACCAAGCCTTCGTGCGCGGCGCCATTCTGGCTGTGCTCGGACGCCGCCCTTACTCGCAGGCGGAGGTCGACGTGTACACCGATCTGATAGGTCAGATCGATGCTGAAGACAACGTAAGCAATGTGAATCCGCCAGGCTCGAGGCTGAAGCGATCGCGCCGTGTGATGTTGGCCTCGCTGTTCAATGACCCGCAGTACCAGACTTTCTGGACAGACCTGTACCGCGACTTCATTCGGGTCCAGCGCGTCGACGAGATGGCGAACACCGCGTGCTTCAACACCAGCTTGAGCGCCGATCCGGTGGGAGTGGCGGGATACATTCGCAGTCACAATGCAACAGGTGGCGGCGGAGAGGTCGGCGAGTTCACGATGCTCGACGCCATCCAGGGGTCGCTGACGCTGGACGACGTGTCGCCTATCTATGTGGCAAACCTGTTCGCGATGTTGTCGAAGTCGTACGCGGGTGCAAACGCGGAACCCGTGTCGCTTGAGATCAGCCGCCGTCAGGATTTCGGCGCGTGGTTCGATGCGGTCTACCTGCATCGCGACGTGGTTTGTCTCGGCTGCCATAACAGTGAGTTCTCGGTCACGGGCTCGCCCGATCCAGCCAAAAACCGCCACTTCGCGCTGCCAGGATTGCTCGAGAAGAGCTTGTTTGGTGCGTCTACCGGACCTGCGACCTACGGCGGCTACGAGGGCGTCGACCGTATGCACGCGCCGCTTCGCTTCAATGGGTTCGTCAATACGTGCACACGCACGCAGACGCAAGCGGCGGCCGGTATCACATGTCCGGATCCAAACGAGCTAGCATGGCGCTGCTCGACGGGCGCAATCTGCGATTCGGAGTACAAGAAGCGTCTGGCACGCCCCTGGGGTTGGGTCGAGGGCTGCGGTAAGTACACGCCCGCTTCGGCTATCAAAGTGGACATGGCCGAGGTTGAGGCCAAGTTCGGTAACCTTACGGGCCTACGCACGTCGGCTTGGGATCTTTCAGAGTCGTTGCGCGTGGGCTTTGCCAAGCTGCGCGCAGAGGGACTCGGCGTGGATGAAAATGGCGAAGTCCCAGACCCTGACAAGGCCTTTGCGTACCTCACGGCCATGCGTATCTCGGAGAACGTGTGGCTGCAGATTGTGGGTACGCCGCTCACGATCCCTACGCGCTTCCCGCGCAACGCAGCGGCGCGTGACCAGCTACTACATCTGACCGAGACCTTCGTTCGCTCCGGCTTCTCCAATCAGAAGCTTATCGAAGCGGTCTTGGCTAGCCCATACGCGAACATTGCGCCGCCGGCCGAAGGCTGCGGCAGCGCCTACTCCATGCCTGCGCTGTTTGATCCGTGGGTCATCGCAGAAGAGGAAGTGCACAAGAAGAACAACAATGCGGGCGACGGCGTGGTGTCGTTGTCTGCGAGAACGGCGAGCAGCGTGCTGTACTCTGCGCTCGGTTGGGCTCACAGCATCGCGTTCCCCATCGTGCCGAGTGCCTCGCAGCCGACCTACGCGCTGTACTCTGCGGAGCGTAGCTTCCAGACTGAAACCGGATTCTTCCTCAAGAACTCCGAGTCAGGCTTTCGCGGATTCGACTTCCAAGCGCGTCTCGGCTGGGAAAACCGCTTTGCAACTTGTGAAAAGCTGCCTAGCGTAGTGGCTCCGGACTTCATCGACCGTCTGGTCGGAGCCGTGACGCCCAGCAAGGCCAAGGTGCGAGACTTGGTTGTGGCCCTCAAGGATCGTTTGATCGGCGATGGGACCATCGACGACGACGTGGAAAAGGCAGCGCTTGAGGAGATCTTGGGCGGCTCGCTCGATGAAGATGCGAGCGCGCTCCCCGATGCGATTACTGGTCTGCGTAAGGTCTGCGGCGTGATTGTGTCGAGTCCGCAGTTCGTGCTCTCCGGTATTCCTCCTCGCGACGGTGTGGACGTGCCGAAGCTCACGCCTGAGTCGGTAGGTTACAGCGCCCTGTGCACGAAGCTCGAAGCCTCGCTGTCTGGGCAAGTCAGCGTTGAATGTCCACGAAACGGTCGTCTCACTCTCGTTGCTCGCTAAATCTCCATTGCAAGTAGGAGTCCCCCAATGACAAGCAGGAAAACCAAAGCAAGGCGTGCGCGAACATGGGTTCGCATAGGCTTCAGTAAGCTCGAAATCACGGCTACATCGGCAGCCGCCTTCCTGAGCGCGGCCGGTATCGCCACAGCGCAGGAGGAGCCGGTACTCACGCCGTACTTCGAGAGGGTAACGGACACGGCCTTCCCGCCTGCAGCGTGCGATGATCCGGACAACCCCGGCGCACTTGGTTGCTACACCAGCTGGATGGTGCTCTCGGATATCGATGCCGATGGAGACCTAGACCTCCTGTTTGCCAATGGGGGCGGCTACTACGTGCCGGGGAACGCCGAGCCTTCCACGGTCTATCTCAACGATGGCAACGGGGCATTCCGCGATGTCACCGACAGCATGTTTGGGGGTGCGACCTCGCGTCTGCGTCAGGTTTCATTGGGCGACATCGATGGTGACGGGGACCTCGACATCTTTCAACCGGGTGGCTACGGCCTCGACTACGACAAGCTGTGGATTCAGACGAGTCCTGGCGTGTTCGAGGATCGCGCGGATCTGAACCTTCCGGGCAGGCTCAAGTCTACTGCGGGCGCTTCGCATTTCGGGGACCTCGACGGCGACGGCGACTTGGATCTCGTGATCGCGGACTGGGGCGATATTCCATACAATCGAGACCCATTGTTGCAGTCCGAGGGCAACACATGGCTCTACCTGAACGACGGCGATGGGCGCTTTGCGCAACAACCGTCGTACGTAATGCCTGCGCCGATGGACAGGACAGTGGGGCGCACACCCATCGACATCGATCTTGCCGACATCGACGGGGATTTTGATCTCGATATCTTGCTCAACAACCGCAACGGCCAGAGTCGCATCTTCCTCAACGACGGCAGTGCGTTCTTCACCGATGGGACCGAAGGCAACTATCCCGCGAAGAAGGGTCCGTACACCTACAATCAGGAGCTGTGCGACCTGGATGGCGACGGGGATCTCGACATGGTCCTCGACAACGCGGCTGCGCGCCCCGAGGGAGAGACGCGTCGTAACTGGACGCAAATGCTGCTCAACGACGGCAACGGCAAGTTCGACGACGTGTCGCGCGAGCACATCTTCGGCGAGCCGGGTGCTGACGATAACGCAGTGAAATGCGCGGATGTCGACGGCGATGGTGACTACGATCTCTTGGTCGCAAGTCTTGGCAGCACCGGAGAGAAGCTGCTGCTCAACGATGGCAACATGACCTTCAATTTCGTGCTCGGGGGCTTTCCGGTCCTCAGTGACCCGAGCCTCGGCATCGACGTGGCGGACCTCAACGGCGACGGAATTCTCGACGTCGTCACCGGCCAAGGCGAGGGCCGAGTGATGGTGGACCAGATCTTCTTCGGAGCAGGAGAGTCGAAGGCAGATGTTACGCCGCCCGTCTTCCGAGCTATCGAACAACCGGTTGCGGTACCGGGTGCGCCCATCGTGGTTCGCCTCGGAGTGAGGGATGCGTACACCAGCGAAACCGGCGAGCATGTCAAGTCGGTGAGCGTGAGCTACTCGGTCGACGGAGCTGAGTCAGTCACGGTTCCGGCCTACTTCATCGGTGGCGATTTGTTTCGCGCGGAGATTCCTGCGCAAGCGAACGGCACGGTCCTGAAGGTGAGCCCCGTGGCCGTGGATCGCGTGAATCTGACGAGTGCAGACGCCTCTTTCGAACTGCTGGTGGGAACGGTTGTCGAACCTGAGCCCGGTACGGGCGATGGAGATGGAGATGGCGATGGTGATGTCGGCGGAGACGGAGACGGAGATGAAGCTCCTGCACCGGGTGACGGCGATGGAGATGAGTCCGAGACTCCTGCACCGGGTGACGGCGATGGCGACGGGGACGAGGTGCCTGCGCCGGGTGGCGATGGTGACGGAGCGACGGTTCCCTCGAGCAGCGATGACGGTTGTAGCGTTGGACACTCGGGTAGCCGTTCGAACGGCTTGGTGTTGCTCGGACTGTTCGCGCTGCTGCTGAGGCGCTTGCGTCGGCGGGGTCCGCACGTAGTTTGCTAGTTTCAGCACGCATGGGTCGAAGCACGCAGGCTCGCGCGCGGGCTAAATGACGTAGCCAGAGAGCACTGACCCTTTGGGTGGGTGCTCTCTTTCTGTTGAAGGAGTAGGTGTATATGAACTCGTTGTGGATGCGGCTCGGGTGTCTTTCGGTGACGACGCTTGCTCTCGGTTGCGGCGGGGCAGGGACTGCGAGTCCCAGGAGCGCTGCGACTTCGGGCGGAGAGCCGGTGATCGTGATCACGGACACCGAGGAGTGGGATGCGCTCAAGCATGCGGGAGAGGCGGCCTACGTGACCGCTTGCGGCGCTTGCCATCCCGGCGGTGAGGCTGATCTCGGGCCCAAGCTCAAAGGCGAGATGCAGTCTGTGGCACTGATGACCAAGCAGATTCGCGAAGGCTCAGGTCGCATGCGCCCGATTGGGCCTCTGCAGTTACCCGAGTCCGAGATGCGTGGGCTCATGGTGTATATGAGGACGCTCGATGCCGTGGCAGACGTGCAAGGGCCCTGAGCGAGCTGGGCTGCCACCTGGGCTCAGGTTACGTGTGCGGCCCGCACGTTAGCTCTGTGCAGGGCGGCCTGCTCCTGTCTTCGTGGCTTTGGCTCTAGCTCTTTGCCGGTAGGCCGGCTGTGTAAGCGCGCCAGCTTTTAAAGTGGGTGATCTCGAGTTGACCTTCACAGAGAATCGGTTCGCCCAGCACGCCTAGGACTTCCTCGCCGTCGCTCAAGCGCACTTTTCCAATACTCAGGCCGGGTGGTTCTTTTAGTAGTATCGAGGCCAGTCCTTCGCTCGGCACGGACCAGACTTCCAGCGCCACGGATACACCGCCCGTGGAGACGCGCAGCATGGCTGGATGGCGGTCGCCTATGGACCACAGCCGGTAGCAGGGTTCTGTGGTGGATTCGCGGACGAAGCCTGCTCCGACGGAAAGCAGGTTTGCGTTCAGTTCCAGTCCGCGCATGAGTGTGCCATTGACGGCGAGAAGAACCTGCGTGCTGGTCGTCATGGTGAGGGCCTGTCGAAGAAGAGAGTGGGCGCTGGCTGCGAGTGCAAAGTAGACCTCCAATAGTCGAGAATGGTGATCTTACTCTATGTCTGCTGTTTGTGGTCTGCAAACACAACTTGGTAAGATAGGCCAAGGCGCGAGGCTCTACTTGCGCCTCAAGACCGTAGGCGCGTGCCGCTGAGACGGGGCCTCGGCGCGCCTCGGCGAGCTGCGTGGGGTCGCGCTGCTGAGGTGACTGGGTAGGTTTGTGGCCTACCCGGGAGCCTCGGCCCCAGGTTGCTGGCGGCACAGAATCGGTTCACTCCTTGGCCGTCTGTGTGCGGGTTGTGCCACGATTCGTTGCGCGACCCCTACCAAACCCGAGGATCGACGATGACTTCAAAGCATCTAGGCTGGCTTCTAAGTGGTTCCCTGCTGTTCGTCCTTGCGGGCTGCGACGTCAAATTTGGCAAGTGCGACCGGGATGCCGGCGATTGCGATTTCAATTTCGACGAGGATGAGGACGACATCGACAGTGGTAGCCCGGACGGAGGCGAGTCGGATGCGGACGCGAGTGTCGACAGTGATGCCGACACGGACGCGAGTGTCGACAGTGATGCCGGTGCGGATGCGGGCGACGGAGATGGCCCCGTGTACGAGGGTGAGCCGCTGGCTTTGGACGGCCTGTGCGACGCCCTGAGCTCGCGCCGCTTGGCCTGGGACAACGCACTCGACGAGTGTGAGTGCTCCACGGACGACGCCAACATCCTCCGCGATGAGTTTGGCGTGTTTGGGGCCGACAACGCTGCCTCAGGCTGCATCACAGCCAACCAGGGCCAGATCGACAGCGGCAAGGTCACCTACAACGAGAATGCGGCCGGCGCCTGCGTGGACGCGTACCTCAAGCACTTCGAGGCTCCGCCCGCGACCTGTCCGGAAGAGGGCTTCAAGGCGTCCTATTTCCTCGCCAACATCGGACACGGCGCACCGGCGATCGCTCAGATTCCGGCTTGCCGCGCCACTTTTGTAGGCAAGCTCACGGCGGGCGCGGAGTGCACCAACGACCTGCAGTGTCCGGCTGAGTTGCGCTGCATCGAGACGCTCGGCGGCGGTGTGGGGGCGACCAGGACCTGCCGTACGGCCTTCGCGATCGGCGCCAGCTGCAGCCGAGATGCGGAGTGCGTGCTTGGCGCCACCTGCGTCGGCAACGCCTCGGGCGGTGGCAAGCAGTGCTCCAAGGAGCTGGTCATCAGCGGCAACTGCAGCCGCAGCGCCGAGTGCGAGGTAGGCCGGGTGTGCATCGACGAGGGGGACAAGCAGCAATGCCGCGCCCAGACCGAGACCCTGCCCGTGTGCGAGCAGCCCTGAGCTCGCTCTGACCCGGCTCTAGAGGCCGCCAATCGCCTCGACCCCGAGAGTAAGCCCGCCTGAGTCCGCACGGCTCATGCGGGCTTTTTGTTGTTTGCCTAACAAATCATGGCTGACGGAATAAAAAAGGCAGCTTGGCGGGGGGGGGGGGATGCCGAGCTGCCTTGCGTACCGCCGAGCGGGGGGGTGCTCTTAGTGGCGGGCACGCATGTTTCGTCTATATGCCAGCTCCGTGCCAAATATGTGACGTGCGAAAACATTGAAGTTTTTGGTTCGATTGCGTCGAGAAGTCGTGCGGGTTTGCAACCTATTGCAGCCGCGCCTTTCAAGATTGCACGACTGCAATCATTTCGTGCGTAAACTCACGTACTCGGGCAGGGGCAGATCCCACACGTTTGAGGGGTCTTCCATGGCGCGATAGCGGCTGTAGGCGCTGAGGACGCGGCGGATGTAGTTGCGGGTTTGTTCGATGGGCATGCGCTCCACCCATCGGTCGAGCTCCACGCGCTGGCCGGGCGGCAACAGGCTGTCGACTCGGCTCGTGCCCGCGTTGTACGCGGCGATGGCGAGCGGAAGTTGGTCGCGATAGCGGCTGATGAGTCCAGCCAGGTAGCGCGCCCCGAGCGAGATGTTCACCACCGGGCGCATGAGTGAGGCGCGATCTGCAGGAATGGAGAGCCCCTTGGCCACGGCCGCTGCGGTGCTCGGCAGGAGCTGCATGAGTCCGAGGGCATCGGCGCCGGAGATGGCGCGAGGCTTGTAGCGGCTCTCAACCTGCATGTGTCCGTAGAAGAGCGCGCTCGATAGGCCCTCCTGGGCGGTGCTCAGGTTGACGCTGGTCTCGAACGGGCGCGGCAAGAGCGCTTCCCACAGCCAGCGCTCTCCGCCTATCGGGGCCCTCGCCAAGATTTCTTGCATCTTCGGCTCCACTTGCACATGAGCTTGGGCTGCATCGCCCATGGCCTTGAGTGCGGCGGCGCGCGTGTTGCGGTCGGGTAAGCCGGCCAGATAGGCCTTGCCCGCTTCGGAGGCCTCCGAGCCTAGACCCAGCTCGCGGTAGAACAACACCTCGGGAGGCAAGCTGACGACGGGTTCGCTGCCGAGTGCCTGCGCACTGGACGAGAACGCCTCAGGTGCGGCGTCGCCCATGGCCCTCAAGCGTCGCACGGCGAGCTGCGCGTAGTATCCCAGGCGATCCTGCTCCACGGCTGCGAGGAAATGGCTGCGCGCGGTTTTGGGTTCACGCTTGAGTTGCGCTGCGCGTCCGAGCCAATAGCTGGCGCGGGCGGCCCATAGCGGCTTGTCCGCGATTTTCCGGACTTCCTCGAGCCAACGTGTGGCCTCGTGCGCATCGCCCTGCTCGAGTGCAAGCCAGGCCAAGTCCCAGGTCGCATCGCGCCTCAGACCGGGTGCGCGCTTGCCAGCCTCTGAGCTCACGAACTGCTTGAGGGCGTCCCGGGCGTTGGGTCGCTGTTGGCGCGCACTCAGCCATGCACTCAAATAGACAGCGTCCGGCATGAGCGAGCTCTTGGGATAGCGCTTGGCGTAGGCGCGATAGCGCGGGATGGCCTGGGCATCTTTGCCGGCGCGGGAAGCTGCGCGGATGGCGTGGAACGCGTCGTAGGCTTCGGTTTCACCGCCTAAGGCTGTGGCTTGGGCGAAGGCGCGCTCGGCTTCGGGGTAGCGATTGCGTGCCCGAAATAGGGCGTTGCCGCGCGTATGCCAGAGCCGCGCACGCAGGGCCTTGGGGGTACGCTTGTCGAGTCCCTTGAGCTCATCGAAGGCTGCGTCGGTGCGGCGTGCCTTGAGGAAACCATCGGCCCGCTGCAGGTGTTCTTCGACGCTCAGCCGCAGAGGAGTCGGGCTCTTGTTGAGCAGGTCTTGGCAGTACTTCGCCTCGGCATGAGCCGGATGCTCGATGTACAGCGTGCGTGCCAGAGGCAGGGCGGCACCTTGCTCGCCGAGGGCCACCATGGCGCGGATCACCATGCCGCGGGCTTGGGGGTCCTTGGCCTGTGCGAGCAGCGCCTTGGCGCGGGTAAAGTTGCCCGCGTTGAACAAACAGCGCCCCAAAAGTCGAGCACCTTCGCCCTTGCTGTCGGCTTGTACGGCTTGCTCGAGCGCATCGCAGCGACCTGCTTCGGCCGCCCAACGCACACGCAGGGCGTCTACATCGCGCTGCACCCGCTCGGGCCACGAGGAGGGAGTCGGCGCAGGCAGGGTATCGAGCGCTTCGCCCGGGCGTTTCAGCTCGAATAGGGCGCGCGCGCGCAAATAAAGCGCCTCGGGTTCGAGGGCGATGCCTCCGTTCGGCAGCTGGGCCAGCACGTCTTCGTAGCGGCCGTCGCTGAAGGCCGCGATGGCCGCAGGCGGCAGAGAGGAGGCTGCATGAGTATGGGCACTGGGCGCCCAGGCCCAAAATGCCCAAGCGATAAGCGCGAACGCGGTGAGAGTGAGGCGTGCTGGCACGGTGGAGAACGATTGTCTATGCTCTCCCGACAATGCGCCAAAAGCTGCGGATGGCCTCAGGTGGAAGGCCGCTTTCCCCTGTAAAGTTTGGGCCCGCCCGCGCTGCGCGGTTGCTTCGCCTGCTGTCGTTGTCCCTGTTGGTCGCTGTGTCTGCATGTGCTCCCAAGTTGGGCGATGACTGCGAACGCACGGCCCAATGCTCTGTTAACCTCGACCGCACCTGCGATCTTTCCCAACCTGGAGGCTACTGCACGGTTCCAGATTGCGAAGGCAATAGCTGCCCCGAAGATGGGCGCTGTGTGCGCTTCCAGCCAGACGAGCCCCGCTTGTCCCGTGCCTGGTGCATGGCGGGTTGCAGCGGTTCCGGAGATTGTCGGGATCAATACGTATGTCGCAGCGCAGCCGAGCTCAATGAGGAGGCGAGCGAGGGCCGCATAGCGGAAGCCCTGGACTCCAAAAAGGGCAAAAAGTTCTGCGTCGTCGCAAAGGACTGAGCCCGTTTGACGGCCGGTTTCGCGCGTTACTTGGCTCTCAGGGCCCTGCGGGCTGTACTCACGGCCTGGGCTGTCGTCACGCTCGCGTTCCTGTTGATTCGTGCGGTGCCCGGCGACCCGGTCGACGCCATCCTGGGCGACCAGGCCTCGCCTGAGGATCGCGCCGAAGTCCGAAAGCAGCTCGCGCTCGATGTGCCGCTGTGGGGACAGTACACGACGTTTTTAAGCGACGTGGCCGACGGCAGTCTCGGTCGCTCGTTCCGCGCTCCGGACCGCGAGGTGAGTGCACTCATCGTCGAAGTGCTGCCCCAGACGCTCAAGCTCGCGACGGCCGCGCTGTGCATAGCCTGGCTCGTGGCGCTGCCGCTCGGTGTGCTCGCGGCGGCCCATCGGGGAACGTTCACCGATAAGGTGGCGAGCTTCTTTGCGCTGACGGGCTTGGCGTTGCCGACCATCTGGCTTGGCCCGCT
This sequence comes from uncultured Polyangiales bacterium, assembly GCA_964515685.1. GTDB lineage: Bacteria > Myxococcota_A > Polyangia > Polyangiales > DASUME01 > DASUME01. Next base: position 5,941 of record CAZEWA010000008.1, on the reverse strand, counting down.
ACTCGTGCTGTTTTTCGCGGTGCAGCTGCGCATCCTGCCGCTGCCCGGCGATGAACGCGACGGGCTTTCCGCGCTGATCTTGCCCGCCATAACCGTGGGCACGGCGCTGGCCGCGAGCCTGACGCGCCAGACCCGGGCCGCCATGATCGAGGTGCTCTCGCAACCCTATGTGACCGCCGCTCGCGCCCGTGGTGTGTCGAGCCTCTCGGTGTTCTTCAAGCACGCGCTGCGCAACGCGTTGATGCCGGTGCTCACGGTGGCCGCGAGCCAGCTCGGAGCGCTGCTCTCGGGCGCGGTGATCGCCGAAAAGGTGTTCGAGCGCGAAGGTTTGGGCACGCTGTTTCTCGATGCGTTCTTCGCGCGGGACCTGCCCTTGGTGCAGGGGGTGGTGCTGGTGGTCGGGCTCATTTACGTGCTGACCAACGTGCTGCTCGACCTCACGTACGCCTGGGTCGACCCGCGAGTGAGGCTTGCATGAAGCGTCTGTTGCGCGCGCCTTCGGTGTGGCTGTGTGGCCTGTTTTTCCTGATCGCGGCGTTCGGCCCGTGGTTCGTGTCCACCTCGCCGTACGACATCGACCTGGCCCACGCCTACGAGCTGCCGAGCCGGGCCCATCCGCTCGGCACGGCCGACAACGGCGTCGATCTGTTGAGCGCCTTGGTGCACGGGGCGCGTCTGGCAGCTGTGATCTCGGCCAGTGTGGTCGGCATCTGCGTGCTGGTGGGCGGACTCTTGGGAGCCATTGCCGGCATGGTCGGCGGCTATGTCGAGAGCGGCATCATGGCGCTGTCGGACCTGCTGCAAGCCTTTCCAGCGGTGTTGCTGAACATTGCGTTGCTGTCGTTGGTATCGCGGCCCGGCGTCGAGCATGTGGTGCTGTCGTTGTGCATGAACGGCTGGGTGCTCTACGCGCGCCTGGCGCGCGCGGAAGTGCTCTCCCTGCGCGACCGTGAGTTCATCGCAGCCGCCCGCGCGTTAGGCGCTCCCGAATCACAGGTGCTACTGCGTCATTTTGTGCCAAATTTGATAGCGCCACTCGTGGTGCAAGCAACAGCCGGCTTCGGCAGCGCGATTTTGATGGAGTCCACGCTGTCGTTTTTAGGGCTTGGGCCTGCGCGCGCCGTATCCTGGGGCGCTTTGCTCGACCAAGGTAGCTCGGTATTGCTGCGCTTTCCCCATGTAGCCTTGGTGTCGGGCGGGGCCATGGCCTTGGTGGTTTTGTGTTTCAACTTGGCTGGCGACGCCCTACGAGACGCGCTCGACCCTCGTGTGAGGGGACGCGCTTGACGTCACGATCTTGCAGTACACTCTCTGTCTTGCGACAACCATCGCAGATGGGGCGGGACATGACACGGGGCGTTTGGCTCGCGCTGGGCTTGGGTTTGGCGACAGCCTGCGTGGAGCCCGCTCGCTCGGCCGACGTCTCAGGAGAAGAGACCTCGCGCTCTGCAGAAGGCGCAACCCTTGCGGCTTCCTCCGCGCCGTTGCCTAGCGCTCAGCCGGTCGCCGGCGCGACCACGATCGAAGGCGAGCCGCCCGCGCCGCTAGCTGTGCCCGTCGAGCCGCCCGACGAGCCGGTGGTGGACGCGCAGGTCGAGCCCGCTCCTGAGCAAGCTGACGCCGCCGCGGAAAATGCCCCGACAGCCCAGGTCAGCCCAGCCGAACCCGCGCCTGAGGCGCCTGCGGTCGTCGACCACTTCTTCGGGTTGGCCGACGCTCCGATCCGCGAGGCCCTGCGCAGCAACAACCCGCTCAACGTGGAGAAGGGGCGCGGCGGACGCAGCCTTGGCTTCAAGATCACGCTCGAGGGCGGACAACGCGGCTATTTCAAAGGGGAGCAGGTCTTTTCGGCGGCCAACTGGTTCGGCGAAATCGCGGCCTACCATCTGGACCGCATGCTCGGTTTCCACCGCGTGCCAGCCATCGTAAGCAGGCAGTTGCCCTGGGCGCTGCTCGAGCCCGCGGCGGGGACCGATTGGCGTAAGCCCGAGATGATCATTCGCCAGGGCCAGGTACGCGGGGCGTTCGTGGCCTGGGTACCGGGCGCCGTGCGGCCGCTGGTGCAGCAGGAGGGCTGGGAGCGCTGGATGCGCGTCAAGTACTGGCCCACCACGGCGGTCAGTCCGTTTCAGCGACCGGCGGTGTGGGCCCAGGAGCTCGCTCAGGTGCGCCGCATGGGTGACAACTGGCGCAGCAAGGAAGAGCGCGTTCGTCTGCGTGCGCTCAAGCCCGAGCCGGATCGCGACGACCGTCCGTCGGAGCTGAGCGACCTCATCGTCTTCGACTACTTGATTCGCAACCTCGATCGCTGGGGCGGCGGCAACGCCAATGTGCTGGTGCGCGGCGATAAGGGGCCACTCATCTTCTTGGACAATGCGGCGGGCTTTGCCGTGGGCGACGCGCGGCCGAGCTTGATGGAGTCGCGCCTGCGCGCGCTGCAGCGCTTTCGGCGCAGTACCATCGCGGCGGTCAAAGCCTTCGATATCAAGAAGTACGCGGCGCGCCTAGCAACAGAGCAGGTGCAGCCCATCCTGAATCAAGCGCAGCTCCAGGGGCTCGAGCAACGCCGTCGGGCACTCTTGGTGGCCGTGGCGGAGCTCGAGAAAGCCTACGGCGAAGCGATTTGGGCCTGGGAGTAGCTCGCTGGCAAGACGATGAACGTCGCCGATACCGGTCGATGGTCCGATAGCTGGGCGCCGCTTGCGTTGACGAACGTATCTCCTTCAACCGCATGATCGATGAGCGAGAGTCCGAGCCAGGCGCTGCCGCGGTACAAGATCTTGTCGATGCGTTCGCACCCGATGTCATTGGGGTTCGTGCTGCACGAGCTGGCTAGCTCATCCGCTTCAGGCAACAGCCCATCGTGCACGAATTCCACCCAGGCGTCGGTGAGGCCGGTTTCGGCCAACAGGTTTTCCATATGATCGCCAGCGTCACGATAGCGCTCGTTGAAGTCGCCTGAAACGATTACAGCCACGCCAGCGGAGCGCCTGCGAATGGCTTGTGCGAGTTCAGCGAAGTTCGAGGAGCGCGCGCGTACATCGCCTCCGCTGTGGCCGGCATCCATGTGCACGTTGTAGAGATCGAGGAACAGGCCAGGGCGCAGCTCGAGTCGCGTGTACAAAAAGCCCTTGGGAGTGAGGCAATCGGCGCCGTCGCTCAGCGTGCCGTGACAGGCGTTCCACGGATCGCGCGCAACTACCGTAAAGGGAATGCGCGAGAGCAGATTGAGTCCATCGCCCAGGCCCTGCTTGTTTTTGTCCGGGTCGGTCTGAAAAGGATGGTCGATGTGTCGAGTCAGATCCTTGTGATAGGCAAAATCTTCCTGCACCAGCACGAGATCGAACGGATTCAGAAGTGAGCTGATGATGGGCATGTTGCGCGCAGGATCACTGCTCGATAGCCGTTCCGGCAGCCCAGCCACGTTGTAACTGAGCACATGCAGAAAGGCGGGATCCTGTTCCATGGACCACGCTGTATCAGCACCCGCCTCTTCTGGCGTGACGCTGATTTCGCGTGCCTTACCGTCCGGCTCCGAAAAGACTCCGAGTCCGCAGGCCGAGAGTCCACAGACTGAAAGACCGCAGATCCACGCGCAGTCAACGCCAAACCACGGGCGACTCAAGCGTGCCATTGTGTTCCTTTCTGAAGGCCGCTGTGCGCTGCGGGGACGACGCCTTGCAGAGCGAATGAGCGGTACTCTCAGAGCTAACACTGCGCACATGGCTTTGTCGAACGTGCGAGAGCGCTGAAAAATTCGCGATGTCGAGCGCTGCGTGCCGGAATTAGGTCGCCTGCTTTCCTCGCAGAGGAACCGCGTGACAAGCACATTTGGGCCTGCGCTTGCCCTGATATGAGCGAAAAATGCGTGCCGCGTTTTCCACCGCCAAATGTCGCAGATGCAAAAACTGTCGCGCAGAGCGTACAAATCAGCCGGGATATACGCGTGCCCCAAGCTGGGTAGGCGCAGCGGGGGCTGGCCCTTGGCTGCCCATTGCGCTACCCCCGCCCACCGATGACTGTCTCAGCCAGCCGCAACAAACTTCATGGATTCCGTCAACCTGGTGAGTGGAGTTCCCACCGCTCCTGCTGGGTCGCGTTTCCCTCGGACCCAGAGCTCTGGCCTGACCTAGACGCCGTCCAGGCCTCCTTCGTCGCCATGTGTCGCGGTATTGCGCTGCCAGAGGGCCAGGAGCGCCCCGCAGAGGGCCTCGACGTGTTGGTCCAGGACGCAGCCGCAGAAACCCGCGCGCGCGCGCTGCTCGCGGGCCTAGGGGCACGCTTTCATCACGTGGAGTTCGGCGACATTTGGATGCGCGACGTCGCCCCGGTATTCTTGACGGGTCCCGGTGGGGAAGTTTCTAGCGTGCGCTTCCGCTTCAATGGCTGGGGCGAGAAGTACGTGTACCCTGGGGATTCTGATGTGGCTGCGCAAGTGCAGTTACTTGGGCCCCACCGACGCCTCGAAAATCAGCTCGTGCTCGAGGGCGGTGGCGTGGAGAGCGACGGCGCGGGTCTGTGCATGACCACGCGCGAAGTGTTGCTCAACCCGAACCGCAATCCAGGCCTCACCGAGGCGGATGTCGAAGTACAGCTCAGGCAAGCGTTGGGCGCCGAGCGCGTGATCTGGCTCGACCGCGGCCTGCTCAATGACCATACCGATGGTCATATCGACAACATCGCGCGTTTCATCGGCGTAAATCGTGTGGTTTGTTCGCATCCTGCAGACGACAAAGACCCAAACTTCGACGTGCTGAAGGCCGTCGAGGCGGACCTGCGCGCGCAGGGGCTCGAGGTGGAGACGATTGTCTCGCCCGGTGAGGTGCTGGGGCGCGATGGGCGGGTTCTGCCTGCGAGCTATCTCAACTTCTACATCGCCAATCAGAGTGTGGTGGTGCCGGTGTTCGGGTCCGTGCACGATGAAGCGGCGCTCGAGGCCATCGGCAAGCTGTTTCCGGGTCGCGTGGTGCAGAGCGTGCAGGCCAAGGTCTTTCTCGAGGAAGGCGGCACGGTACACTGCATTACGCAGCAGGAACCTCTGCCCCTGAAACGCACGTCCTGACCGACTCCTGACTCGCCTTTCGAGGTACTACGATGGCTCAATCGGTTCGCGTCGCTGCCATGCAGTGCGCTCTTTTCGGCAGCTATGAAGAGAACGTGGCGCGCATCGAAGCCTTGGTGCGCGAGGCCCATGCGCGCGGCGCACAGGTGGTGTTGCCGCCTGAGTTGTTCGCCGGACCGTACTTTTGCCGTACGGAAGAGCCGCGTTTTTTCGAATGGGCCGAGACCTTTGAGCAGAGCCCGACCATTCTGCGCTTTCAAAAGCTTGCGGGCGAGCTGCACGTAGTCATTCCGGTGTCGTTCTTCGAGCGCGATGGGCAGCACTACTACAACACGGTGGCCATCGTAGATGCCGATGGCAGTGTGCTCGGGCGCTACCGCAAGAGCCACATCCCGGATGGACCCGGTTACGAGGAGAAGTTTTATTTCCGGCCTGGAAACGAGGGCTTCAAGGTGTGGGCCACGGCCTATGGCCGGCTCGGCGTGGGCATCTGCTGGGACCAGTGGTTCCCCGAATGCGCGCGCGCCATGGCGCTGCTCGACGCGGAGATCTTGCTCTATCCGACTGCCATCGGCAGCGAGCCCGAGGAGCCCGAGTTCGACAGCAAGGACGCCTGGCAGCGCGCCATGGTGGGCCATGCCGTGTGCAACGTGATGCCGGTGGTCGCCAGCAACCGCATCGGCAACGAAGGTGGCCAAATCTTCTACGGCAGCTCGTTTATCTGCGATGCGCGCGGCGAGAAGCTCGCAGAGCTCGGGCGCAGCGACGAAGGTGTCATCGTCGCCGACTTCGATTTCGCGAAGATCCGCGAAGAGCGCGCGTCGATGGGCTTCTTTCGCGACCGGCGCCCCGAGTTTTACGGCGCTATCAGCAAGGCCT
>CAZEWA010000007.1:47911-52733 GCA_964515685.1 uncultured Polyangiales bacterium | reverse complement strand
GCGGCAATCTGCGGAATGGTGCTGGCCATGGCCTAGGTTCTCCGTAACGAACGGGCCGCCTTCTTGACACGCCCCTTAGGGGGCGTCAAACGCGGCTACATCATTGTGTACGCTCAGGATGCCCCTAAGTCCCCGAACAGACGGTCGAGGATAATGGCGCAAGCGGCGCGTACTGAAAGGTGATTATAGCTGCCCGGACGTATAGGTGGAAGGGCAAGGTCTGCTTTTTCCAGGACTTCCTGCACCAAACCGTGCCCCGTACCGAACAAAAGCAGCCACGGGCGGCTATCTTTCGACAAAAGCGCCTGCGCTTCGGCGATCGGAGTGGCCGAAAGCCCGCCTGGGAGGCGCGCTGCCGTAACCACAATGCGCGGTGGTTGGCCGTGCTTTTCCTCGATGGCACGCACGGCGGACTCGATGGAATCGATGTGCCGACAGATGGAAAGCGCCACACCGCGCTCGGGTACGCGCCGCTTTCCGCTGCCTTCGACCCAATGCTCGAGAATCTTGTCGACCAAGGCGCGCTGCGCCTCGATGGGCGTGATCACGAAGTAGCCTGCGAGACCAAACGAGCGACTCGAGCGCGAGATATCGTGTACATCGAGGTTCGTCACTGCCGTCGTGACAACATTGCCCTCACGATCGCGCACCGGGTAATGCACGAGTCCGACGTAGACTGGTGCTCTCGATGTGACGCCCTTTTCGGCGTCGAGCTCAGTCATCAACTTGCGGTCGGCAGCGTCGAGCGAAGCCTTGGCAAACAGGTCTGGGCGATGCGTGCGAGTCCTGCGCAGCACTTCCTTGCGTCGATAGCGCGCGACCGCACCGTGGTCGCCTGACAGCAGCACGTCGGGCACTGAAGCACCGCGAAACTCCGGAGGGCGCGTGTACTGCGGGTACTCGAGCATGCCCTGTGAGTGACTTTCCTCGTGCGTGCTTTCCTCGTTGCCGAGCACACCCGGAAGAAGACGAGCGGTCGCTTCGATGACCGCCATGGCCGCGACTTCGCCGCCGGTCATCACGAAATCACCGAGTGAGATCTGCTCATCCACCGCATCACGAACGCGCTCGTCGACGCCTTCGTAGCGCCCACAAATCAGCGCGATTCCTGGATAGGTCGCAAGCCTGCGTGCGGTCGCCTGATCGAACGGTGCGCCCTGTGGCGTGAGCAATACGCGCCGGAGGCGACCTTCCGGCTCACGCGACTCGAGCGCCTCCAAGATAGGGCCCGGCATCATCACCATGCCGCTACCGCCACCGTACGGCGCGTCGTCGACCGACTTGTGCTTGTTCTTCGCAAAGTCGCGAATGTTGGTGCACGTCACTTGAATCAGGCCGGTCTCGTTCGCCTTGGCTACGAGTCCCTTCTGCAAAAATGACGCGAAAAGCTCAGGAAAGATCGTGATGACTTCGAAGCGCATCAGGGCGCGTCCTCACCCGCTTTGGTACGCAAAATCTCGAGCTCATCCAGGTGCTCGATGACCACATAGCCGGCCTCGAGGTCGACCTCGGTCACGTAGCGCTCGAGATCCGGCACTTCCCAAGCTCCACGTTCGCCCGCCACGAGCAAACACGAGACGCTGGGATATTCAAGGATATCTTCGACGCGGCCGATCACCGCACCACCCGGCTCCCGTGCTTCGAGACCCAGCAGGTCCACCAGGTAGCACTCGCCTTCCTCCGGCTCGGGCAAGGAGGAACGCGGCACACACACCACCGAGCCCCTGAGCGACTCGGCCGCCGTGCGGTCCAGAACGCCCTCGAGCGCGACGATGATATGCTCCGCATAACCACGGACGCCGCGCACGGTGTACCCGCGTAAAACTCCACCCTGGGGAAGCTTGAGCGTAATCTGCTCAAGTTCGCGCCAAAGCTCGCTTTCAGGATTGAAAGGCTTGAGCACGAGCTCGCCACGAAGGCCATGCGCTCGCACGACAGCTGCGAGCTCAACAAGCTCGTCGCTGCCTAAAGGCAACCGCGCCATGAACGCTCCGACTTATTCGAGGATTTCGAGCACAGCACGGCGCTGGCGCCGGGCGCTCGCGGCGGCGAGCAAGGTTCGAATGGCGCGTGCTGTGCGCCCTTCGCGGCCTATCACTTTGCCTAGATCACTCTTGGCGACCGTAAGCTCCACCACGATGGTGTTATCTCCATCGAGTGCTTCAACCTCGACGGCATCTGGGTCGTCGACCAACGAACGGGCGATGTACCCGATGAGCTCTTCAATCTGCTCCATCACACGCCCCTTCGCGTGAGCCTCAGGCGCTCAACGCCTTCTTCTTCGCGCGAACGATGTGGCTCACGCGATCCGAGAGCTGCGCACCCACGCCAACCCAATACTCGAGACGCTCAAGCTTTACGACCGCATCAGCATCGGGCTGGTGGGGATCGTAGGTGCCGATCTGTTCGATGAACCGACCGTCGCGGCTGCTCGCGTTGTCCGTGGCGACGATGTGATAAAACGGGCGCTGCTTGGTGCCACGACGGGCCAAACGAAGGATGACCATGCTGCTCTCTCAGGTGCATGCGGCCATCTGAAAAAGGCCGCGAAAAGGGTTCGAGCAAAGCAACTCGAACGAGGGGCGGAAAACTAGCCCCTGCCCTACCCCCGGTCAAGCGGAGGCCAGGCCAGCCAGAGCCCACCGGCTGTGGGCGCCCCTAACGAAACGACTGGGCTCGCGGCTGCTAGGCTACGTTAGCAATCACCGCACGCGTGTTCCGTGCTTGTGAGCGCATCACTTTCTGTTGGGGCTTCATGAAACTTCGCGTTCTGTTCGCTGTTCTGGTGACGCTGACATTGGGCTGCAGCGCATTCCGTTGCGACGGCCAAAGCCGCCCCACGGAAATTAAAGAAAATCGGCCTGCCCCCGATCTGAGGCTTGTGTTGCTGACCGATCCCAAGGGATATCTCGAACCCTGCGGCTGCCAGTTGCGCCCCCTGGGAGGTCTGGACCGACTTGCGACCGTGGTCGGAAAGCTGCGCGCCGAAGCGCCTCCGGTAGTCCTGCTGGCTGCCGGTGACCTCACCTTTGGGGGCGCGCTGAACCCTGAAGATGCCGAGGGAGCCAAGCACCAGGAGTTGCTGCGCGCCCAAACGCTTGTCGACATTTGGAATCAGCTCCTAGTTCTCGGAGTGACACCAGGTTCCGCGGATCTCGGCCAGCCGCCGGAGGTGCTCAGCGAGCTCATGAAGCGCAGCTCGTTTCCATGGATCGTCGATAACATCGAGGACTCTGGGAATGGACCCGCACTTCCGGTGAGTGGGGCGCGCGTTATCAATGCTGGCTCATTTAAGATCGGCGTGATGGGGATCGTTATGCCCTCACCCGACCGCGCGCTGTCGGGCCGACAAGCGCTGACCGCAGATGTGGCCACGATCGCAAAGCAAACTGCGACAGCGCTGCGCGACCAGGGAGCACAGCTTGTGGTGGCACTGCTCACCGGAGATCGGCGCGCCGCGAAAGAAGTCGCAAGCCAAGGCGTCGACGTGGTGGTCTTGGGCGGCATCGATCAGGAAAAGCCGCTCGCTCCAGTGGTCGTGGGAGATGGGCTCGTGGTCAACGCAGGCTATCAGGGGCAGCGCATCGTTACATTGGACCTCAAGCTCCATGCGCAAGGCGCTTGGCACGACGCAAGCGAGTGGACACTCCGCGAAGCTCGCGCAGATCTCGAACAACGTGTACGAGAACTCAGAAGCAAGGTCGATGCTTGGAGCCAAGACAAGAGCGTGAGGGCATCGGAGCTCGACGCACAGCGCGCTCGCCTTGAACAACTCAAAGCCGAGCTGGCGACGCAGGCCCAGCCGAGCTTCACCGGACGCTGGTTCTCCGCTGAAATCACAGAGCTAGCACCAGAAGTGCCGAAGCACGCCGAGACGCAGGCGCGTTTAAAGGCCTACGATCGGCACGTCAACGAGTACAACCGGGTGAGCCTCACGCACCTGAAGCCCGCCCCCGCGGCTGAGGGAGCGGCCCACTACGCAGGCACCGAGTCGTGCAAGGGCTGCCATAGCGAAGCCTATGCATGGTGGAAGAACACAAAACATGGGCGGGCGTACAAGACGCTCGAGGACCTCGATAAGCAGTACAATTTGAGCTGCGTCGGCTGCCACGTCACGGGCTACAACAAGCCCGGAGGCAGCACGGTAACCCATGTGGACCTGCTGAAAGATGTGGGATGTGAGAGCTGCCACGGGCCAGGCAGCCAGCACACCGCGGCTCCGACGCAACCCGGGCTTGTCGCACGGGACACTCCTGAAGCAATATGCGTGAGTTGTCACAACCACGAGCACAGCGACCGCTTCGTCTACGACGCCTTCAAGTCCATGTTGATCGTGCCCGGGCACGGTTTGCCCGCGAAGCCCGCACCATAACGTCCGTGCGCGTCTTGCTTGTCGTGCTGGCAACGGCGTGGATAGGGGCTTGTTGCTCAGGCGTCCGAACCCACGTCTCCGCCAGCAGCAGTAGCGGATCTGCGCGGGCTGCATCCGGTGCTTCAGCCCCATCGAGCGGCGGCGAAGTCCTGCGTGGTCAAGCGAGCTACTACCACAACTCGTTGGCCGGAAACCCGACTGCAAGTGGTGAGCCTTACGATCCCAACAAGCTGACCGCCGCCAATCGCAGCCTTCCGCTTGGGACTCGACTGCGTGTGACACGCGTGGACACGGGTAAGTCCGTCGTCGTTCGCGTCAACGATCGGGGTCCCTTTGGCCGTCGTACGCGCATCCTCGACCTTTCGCGCGCAGCGGCCAAGGAGCTCGACATGTTGAAGGCAGGCGTCGTGCAGGTGCAGGCGGAAGTCTTAAAGTGATTCGATTCGTTTA
>CAZEWA010000007.1:35482-47811 GCA_964515685.1 uncultured Polyangiales bacterium | reverse complement strand
GTAACGCGTCGCAACGTATAGCGACCTTCACGCTTCAACAGCAGGCTCACGGGCCGCAGCGATAGACCTCGCGCAAGGCCGGTAAGTCGGCCCGCGACCCACACCACCTCATGGTCCTCAGCCATCGCCCGCAGCGTGTCGACCAACGGTCCGTTGGCGTCGTCTCCGAGCTCGACGCCCGCGCCTTGGTCATCTCTGAGATGGGAGGCGTCGTGCCCGAGGCTGTGTAGGGCCGGAGCAAAAAGCACGAAGGGCTCGCTGGTCCCGAGGACGCGCCGCGAAATCGTCGCGTAGTATCCAGCCAGATCTTCGACGCGATTGCGCGCAAATTCACTTAGCTGTCTCCACTGATCCTGAGTCGGCTCAGGGGACACGGTGTATTGCAGCAGCCTCAGTCGAGGCGGTTGAACAGCTGCATCCACTTCCGCAAACGCGACCTGCGCTACGCGCGGACAAGGGCCCACAGAATGGTCGAAATCACCGCGCCGCCGCTCCTCGCAGAAAACCTCACCGCCGTGAAGGTCGACGAGATAGCGGCGTTCGATGGAAGCCCGCGAGATACCATTCAGCCACTCACGTCCTACCTCAACCAGCGTGCTGTCCGCCAACGTATCTAGACACGTGCCATCGGCGCTACCAAGCCAGCTGCGCGCCCGGGATAAGGTCGCCTGCGATGGTGCTCCTCCCGCCATCTCCGACGCCCAATTTTGCGCGCCGTGCAAGAGCCGGGCGAGCTTGCCCGTCTCCCCGATCGCTAGCGCTTCCCCAAGCCGGCCAATCCAGCGAGACAGCGTGAGACTAGGCCTTGGAGTCCGCGCGACGAGCTGATCGAGCGCCTCTCGAATCGATGGGGAATCGGCCGCGTCCAAGCCAGAACGGGCAATTGCCAGGGCGAGATCTTCGATCGATGCCGAGAGCAGTGCGGCATCGGGCGGCAGCGGCGCGGGCGGCCTCACCGAAGAGCGCGTGCGGGGGGGATCGGGCTGCATGGGCGACGTGCCACCCACCGCCTCGGCCCCAAGAAATCCAATCGCGATTTTCTGATGCTCACAGCCTTCGACGCCACAGGTGCACTGCACGCGCAGCCTGCCCTGTCGCACGAAAAAAGTGACCTGCTCGCTGAGTACATCGAAGGACACGCGGCGTAGTCCCGCCTCGGCATGCGTCAAAAAGCGCGAGAGCATGAGGTCGGCTGCGAGAATTTCCGCGGTCATCCGGCCCCCAGCACGCGCAGCGTCTCGTGGCGTCGCCCGATTTCAAAGCGCAATGGGCTCGGTGCGCGGCGCAAATCGAGCGCCATGACCTCGTCGAGGAGTCCTCGTGCGATAGCCAAGCGCCCGTCTCGCTCCACTTGCTCGGAGCGTCTCAAGAAGCAGCGCGCCACAGCTCGAATCAGCAAGGGATTGCGCTCCACGCGCGTGCGCTCCGCCGCAAGAGCCCGCCGAAACAAGGCCAACGCCTGGGCATACTCGTCTCGCGCTGCGAGCATCATGCCTGCCACGATCATCGGCAGCGCCCAACCGGGTCTGCAGCTCGCCGCGGCTTCAAAGCGCGCCATCGCCCTTCCTCTGGCGCCAAGGAGTTGCCACAAACGCCCACTAAGGAAGTGCCGCAGCGAGCGTACACGTATTCCGACCGAAGGCAGCGTTGGCTCCGTGTCCCGCAGCTTCTCATCGAGCGATGCCACGTTCTCTGTGGGGGGCTCTTCACCGCGCAAAATCAAGCGCGCCCGTGTTTGATCCGCCGCTTCTTCGGCTGCCGCACGCAGCGCGCCGGGGTGCGACTCTCGACCCACGCGCAAGAGCTCAAGCAACGCACGCCCATCCGCGATGCGGCCCAAGGTATGAGCCGCCTTGCTCGCAATCACAGGGTCGTCTGAGCGCAAAAGCGGCATGACCGCAGGCACGTCCTCGGCACTCCCCACGGTCCGCAGGGCTTCTACCGCGCGTATCAGCACATGGGGATCTTGACTGCGCAGCTGATCCCTCACGTAGTCGGCGGCGCGCACGTCACCGAATCGCCCGAGGCCTGCTCCAAGCGCAATGCGTTCGATGTCCACGACGCTGCGCTCGTAGGCGCGCAGCAGCGCGGGCCACACCCTCGGGTCGTCGATACGACTTATTGCTCTCCCCGCTTCGATGACCACGCTGCTTTCGCGCTCTTCGAGCAGAGAAACCAAGGGCGCCACGAGCCGCGTATCCCCTGCGTAGCGCACCGCAGACAGCACAGCGCGCTGCAGTTCCCGGTCCGCTGCGTTGGCTCCACCTTCCATGAGCGCAGCGACATGCGCCATCACCGTGTCGCTCAGCTCTCGAGCGTGCAGCAACAGCACGGCGCGCGCGTCGCCCGACATGCGCATCAAGGGTTCCTCCCCAATGTCGCCATCCCAGTAGCGCCGTACGTCATCCTCAAGACGCAGCGAAAGCCGAGCCACCTCGCGTGCTGTTTCCTGCGCCTCCCGCGCCCTGGGCCCCGACAGTTGCACCTGACACGCTCGCAACTCGAGCGCGATTTCGACATCCCGCAAGTGCTCCAGCACTTCTTGGATCTGGTGTCTGTCCTCTGCGTCGAGGTCGTCGTCTCGCAGGCGTTCCGCCAGGCGTCGCGCTGCCGCGCGCCTTTGCCAGAGCGACCCAGCGCGCAACACCGCAAGCAGCGTGGGGACGTGCCCAAGTTCTGCCAAGCTCTGCTGGCCCGCACGGCTGCCCTCTGCCTGAAGACGCCCTAAAAAGGAGCGATCCGGCCCCAAAACTGGCAGCGGAAGATGGCTCTCACGCGGCGGGCAAGGTAAAGGCGGGGACTCGAGCCGTTCGAGTCGCGCCACGTCGCGCAGGGCAACCCCCGCTATCAGAGCGCGCGAAAGCTCGCGATCGTCGGCTCCCTCCAAGACGCCTAAGACCTCACGTAGGCTAGCGTCTGGATCACGCCCGACGCCCGTGCGGAGGCAGCGGACGAGAAGCTCAGTATGCGTCGTGCGATCCGTGACCTACTCCCTTCGCGTCCGCGGCCAGCCCGCAGAAAGAGAGAGTTCGTCCCCGAGCGCGATTTCGACTTCAGCTCCTTCTGCGTCGCCGTCGTCGTCGAGCACGCTGCCTTCCCGCTCTTCGAGTCCGAGCTCATCGAGTAAGGGGTCCTCGACGCCTTCGAGCCCCCCGTCGTCGTCGAATGGGGCGTCGTCGTCGAGGCCTAGCTCATCGTCGTCCCAGCTGCCGGCCATGCCTTCGCTGTCGCCGGTGAATCCCTCGTCGTCGTCGCCGAGGTCAAGCTCGGCCTCGACGTCGATGCCAGCTTCTTCGTGGGTCCAACTCCCCCCGTCGCCATCTTCGGCGTCTAGGAAATCGGCCGCCCCCTCGCCTCGCTCCTCGACACCCGACTCGGTGTCGAGACCGACCGACTCAGGCCCTTCACCGAGCTCGGCTAGCACGAGCTCGTCCGCGTCCTTCGTACCGACCAGCTCTTCCGTGCCAATCTGCACTTCGTCGTCCGATACCTCGTCCGGCAGCTCTGGGAAGTCGTCGTCGTCCGGAAGAACTTTGCTCACGATTTCGAGGCTACCAGCCTTATCGCGCGCTTGCACGTGAGAGGCGCTGCTCGCTACGAAGTTGCGCGAAGACGCGCCATCACTTTCTGCAGATCCTCCCACACTGGACGCTTGAATTCGGGGCTGCGAAGCAGAAACGCCGGGTGGTACGTAGGCATCACATCCACGCCTCGAAATTTGCCCCAATGCCCCCGCCAGCCACCCCCGCCGGGGACCAGCCCCATGTTCTCCGCCGCACAGCGGCCCAAAGCGACGATCACGCGTGGCGCCACGACATCGAGCTGGGCGTTCAAATACGAGGAGCAGGCCTGCGCTTCGACCGGCAATGGCGTGCGATTGCCCGGGGGCCGGCATTTGACGACGTTGCAGATGTACACGTCGTTCCGGCCAAATCCCATCGCGCTTATCATCTTGTCGAGCAGCTGTCCTGCGGCCCCCACGAAGGGTAGCCCCTGCCGGTCCTCCTCCTGACCCGGCCCTTCGCCCACGAACACGAGGGGCGACGCCGGATTGCCGCGCGCAAAAACCGACTTGGTGCGACCCTTGGCGAGCTCACAACGCGTACATTCACGCACCTCGTTCTCGAGAACGCTCAGACGATGCAACAAGTCAGGTGTGGGTCCACGCCGAAGCTCTTCGGCCGGGACGTGAGTCGACGGCCTTCGCTCGGTCTCGGGGGTGAGTGGCGATCGCTCCTCGCCTCGTGAAGCCCCAGGGCCTGGGGTCGCGATCGCCCTCGCTGCGGAATTGTGCGGGGTTGCTCCGGATTTCGCCGCGCCCGCCCCAGCTGCACTTCTCTCCACGTACGGGACGCCTACAGCTCCCGCATCCCGTTCCCACTCTAGGTGGGCCCGGATTTCCCGCAGGAGCGATGCACGGTCGTCCGAAGCGTTCGCCACCCTTGCCTCGTACTCGCTGCCTCTGCCTTACGCAAACAGTGTCTCTGCAAGCTGTCGCGAGCGTGCTACGGAAGGGTCCAACGTGCGCGCCGCCGTCATCGTCAACCCCAAAGCGGGCGCTCTGCGCCGAAACCCGAAGCTTGCCGAAAACCTCCGGGGCCTCTGTGAGGGGCAAGCCGAGCTTCACGTCACGCAAAACGACGCCCATCTCGACGAGGTTTCGGCAGACCTCGCCCGACGTGAAACGGGCCTCGTGTGCGTCGTGGGCGGCGATGGAACAGCCTCCACCACGCTGACGAGCCTGTGGCGCAGTTATGGCGACAGCCCCCAACCGCACGTCTCCTTTTTGCGCGGTGGAACGATGAACACCATCGCCAACTCGCTGGGCGTGAGTCGGCGCAACCCCGGTTGGCTCCTGGCGCGAACCCTGCGCGCCTGGTCCAACAACGATACCTCGCGCTTCCTTCAGCGCCCGACGCTCAAGGTTGGCGATCGCCTCGGGTTCCTGTTCGGAACGGGACTGATGTACGGCTACCTAGCGGAATATTACGCCGCTGGAAACGGGCAACCGACCCCCGCGACCGCCGCAAGCGTGTTAGCCAAAGCTATTGGAAGCGCCCTGGTAGGTGGTGAAACGTTCGAGCGCATTTTGCAGCCTCGGCGGCTCCAAGTTGTCTTTTCGTCAGGGCATTGGGCGACACGCACGTACATGACCGTGGGTGCAGGAACCGTAGCCCAGGCAGGGCTCGGTTTTCGGCCTTTTTACAAAGCTTTCGAGCGCGAAGACCAGTTCCACCTATTGGCCGTAAAGGGCCGTCCCCGTGAGGTGGCGCGTGACCTACCCCGGGTCTGGCTCGGCCGTGGTATGCGCTCTGAGACCGCAGAGGAAACCACCACGGAGTGGGCGGAACTTTCCTGCGCAGATGGCCCATTTGGGTATTTTGTCGATGGAGACCTGCTGACCGCGCCGGGCCAGCTCTCTCTTGGGGTGGGGCCACGTTTCCACATCCTGCGCATTTGACTTCCGGTAGCGGCCGCTGTTAGCGTTTCAAACTCGGGTAATTTGGAGGTTTTCTCGTGCGTGTAGAAGCGGCTGGCGAGACGAGCGTCGGCATGAAGCGCAATCACAACGAGGACAACTACGCCATCCTCAACGACGAAGATTTGTTCATCGTTGCTGATGGCATGGGTGGTCATGCGTCCGGTGAAGTCGCGAGCCAAATGGCCATCGACACGATGCGGGATTTCTTTCGCGCTACGAGCAAAGATCCCGAAGCAACGTGGCCATATAAAATGGACAAGAGCCGGGGCTATCAGGAAAACCGCCTGATAACCGGCATCAAGCTTGCCAATCTGCGCATCTTCGAGTCCGCGCAGCGCAACGCCGGCCAACGCGGCATGGGCACCACCATGGTGTCTATGCTTGCTGTGGACGACGGAGTGCTCATCGGACACGTCGGTGATTCACGGGTCTACCGACTGCGCGAGGGAAAGCTCACGCAGCTCACGGAAGACCACTCGCTACTCAACGACTACATCAAGATGAAGCGCTTGAGTCCCGAAGAGATAGCGAACTTTCCGCACAAAAACGTGATCGTGCGCGCCCTGGGAATGAAGGAAAGCGTCAAGGTTGACTGCTTTCTCGATAAGCCTGAAGTGGGCGACATCTACGTGCTGTGTACGGACGGCCTGAGCGGTCCCGTCACCGACGAAGAGATTCGCGAGATCATGACCGCCACGCGGCACGATCTAAACAGCACGAGCAAAACGCTCATCGAACGCGCGAATAAGAACGGCGGCCCCGACAACATCACCGTGATCTGCACGCGTGTCTTGGTCGCCTGATGCACGACTTCGCGCTGGTGGGCGCGGCCGGATTTGTCGCAGTTAGACACATGCGGGCCATCGCCGAAACCGGCAATCGGCTCGTGGCTGCGGTCGACCCCAAGGACTCCGTCGGGGTCATCGACCAGCACTTTCCGGACGCGCATTTCTTCGTCGAGTTTGAGCGCTTCGACCGCCATATCGACAAGCTCCGCCGTAAAGGGACGCCCGTCTCCTACGTGAGCATTTGCTCGCCTAACTACCTGCACGACTCGCACATCCGCTTCGCCCTCCGCAGCGGCGCCGACGTCATTTGCGAAAAGCCCCTGGTACTCAATCCCTGGAACGTCGACGCCCTCGAGGACCTCGAGCGGGAGACCGGAAAGCACGTCTACAACGTACTCCAGCTGCGACTGCATCCCGCAATCCAGGCTCTGCGCGAGCGCTACAAAACGCGGCTACCGGGTCAGCCCAAGCACGAAGTCGACCTCGCTTACATCACGAGCCGTGGCCGCTGGTACCACGTGTCTTGGAAGGGCAACGTCGAAAAATCGGGCGGGATTGCTACGAACATCGGGATCCACTTTTTCGACATGCTGCAGTGGGTATTTGGTCCGGTATCCGAGCGGATCATGCACATCTCCACTGAGAGCACCGCTTCCGGTTACCTTGAGCTAGAGCACGCACGCGTGCGCTGGTTCTTGTCGATCGACGCAACCTCGCTGCCCGCAGAAGTGCGAGCAAAGGGCCAAAGAACCTACCGCTCCATCACCATCGACGGTGAAGCGCTCGAGTTCAGCGAAGGCTTTACCGACCTGCACACTGCGACCTATCGAGATATTTTGGACGGCGGCGGTTTTGGCCTCAGCGAGGCGCGTAGCGCAGTCGAGCTTGCCCACGGCATTCGACATGCCCATCTCGCGTACGACCGGGAAGCCGCCCATCCGCTAGCGCAGGTCCATTTCAAGGCGCCTCATCGCTAATCGACAACAGCTTCAATATCCCTACAATCCCTCTCCTCCCCGCTGGGGAGACGAGCGGGGCGGCGGCCAAGGCAGGCTAAGCGCGCGAGGGGTTTAGAAATGAAGCTTACGATGGTTGGCACTGGCTACGTTGGCCTAGTTAGCGGAGCGTGCTTCGCAGAGACCGGCAATGACGTCACTTGCCTAGATATCGACGCGAAGAAAGTGGAGCGACTAAACGCCGGAGAGATTCCGATCTTCGAACCGGGTTTAGAAGAAATCGTTGTGCGCAATCGCGCAGCGGGTCGCCTACAGTTCACGAACGATGTCGCCGCCGCGATCCGCGATGCCGACGTGATTTTCCTAGCCGTGGGCACGCCTCCCCGCGCGGACGGTGGAGCGGACCTATCCCAGGTCGACTCGGTCGCGGCGGCCGTACGCGAACACGCCGTACGAGATGTGGTCTTGGTCAACAAAAGCACCGTGCCCGTCGGAACCAATGCCCGCGTTAGGAGACTCGTCGAAGGAGCTCGTGCCAAGGTTCACGTCGTGTCGAACCCTGAGTTTCTCAAGGAAGGCGACGCTGTTAACGACTTCATGCGCCCTGATCGCATCGTGCTCGGCTGCGACGCCAACGACACTTTCGCCCGCGATGCAATGGCGCGCCTCTACCATCCCGTGTCCCTCAGCGGCGACCGCATTGTTTGGATGGATCCGGTCAGCGCCGAACTCACAAAGTACGTCGCGAACACCATGCTCGCGATGCGCATCTCCTTCATGAACGAGGTTGCATCTCTCTGTGAGAGCGTCGGGGCGGACATTCACAGCGTGCGCCACGGTGTCGGTAGCGATGCACGCATCGGCTCAAAGTTTTTGTTTGCAGGTCCTGGATACGGCGGTTCGTGCTTCCCGAAGGACGTGAAAGCGCTGGTTCAAACAGCCCGTGAGCATGGACTCGAACTCGAACTCGCGGCCGCCACGGACCGCGTCAATCAGCGCCAAAAGAGCACGTTGGTGCGCAAGGTTCGCGCGAGCCTTGGCCCAGACATCCGTGGAAAGCGGGTTGGCATCTGGGGGCTTTCGTTCAAGCCGAGGACGGACGATGTCCGCGAATCCCCCGCCCTTACCCTGATCGATGCCCTGCTTGCAGACGGCGCCCGTGTGGTAGCGCACGACCCCGAAGCGATGGGAGTGGTGCGCGGGATGTACGGCGACCGCGTTTCGCTGGTGCAAAATGCCTACGAAGCCTGTGAAGGCGCAGACGCCCTGGTTCTCGTAACCGAATGGCGGGAATATCAGAGCCCCGACTTCAACCGAATTCGTAGCTTGATGGCGACGCCTGCGATCGTAGATGGCCGCAACATTTGGTCTAGCTACGGACTCACGCAGCAAGGCTTTTCTTACGAGGGGATTGGAGTGAAGGTTTCCTGACCCGTTCGAGCTTGTCAGGTGCCCAACGGACATCCTTCGCCGCCCCTCAGACTCGATCCTCCCCTTTCTCGAAGGTCTTAATTTATGCGAGTTCTCCTCACTGGATGTGCTGGGTTCATCGGCAGTCACACGGCCGAGGCCCTAGCTTCACGCGGAGCTGAGGTCGTAGGTCTCGACAACTTCGACCCGTACTATTCGCCTTCGCGAAAGCGCCAGAACGTTCTCGAAGTCCAAAAGGCGCTCGGCTCTCAGGCTAGCTTTCAGCTGCTCGAAGGCGATTTGCGCGACGAAGCGTTCCTAGACCGTGTATTTGCAGGTCCACGTTTCGACGTGATTATCCACCTGGCTGCCATGCCCGGTGTCCGTGCGTCCATGGACGCACCTCAGCTCTACGTAGACGTCAACCTCAAAGCCACCTTGGCCTTGTTCGATCGCGCCAAGAGCTTCGACGTAGGCCACGTGGTGTTCGCGTCTACTTCGTCCGTTTACGGTGCCACCGAGGTCCTGCCCTTCGTGGAAACGGACCTCTGCAACAAGCCGCTCGCGCCGTACCCGGCCACGAAGCGGGCCGCCGAGCTGATGGCCTATAGCTACCATCATATGTACGGCCTACCCGTGACATGCCTGCGCTTCTTCACTGTCTATGGCCCGCGCGGGCGGCCCGACATGATGACCTACAAGGTCGTGGATTCCATGTTTACCGGCGAGGAAGTACAGCTCTACAACGGTGGCCAGCTCCTCCGTGACTGGACCTACGTGGGCGACACCGCCCAGGGGATCTGCGCCGCAGCAGAGAAGCCGCTCGGCTACGAGCTCATCAACCTCGGGCGGGGCGAACCCGTCGTGCTCATCGACTACATTCGACAGCTCGAAAAGTGGTCCGGCCGTACCGCCAACCTCGTCGACACGCAGGTGCCGAGAACAGACATGGAGCGCACTTGCGCGAACATCGACAAGGCGAGAGCATTACTCGGGTACGAGCCTAAGGTGAGTGTCGCGGAAGGAACCAAGGCCTTCTGTGAATGGTACGAACAGGCCGTTCGTGGCTGATACCCGTGCCCAGCAAAGCGCCGCTCGGCAACTCCATGCCGCCATCGATACGCGGAGCGCCAAGGTCGCCATCATCGGCCTCGGCTACGTCGGGCTGCCGCTGTCGCTCGCTTTTTGTCGCGCTGGGTTTCACGTACTCGGGTTCGATGTCGACCCACACAAAATCGAGCTGCTGAACCGTGGCGAAAGCTACCTTAAACACCTGCCACGTGAACCCATCGTGCAGGCGATACGCGACGCGCGCCTCAGCGCAACGTCCGACTTCGAGCAGCTCAGCGCTGCAGACGCCGTGCTCATCTGCGTCCCCACTCCGCTCACGCGACATCGTGAGCCAGAGATGCGCTACGTGCGTGAGACCGCCGAAGTAGTCGCGAGGCACTTGCGTCCAGGCCAACTTGTCGTGCTCGAGAGCACAACATACCCGGGCACGACCGACGAGCTCGTGCTCGATGTTCTCAAGCGCTCGGGCCTATCGCTGGGCGAAGATTTTTTCCTGGCCTATTCGCCCGAACGCGAAGACCCAGGCAATCCCAACTACGACACAGCTTCGATCCCAAAGCTCGTAGGGGGCGTCGATATCCTCAGCGGAGACCTCGCTGAACAGCTCTATTCCGCTGCCCTCACGAAGGTCGTCCGCGTCGCGAACGCTCGCGTGGCAGAAGCCGCGAAACTCACTGAGAACATCTTTCGCGGCGTAAACATTGCGCTTGTGAACGAACTCAAGATTGCCTTCGACCGGATGGGCATAGACATCTGGCGGGTCCTCGATGCCGCGGAAACCAAGCCTTTCGGTTTCATGCGCTTCAATCCAGGCCCTGGCTGGGGCGGTCACTGTATTCCGGTCGATCCGTTCTACATGTCGTGGAAGGCCCGCGAATTCGAGGTTCAAACCAAGTTCATCGAGCTCGCTGGGGAAATCAACTCGCGCATGCCGGAGTACGTCGTTCACAAGCTTCAGTGCGCACTCAATGAGCACAGGAAAGCCGTGAACGGCTCGAAGATTCTGATCCTGGGCGTCGCGTACAAAGCCGACATCGACGACTGCAGAGAGAGCCCAGCTTTTCCCATCATGGATCAACTCGCAGAGCTCGGCGCGGACGTCTGCTTTCACGATCCACTCGTCACCACGCTCCCGCGTACGCGCGCCTGGCCGCATCTCGAAAACAAAGCCTCTGAGAGCTTGGACGAAACCATATTGCGTCAAATGGACGCGGTCCTGCTCGTAACCCCGCATCAAGCCGTCGACTACGATCTCGTACTGCGTTCCGCCCAGCTCATCGTGGACACGCGCGGCGTACTCAAGCCCTCGCCCGGGCACGTATACCCGGCGTAGATACGGGCCTCGCCCGACACGCGCATCTTCAAAAAGTTCTCTCCCACTGAAACGCTCGGCGCGGCTTTTTTCCGGGCAGTGCACCCGTGACCACGATGCGCCGCGCCACAAAACCTGCCGCGCTCAGTGCCCTGCGCACGGGACGATTGGTCAACGCCGCCAGAATAAGCCCCCGTCCCGGCGATTCGACGTCCGTTGCGGCGAGGCCAACGGCGAGCATTTGCCCCAGTAGGCCGCGTCCTCGTGCAGTCTCAACCACGAAACCGCCACACCCATACATATCCTCGCCGACCTGCTTAAACGCCCAGACTCCCTGCGGTTCACCGCTACACATCGCGATCACGGCCCCCGTGGGTCGTCCGTACCCTCGTGCCATGTACGAACTCACTTTCTCGATGCAATGGCGCGCGGTCTCATCATATGGAGCCTGCACGTACAAAAATTCCGTCTCTCCGGGAGACCAGCCTCGAGCCTCTACCTCTCGGCGGAGCGCAACGTACTCAAGCCGGACTCGTAACTGCAGCGTGCTGTCGCGAGCAAGCGGCCACAGCAGTGTTCGCAATAACGTCAGCGCCACTCCAGAATGCCGAAGCGATTTTTGCGCATTTTCGAGGCGCTGCCAGGGCACGAAAGAACCGCACGGACACCGCGCGTTTGGTGCCTTCACATCATGGATTGGACGCATGGGGGCCTGTGATCTCTGGCTGCGTCAGCGTGCCTTTTTCGGCCAACATAGGATCACGCAGAGCTCGATCGTTGCCGAACCGCAAGACGCGCTGCGCAACCTCGGTGAATCTCGAATCGTGTGTGAGGATCAAGAGTCTCTGTTCGCGCGAAACTTCACACAGTACTTCTAGGACGCGCGCCACCGAGTCGACATCGAGGTTCGCCTCTGGCTCATCGAGAACAACCAGCGGCGACCGACGCAGCAGCACACGGGCCAGCGCGACCAATCTCTGCTGCCCTGCCGACAATGACGATACCCGCTGCTTCAACAAACTATCGATGGATGAAGCTGGAAAAAGCCGCGCGAACAGCAGAGTCACTTCGCTGTCCGAAGCGCTGGGAGCAAGGAAGCGAACGGCCTCAAGCACCGTCTCGTGCTGCGCGAAGAACGAACTCTGGAAGAGGCATGCCACACGCCCACAAAGCGCGCGCGTATCGTTCCACTCGTCTCCAACTTTCACCGCGCATGTGCCAGCGTTCGGCCCAAGAAGCCCCATAACCGCAAGAGCTACGGAAGTCTTACCGCAGCCGTTGGGCCCCAAAAGCGCGATGGACTCACCAAC
>CAZEWA010000007.1:23507-35472 GCA_964515685.1 uncultured Polyangiales bacterium | reverse complement strand
CACCAACTCGCCAGCGCAGATCCGCCCCGACGACCACCGGCTCTTCCTCCTCACGCGCGAAGACAAAGCGCGTGCCGGATAAAACGACCTCTCCTACAGCGCCCTCAGCCTGCAATACCCCTTCGGTTACCTGCTGCGGCAGGTTGAACACCGCGTAAAGCGCTTGAATGTATGACCGCTCGTGGGCCGCATTTGCGATCCCTCGCGACAGGCCCACCAATAAAGGCACTGCGGAAACCAACACAATGCCTGCGCCAACGACCTGACGATCGCGTTCAAACAGGACGGCACGAAACCAAGGACCGACGTCAAACCCGAGCGCCATCGCGACGAGCATCGCTGCGGCAAGTGCAAACACTGGCAGGCTGAATCCTGTAAAAGCGCGCACGCGACGCGCCTTTTTTTCGAGTCCTGCCCACTGCTTTACGTACTCGGAAAGCGTGGTTTCGTAACTTTGACTAAGTCCGTGCACGCGTAGCTCAAGCCTTGCGCGCAATCCTCGATCAATCGTCGTGGAGATCGGCTTGTACGCAGCCCAGGAATCCGCAGCCGCGCGCCGAGCGCGCCCCCAAGTAAGCGAAGCAGCAGCTCCCGCGATGCACAACGCAAACAGCGCCAACAACACCGCAGACTTGTCCACCATCCCCCAAGCTAGAACGCCTAACGCTGGTAAAGCGAGCGCATTACCGAGGAGCAGCGGAAGTGTCTGACAGAAGTGGAGCTCCACCCACGGCAAGCCCCGCGCGACTTGTGGACCCAGTTGCTCGACCGGAGGCAGCGTGGGTGGCCAAAATACGGGCAGTCGGCGGAGCGTGTCGCCTAGACGATGGTAAACGCGCTCTCGCAGGCGGTGCACCGCGACATCTCCGAGGTAGGCCCGCAATAGGGCGAACAGCAGGGCAGCCGCGAGTAGGCCCATCGCTTGCCCCGGCCGCGATACGGAAAGCAAAAGCGCAGCGGCCGGATACAGCAGTCGCTGCAACGCCGTCAGCACAGCCATCCCGCAACCGAGCGCCAGCAACCGGCCAGGAAGAGGCTGGCCCCACAACTGCGGTCGTAACACCATGTGGCTCGACACTTTAGCCTGGAGAACCATCCGCGCTCATGGGACCACCTACAAACGATCCCGACGAAATAGTCCTCCCCACCAGCGGCGGCTGCATGCGGCCATGGATTTGGCCCGGCGGCCAACTCCACGTGCGCCGCTGCGGTTTAGCCGACCTGCGAGTGGGAGATATTGCAGTGTGGTTCGACGGCAGGCGTCTCCTGTCGCACCGGGTCGTCGCCATCGCCGAAAGCGGCCAATTTGTGACGCGCGGCGACTGGTACGAACGCAGCGACGCCCCAGCTGACGCCAACCAGTTGGTGGGCGTCGCGGTGCGCTTCAGCTTGCGCGGGTTGAGTTACAGCCTGGTCCGCGCGGCGAACCTGCCAAACCTTCGCTTAGGTTCGCTGATTCGCCTTGTGCGCCGGCTCCGAAAAAACCGCTGACAGCGAGTTCAGTCTTCGTCTGGTGGCCCAGAACCAAATACCGTCACTTCCCCAAGGAAGTCCGCCACATCTGGCTTAATGTACGCCTTCCTGGCTCCTGCTTCAGCCGCCGGGCCTTCCCCCGACTGTCCTGATTGCGAATCCGCGTCCGTCATGCACCCTCCCGTTACCGAAGACTCGTACATTGTATTGATTCCTTACCACAACACGAGCACAGCGCCGGCATAGGATGCGCCGGACCGCCATTGAGCGACCGCCAGATCCGCGTAGCCATCGTTGTTCAAGTCGCGAATGGCCCGGCTCTGCGGCATGCAGCCCGTGTTGTTGATCCAATCCACGGGCAGACTCACTGCAACGTCCGCCGCTGCCGCAATTTGTCCCGAGACCAGCGACGGGACCTTCTGACCATCAATGATGTAGAGCTTCGCAGGCCCCGCACCCTCGCCAAGCCCAGAAATGGCCACGTCGGGAAGTGAGCTTCCAACGAAGGAGCTCTTGCTGTCGCTGTAGCTGGCCCCTACGCCGGAAATGACGCTGCCGAAAACGCAGCTTCCGAAGCCATTTCCGGTCTGCCCCGCCGCGCTATTGCTGAGAACGATGGGGGCTGGAACAAACGGCCCGGTCGTGGTGGTGCCGAGGTGGAGACGAACTGTGCCACCTGTGGCGCCCTGTGCGGGCGCACCTATACCGACAGCCATCGGTGAACCCAGCGCTCCTAGAGCCGCCACAGAGAAGCCGTGGGCTGCACTGCGCGGAGTTACGACTACGCTATCTGCCGGATTCTCGATGTCGAGCGAGCCGGCAAACGCGTAGGCATATCCGTACAAGTACGCAGATGCGAGCAAGGTGCTGCCGCCGCCGGGATAGAACCTGCCGAGGCCCGTGAGAGCCCAACCGAGGCGCGCCGGATCCGTGGCTCCGATTGTCGCGACGAAGCGCGGGCTTGCGGAGCTCAACGAGAGCGTCGCAGGGAACGGCCCATTGTCTGCACGCACGCCCCGCACAACCGCGACATAGCCACGATTGCCAGCGTAGCGGCTGGCGCCGATCGCGAAGTCATCGGCACCGTCGCCATCGTAGTCGCCTACGCGAGCCAGAGATCCGCCGAAGAGACTGGCGCTAAACTCTGGGACGTCCTCTGCGTCGACCGTGATCACGTAGTTCGCGCTCGTATGCGAAAGAACGTTGGGCCACGTGGCCCGGCCTCGGAAGATGTAGACCGCTCCATCCCCAATCTGGGGCGCGCCAATGGCCAAATCAGCGCGGCCGTCGCCGTCGATATCACCGACGATTTCCGTGACGAGACCGAACTGCACGCCACTGGGGCCTGCAATGCGCGCGGACGGCGTCGCCGGGTAGCCGCTGGCGCTGCCGAAGTAGATCGAAACCTCAGAGCCATTGCCGGCGCCGACAACGAGGTCAGCAAAGCCGTCGCCGTTGAGGTCGCCAGAGCCCTCCACAGAGCGGCCAAACTGCTCGCTGTCCCCGCCACTGCCCGTAAGGACCGTGCGGTTGAACGAAGCCCGAACGGGACCCGCAGAGGCCAACTCGGAGCGATTGCCGCCCGCGTCTTGAGCGATAACGGCGAAGTAGTAGTCGCGCTCAATCGTGAGATCCGTCACGAGTGCCGCGTCCGCCTGCCCGGGCTGCGCAGGCGAACCGATGTAGGTCACCAGCGTGGCCGCATTGAAGTCAGTCAAATTCGTGATGGGTGCGGCACTGACGCGCACGTCATAGCCCTTGACGGCGCTACCCGCGTCATCAGGCGCTGCCCAGGTCATGCGGAAACCTGTCTGACGACGAAGTGCTTCTGGAACCGTGACCTGCAGGTTGGCCACGGCTGGCGGAATCGTCGTGTCGACCGGCACCAGAAGAAACGCGCGGCCCACGCCACGCTCTGCCACATCGTTAGTGGTCGCAGTGAGTTGAACGGCGCTACCTTCCGGAAGCGTGACGGTCAGGCTCGCTTCACCGTTCCCGGCAACCGGGACGGGTTCACCCAGATTACCAGTCACCGTGGTCGAGAACTGCACGGTGGCGCCGGCGACGCCCGCCAAATCTGTTCTCACCCTCAGCGTCCCCTGCCAGCCCGGAGTGCCCGGGTCTGCATCCGTGGCCGCGTTGAGTTTGGTCGTGAGGCTCGGGGTCATCCACGTGACAACCGGTGGATTACCCACGGTCACCGTGCAAGGCACAGGCAAGGAGGCGCGGTTGCCCGACGGCTCCACCGACGTCGCAGCCAAGGCAGTCACTCCCTGACTGAAGTTGACCTTCCCAAAACTAACGCTTGTACCGCTCGCATAGCCGGTCGCCGTTTTCAGTTCGGGCTCCCCATTCGCGTGCGTAATCGTCAGCGAGAGTGGCAACACGCTGGAGAGGAGCAGCACTTCCAGCTCGACCTCCGCATCTTGCGACTGAATTCTGTGACCGCAGAGGGGGTTCGGGGCGCGAGCACCCAGCACGGGCAAGATGGAGTCGACCCACAGGTCGACAGGCAAGCTGGAACCTGTGCTGCTCGACTCATCGGTCACGTGCGCGACGAGACGCGTGGCAGCGACCAACGCACCCGAGGGGTTTTCATTACTCTCGGGCAACGTCACATTGGCAAAGCGCGCGATGTACGGTTTACCGGCAGGGCAGCCGTCGATCACGTTGGCCAACTCAACTTGAACTGGTTCGCCGAGGACTGACAGCTGCTCGTCGCTCGCAAGTCCAACCGAGAGCGTCATCGTTGCCGGAGACGCGTCGGTGCACACGAGTACCGTGGTCTGAGCGCCAGAGAGTGCAGCGTCGCTGTCTCGCACAGCCTGCGACGCAGATGCTGCGAGCAGATTCGTGGCAGTGTTTCCAGGCACCGAGGACACCGGCGCGATGATCTCGGCGCCGAGACTTCCCGCTCGACACGACACCCCGGTCACGAGCGCGTTCGCGACGTTGCCCGCCGCGTCACGCAACGACAGCCTCACGTCAAAGGGAGGGCCGCCCGGGCACGCGAGATCTACGCAAGCGCGACCCGCACCCCCCAAAACAGCTTGGCAGGTCTGAGTCGACCCGCCCACGCCGGCGCAGAAGTTCCGCTGTGCAGCGGCTCCCAATGCATCCGGCAAATCGATGGCGTCCGGCGAGCTCGTCGTGACGCACACGGGGAAGGTGGCCGCTTCGTTGAAATGCGTGTTAGCCGCAGGCTCCGTCGCCGTGATGGCCGGCGGCGTAGTATCCACCGTGTAAGTGGCCTTTGCAGAGCGGCCGGCGAGACCTGACTTGCCGCGGCACACCGCCTCAAGCGTATGCGCACCGTCTGGAGAAAGCGTGACCCCTGCGAACACGGCCTTGCCGTCCTCGGCAAGCGAACTCAAGCTCACTGCCGCATTGTCCACGAGCAGTTCGACAGGTTGTCCGCTCTCAATGGAAGTCGCGACTTCCACCGCCACCTGGTAAGGCTCGCCCGCGGCGGAAGTGCGGTCGCCGCCCTCGGCCACCGAAACTCCATTCAGCGCTGGGTGCGTAACGGAAACGACCGGCTTCGTGATCGCGCAACTCGGCACGCTGCAAGAGACATTCACCGAGCGCGAAACCTTGCACGATGCGTCAGACCCGACCTGAGCAGAAAGCTCGCTCTGGCCGCTTGAGGTCAACTGAACGCCCTCGAATGAGAGCACCGCCCCACTGACGACTGCGGTGCCGACTTGTGTTGCGCCGGCATACAAAACGCCGGGTGTTCCGTCTGGCGCCCCCGTCGCGACGACCACGTCGTACTGGAATCCGTTCTCGCAGTTGTCCAAGTCGACATCGTCTGCCTCGTCGAGCACACGGCCGGCGACTGGATTCACGAACGAAATATCCGGACAGGTCGGATCAGGCTCCATGCCCGAATCGTCCTTGCCCCCCATGCCCGAATCGTCGCCAGCGTCCCCGGTATCCAGATCGAACGTGCCGAACGGAGAGTTATCGCAAGCTGAAATCGAGAGCGCTGCTCCCAGTACCGCGATGGGCACCACTGCCCATGACCTACCGCCGCTCCCCATGCCTGATGACATTCAGTCCCTCCGCTCGTCGTTCTACGACTCGCCTATATTTACCAGGCCACCGCAAGAACTCCAACACTGCAGCGCTGCTTGCTGGGGGTGGCCCAAAATCTTTTTCGAACATTCCGCCGGCTTACTGATCCAGCAGGCCGCGATCGTTTAGCTTCCCGACCAACTCAACTACGTCTTGTTCCAGTATGTTGCGGTCGACGTCGAACTCCTTCAGCAAAACATCCACGATCTCGGAAAGCCTGCGACCGTCTGCCAACTCCCAGCAGCGCGCGGCTACTTCGTTGAGCGTGCGCAGATTCCCGGATGTAGGGTCAAGAAGGGCAAGTTCCGCCTCGAAACGCTTCCAAACCACCCCCTCGCGCCGTCGAACTCGGCTCTCATTCGACCACAAACCACTCATCGCTCCCTACCTTCATCCCCACTGAGCGCGGGCCGCAGCGCTCCCGTAGGCGCAGCCGCGAAGTCGTAGAGGGGAACGCGCGATGCTGCAAAAGCCAACGCCTCGATCAACGCAGAACTCGAGCGTCCGACCATCCGAGGACTGAAGATCGCCTCCGACCAAGTGCGCAGAGGAAACGCAGCACGTCCAAGCCGCCCGCTGACTGCGGCCCCCTTACGAACCACGTACGCCCCTTCGATGGGCCAGTGTGAGTCGACGTGTGCAGGCAGTGCATGCCTGTGCGCGACATCGAAGCGGCACGCCTCAACAACAGCAAGCTCCCCGTCCGCCCCACGAAGAATCAGCAGGTCTTCGGCCACAACCTCTGCGCCTTCCCGCCCCAAGCGGCGCGCAGTGGTCGTCTTGCCAGCCCCAGAGTGGCCGAGAAATACGGATGCCCTTCCCTCGTGTACAACCGCCGATGCGTGGACCAAAAGTCCTCCGACGCTCGGAAGCAAAAGGCTGAGCAACAAGCGAAAAGTCGTCTCCGCCGCGATCTGGAGGGCCTGAGGATCAAAACAGAGCGTGATCGCAACACGCATTGGGCCGTCCTGAGCGATGGCGAGCTCACCTCTGCCGCCCGGCACAAAGAAGCGCGCCGTCTGAGGACCACTCCACTGCAAATCCGCCCGGTAGCTGACGCCTCCATGCAGCGAATCAATAGCCACTGCGCTCCTCTCGAGGTGGAGCGTGGCGACACATGCCTCGTGATTCGGGCCTGCAGCACGCGTGTCGAAGGCGGCGAGTTCGCTCAGCCCCGAGCCCGTGACGTGCACGGAAAGGCCGCGCGCAAGCGCGACAATCGCCCCTAGCTCTTGCATGATGGGACCGGTTGTAGCGCACGGCCGTTCCTTGCTCCATAGGGCTGTCACCGCGAACGAAAACACAGCACGACCGCGCCCCTGAGACCGATGTCGCTTTCGACCTACCCACGGAAACCTCGCTCGCTGGCCCAAGCCCTTGTGCTCGTAGGCTGCTTGGGCGGCGGCGCATGCGCCGCGTTGTCCACCCTGTTCTTCGTGACAGGCAATACTGGAGTCGGTCGGCTTGCCGTCGCCTCAGCGGGGTTCGCTCTAAGCCTTGGTCTTGCCCTTTGCCTATTTAGTTCCAAGCGCTACTTCCGCCGCTACATCGGCGTTTGCTCAGCACGGGAGCTCGGCATGTACCGGGCCTCGGTCGCCCTTGCGGTGTTATTGCAGACGCTCTCGGAGCCCCTCGCTAGCTTGAGCGACGTGCCTTCTGAGATCCTGCGGCCCATGGGCATGATGCGTGTCTTTCGGCCACTTTTCGGGACAGAGTTCGCCCATTCCAGTGGCTTTCTTATGCTCCTGCAGGCCCTCACATGCATCGCTCTCACGTTCGCCGCGGTCGGCTACCGTGCCCGCGTCGCCCTGCCCTTGTCCGCATTTCTCAGCTTGATTTGCGGTGGGCTGATTCGGGAGCACACACACTTCTTCCACACAGGCCTGCTGAGTATGCAGCTGCTTGTGCTTCTGGCATGCATGCCCTGCGCAGAAGGCTTTGCTCTAGATGCCCGCGGACGTGCAAGAAGCGAAACGCGAGATAAGAGTCGCGTCGTCACGTACGGGTACGCGCGCTACATGCTTTGGCTCTGGCTCGGCATCGTCTATCTCTGCACGGGTGTCTCCAAGCTGCGCGCTTACGATGGTTTCGGTTGGGCTGCACCGAACAATGTACGGCGCTTCCTTTTTCGCGATTTTCTGCAGATCGATTACCTGCACATCGATGCCGCCGAATTTATTTTTCGCGCGCCGGACGCGTTCTTCATCCTGCTCGGAGCTGCGACTCTGCTCATCGAGCTGCTGTATATTTCCGTGCTTGTTTCGCGGCGAGCGCGAAAAATGTTCCCTCTGCTCGCGCTGGGGATGCACGCAGGCATTCTGTTTCTGCAAGGCTTTACGTTCTTCGACTGCATACTCGTAAACCTTGCCTTCTTCCTCTTGGCGACGGTTGGCGCTTTTCCCGCGCGCACCACGCAACAGGCCAAAGCTCTCCCTTTCTACGCCCCCCTCGCCGAGCGCTTCCGACGCGAGTTTCCTCGATGCCACGTTGGTGTTTTTGCCCTGCTGTGCTTCTTGGGACCCCTTCAACTTTTTGTGTGGCTTGCGCGCGTCGAGCAATATCCAATCACGCAATGGGCGCTCTATTCGGTCCCAACCAAGGCGAGCGCGTCTGAGTTTTTCCGCGTTGAGAGTTCAAGCTTTGCGGGCGCCCCTCTCCACAACGTCCTCGCTCAGTGCAATCCCATCTACCACCGTGATTCGCGTTGGCGGGACATCGCCTGGCGTGCCTTCGCGCGGCCTGAGCAGTACGCAGCCTGGCTTCGCACCTGCGTTCATAAGTTCGACCGAGCACGTCCAGCCCCACTGCGCGTGAGGGAGATTTGCGTGAAACGCTACGTTTGGGATTTCGTTCGTTTTCCGAATGCCCCCGAACAAGCCGTAGCGATCGACACGCATTGCACGCCGTTCACGGGGCCCCCGCTTTCCATCCACCGCCACTCCAAGCGCGAGGGAGCTCGGTAGGCGTTTGCACTTCGCACGGAGCAGCCGCATGCTCGAAGCCTTGCAAGACCACGGCCTACGCAACTGGGGTCAGCAAATGCTGGCGACGCGAGCTCTTCAGAGCCTAGCGCCCCATTTTTTGCGCGCTGGCATCCCAGTCATGCCGGTGAAGGGGCTGGCGCTCGGACGCTGGCTCTATGCGGATCTGCGCGATCGCGGCCTGCGTGACATCGACTTGCTCGTCTCGCCCGAACAGCTTTCCGCCGTGCGAAGCATCGCGCAGAACACCAACTGGCCTATTTCGGAAGACCGAAAATCCGTCGGAGAAATCACCTTCCTAGTCGACGGCGTTACCATCGAGACGCACTCCGCGGTCTGCTTTCCTGATCTCACAGGGCTTCTGGTCCAAGACCTGATCCACCGCGCTTGCGTCGATCCGGATACATTCGGATTTCCCGTACACCACGTAGATGATGTGGATCACTTTGTGCTGCTCGCGGCCAGCGTATTGAAGGATCATTTCCACCACGCCAATCCACATCAAGCACGCGACTTGGCCTTGCTCGGGCCCCGTATCGCGCCACGGATGGACGAGTTCATCGCCCGTCTGACCGCGTGTGGCTTTGTCACGGGGATGCACTCTTCGGCGACATTCCTTGTTTCTCAGGGCCTCGTGGATCTTGCTCCGCTCATGCATGCACTCCGGCCCCGACGCAGATTTTGGCAGGACGCCGCCTTAGCTCTGCTGCAACGCCACCCCGTCCCTCGCCCGCTCGCCGCCGCGACGATTTGCTGGACCAACGACCGTCCAGGGACGCGAATCCGGTGCCTGGCCCGTTTACCATGTCGGGCATTCGATGCCTCGGCCTGACCGCCATGCCTCGCCGCTGGGCACGCTCCCCAATTCGCGCTAGAAGCGGTGTCGGGGACTCGGCTAGCACGCTGCTGGGCATCGGGCTTTGTGGAGATACATGGAACTGCGGAATAAACGAGTTGTTGTCACCGGCGGGTCCGGATTTCTTGGCTCTCACGTCGTGGCGCGCTTGGCCAGTCGGCATCCAACGGAGGTGTTCGTGCCACGCTCCGCGAGCTACGACCTAACGCGTCGCGAAGCCGTGCAGCAACTGTACACTGACGCCCGCCCGGACGTCGTCTTTCATTTGGCAGCACAGGTCGGCGGCATCGGTGCAAATCAGAAGAACCCCGGCAAGTATTTCCACGACAATCTTGCGATGGGCCTACACGTTATCGAGGAAGCCCGCACGTTCGGCGTGCCTAAAGTGGTCGTCGCCGGAACCATTTGCGCATATCCAAAGTTCGCGCCGATCCCGTTCCGTGAAGATGACCTCTGGAACGGCTATCCCGAGGAAACCAACGCGCCCTACGGCATCGCGAAGAAGGCGCTACTCGTTATGGCGCAAGCCTACAGAGCGCAATACGACCAAAACGTGGTTTTCGCCCTTCCGGTGAATCTCTACGGCCCTCGGGACAACTTTGATCTCGAGTCGAGCCACGTGATTCCCGCCATGATCCGAAAATGCATTGAGGCGACTCGTACAGGTGCAGCCGAGATCGTCCTTTGGGGCGACGGTAGTCCCACGCGCGAATTTCTCTACGCGGACGACTGCGCCGACGCCCTTTTGCGCATGGCGGAAGCCTACGATGGTCCCGAGCCCATCAACTTCGGCAGTGGTCACGAGATAAGTATCCGCGATTTGGCGACCCTTATTGGCCGCCTCTGTGGATTCGAAGGCAAGCTCATCTGGGACAGTACTCGTCCCAACGGCCAACCTCGACGCTGTCTGGACGTGACGCGTGCCCGAGAGAAGCTAGGCTTCGAGGCGACCACGACGCTCGAACAGGGGCTCGCCGCGACCATCGCTTGGTACACAGACACGCTGGGGACGAAGGCATGATAATCAGCGAGCGAAAGCGCGCGCTCATCACGGGCATCACGGGGCAGGACGGTAGCTATCTGGCTGAGCTTTTGCTTGCTAAAGGCTACGAAGTTCACGGAATCATCCGGCGCTCCTCAAGTTTCAACACCGACCGGATCGATCACTTGTACCGTGATCCGCACGATCCGAATGCTCGCCTCTTTTTGCACTACGGCGACCTCGCAGACGGCTGTGGCCTCGCAACGCTGGTTGCACGCGTCAAGCCACACGAGGTCTACAACCTCGCCGCGCAGAGCCACGTGCGCGTAAGCTTTGACATCCCAGAGTACACGGCAGATATCACAGGAGTCGGCACGGTGCGCCTGTTGGAGGCCGTGCGTGAGGCCGGCATCAGCCCGCGCTTTTATCAAGCCTCTTCGTCGGAACTCTACGGTAAGGTCGTCGAGACACCCCAGAAGGAAACAACGCCCTTTTACCCACGCAGCCCCTACGCTGCGGCCAAGGCGTACTCTTTCTACATCACGCAAAACTACCGTGAGTCTTACGGTATGTTTGCGGTCAACGGCATACTCTTTAACCACGAGAGTCCACGCCGCGGCGAGACGTTCGTCACCCGAAAAATCACGCGCGCACTTGGGCGCATCCGCGCAGGACTCCAAGACAAGCTCTACCTCGGCAACCTCGATGCCAAGCGCGACTGGGGCTTTGCAGGCGATTACGTGGAAGCCATGTGGCTCATGCTGCAAGCCGAGGCGCCCGACGACTTCGTCGTCGCCACCGGCGAAACCCATAGCGTGCAGGAGTTCCTTGACCTCGCTGCCAAGTTCGCAGAAGTCGATTTGGAAGACCGCGTTGTCGTCGACTCCAGGTACTTCCGCCCAGCAGAGGTCGACCTCCTGCTCGGCGACGCGAGCAAGGCTCAAAGGACCCTGGGTTGGAAGCCCCAGACAAGCTTCGAGCAGCTCGTCAAGATGATGGTCGAGTCGGACTTGGAGCTCGCGGCGCAAGAGAAGCGGGCGCGGGGATAGAACTCTGTCGTCTCTCACGCTACCTTACAGAGGCCGCCATGCTGTCGAAGTCTGTGTATGGGCTCTCGGGATTTCTCTTCAAGCAACTGAACCGCCGACTGACGTTGGAGTCAGGTGCGAAGATAGATCCCCGTGCATTCGTCGCTCGAGGAGGTCCAGTTCATATTGGCAGCGGCTCTATTCTTCGGGCTGGTTCTACACTGCTCCCGTCAGGAGGATCCATTCGTATCGGCCGCAACTCGAGCCTCAATCACTATGTGGTCGTCAACGGCGAAGGAAATGTCACCATCGGCGACGGGGTCATGATTGCTGCTTTTGTGTCCATTTTTGCGGCGAATCATCGCTATGAACGCCGAGACATCCCGATTCGAGAGCAGGGGATGTCCGTAAAAAGTGGAATTTCGATCGCTGACGACGTCTGGATCGGAACGCACGCAGTCATATTGGATGGTGTATCGCTGGGGCAAGGATGCGTGATCGCGGCAGGCTCGGTCGTGACCAAGAGCGTCCCGCCCTACTCCGTAGTAGCCGGAGTCCCAGCGCGCAT
>CAZEWA010000007.1:0-23497 GCA_964515685.1 uncultured Polyangiales bacterium | reverse complement strand
AGCGCGCATCGTGAAGCACAGGACATAGGCGCAACGCGATGCTTGGCACCCAAAACCAGCCCGTTACTTGGAAATATTTGTAACTTGAACCCTTTTTTCCGAGCTGACACTTCTCGGCCAGAAAGTAGGACAGGACCGCGTATGCAAGTTGTCATTCTGTGCGGCGGTAAGGGAACGAGAATTCGTGATGTCTCCGAAGGCTTGTTGCCAAAACCAATGGTAACTGTCGGCAATCGCCCAATTCTTTGGCACATCATGAAACACTACGCGGGATTCGGGCATACCGATTTCATCCTGTGTCTCGGGCATCAGAGCTGGAAGATCAAGGAGTACTTCCTGAACTACCGCGCCATGTCTTCAGACTTACAGGTGCGTCTCGGCTCCCCCGATGTCCAGTGCCTGACCAATGGTGTCGACGAAGGCTGGTCCATCACGCTGGCGGAGACCGGCCTCGAGACAATGACCGCTGGGCGCGTCAAACGCGTCAGCAAGTATCTCCGCGACGAGGACTTCCTACTCACCTACGGTGATGGCCTCGCCGATGTCGACGTTTCAGGCCTCGTAGACTTTCATCGAGAGCACAAGCGGGCACTCACGATGAGTGGAGTGGTGCCCCCTGGCCGTTTCGGCGAGCTCGGCGTAACAGGCCTCCAGGTCCACGAAATGCGAGAGAAGCCCAGCGATTCAGACCGCTGGATCAACGGTGGTTTCATGGTTGTTCGACGCGACTTCATCGAACGCTACCTTCCAGGCGACATGGACGACGTGATGCTCGAACGGGAACCCCTGGAGCAGTGCGCCCGAGACGGGGAAACCATGATCTGGAAGCACAAAGGCTTCTGGCAGTGCATGGACACCTATCGTGACTGGGAGATGCTTAACCGGCTCGCCGAAGACGAGCCACCACCGTGGCGCGCGAAATGACGATGCTCGCCGATACGTACGCTGGCAAGCGAGTCCTCGTCACGGGCCACACTGGCTTCAAAGGAACTTGGCTGAGCCTGTGGCTGCAATCGCTCGGTGCGGAAGTGTTCGGATATTCGCTCGCTCCCTCCACCCAACCGAGTCTTTTCGAACTCAGCCAAGCCGAGCTTCAACTGACGCACGAACTCGGCGACGTACGGGACGCAAGCCGTCTCGCAACGTACGTTGCCGACGTACGACCTGACTTCGTCTTTCATCTTGCAGCGCAAGCACTGGTCCGGGAGTCCTATCTATCTCCACTTGAGACACTTGCGACGAACGTCATGGGTACGGCAAATCTGCTCGAAGCCGTTCGCGCGGCCAACGTCCCCGCACGCGTCGTGATCGTCACATCAGACAAGTGCTACGAGAACCAAGAATGGTCATGGGGCTACCGCGAAAACGAAGCCATGGGCGGCTACGATCCGTACAGCATGTCCAAGGGGTGCGCTGAACTTGTAACGTCGAGCTGGCGCAGAAGTTTCTTCACGTCGCCCAAGTCTAACGTTCGGGTTGCAAGCGCCCGCGCTGGGAATGTCATCGGCGGAGGTGACTGGTCGCAGGATCGCATCGTAGTCGACTGCGTGAACAACCTGTTGACACAGCAACCTATTGGACTTCGCAATCCAAGCTCCACACGTCCCTGGCAACACGTTTTGGAGCCGCTATCCGGCTATCTCCTGCTCGGTTCGATGCTGAATTCGCCGGACGGAGAACGCTTTGCGGATGCCTGGAATTTTGGGCCATCGGTTCAATCCGTGCGACCTGTGCGCGAACTAGTCGAAGCGGTCATCGAGCGATGGGGGTCGGGTACCTGGCAGGATCTCTCCGACCCAAGGGCGCCCCACGAAGCGCAGCTTCTCAGCCTGAACTGGGAAAAAGCCCATCACAAGCTCGGCTGGTCGCCGGTCTGGGAGTTCGCCGTCTGTATCCAAACCACAGTGGATTGGTACAAGGCTTGGAACACCAAAGGCACACCGATTCGAAAACTGTGCCTAGAACAGATCCAAGCATACACCGAACATGCGCAAGCGAAACAACTCGCATGGGCAAGGGGCCCCCACACATGCGTGTCCTAATCTGCGTCGGCAGCATGAACACCCTCACCGGCGGCCCGCCCAAAGTCGTTTCGGGCCATGCGCTCGAACTAGCAAAATCAGGTCACTCTGTAGAAATTCTCACCTTAGACGACTGCAAAGCAGACCGCTCGGACTGCGCAGATTGGGACCGCCTTCAAACAGCTGGCGTCCTCGTACATTTTGCGCAGCAGAATGCCCCGCGTGCGCTCGGATGCAGCATCCAAGCTGACATCTTCGCTCACAAGAACGTGCGCCGTTTCGACATCGTTCACATCCACGGCGTTTGGACGCACTTCTGCGCGAGGACAAGCTGCGTCGCACGTAAGGCCAAGGTCCCCTACCTCGTGAGTCCACATGGAATGCTGGACCGATGGAGCCTCCAGAAGGCGCGCGTAAAGAAGTTTGTAAGCCGCTTCTTTCTGGGAACCGAGGCGATGCTTCGCGGTGCCGCCGCCCTGCAGTACGGCACTACGTCCGAAGCAGAGCAAGCGCGTGACCTGAAGCTACCTGGCCGCAGCGTGATCATCCCGAATGGTTTTGATCCCTCCGCATTCGTGCGCCAACCCGGCAAAGAAAACAGCGACCTCCTCAGAACATTTCCCGAGCTCAAGGACGCGTTTCCTGTCGTCCTTTTCTTCTCTCGCATGCACCCGAAGAAGGGCTTAGACCTGCTGCTCGAAAGCTTTGCTCGAGCCTCAAGCCGCTTTCCTCAAGCGCGGCTGCTCATCGCGGCGATTCCTCAGGATGACGCTTACCTTCGATTCGTCCGCGACCGTGCAGCACAGCCCGACTTAGCGAGAAAGTGCTTCGTCACCACCGACTACGTTGGCGCACACGGTCGAACTGCCATCAACACCGCAGACATCTACACCCTTCCCAGCTATCAAGAAGGGTTCTCGATGTCTCTTGTAGAAGCGCTCGCGTACGGGTTGCCGTCGGTAATTTCAGACCGCTGTCACATGGATGTCCTGCAGGGCGAAGGTGCCGCCTACGTGGTGCCTCCCACTGTCGACGCGTTCGAAGAGGCCTTCCTTCGCATCTTCTCCCTATCGCCAGCGGAACTCGCCCGCATGGGTGATCTTGGTCGGAAGTTTGCCACAGATCGTTATTCCTGGGCTCGGATCGTCGCAGATCTCGCCGCCGTCTATCGCGACAGTGTAGGCGTTCAATGATGTCGGCAGGTCCACGCTACCTCATCACTGGATGCGGGGGATTCGTTGGAAAGCACCTCCTTACTAGACTTACCGGACAGGGCCACACTGTCACCGCCTGGACCCGCAGAGACGTCGACCTTTGCGATGTGAGCGCCGTCGAACGGGGCCTACGTGAGCTCAAGCCGGACGTCATTTTCCATCTTGCTGCAGATGGCGTCGGCGGTTCGCGCGCACATGACCCTGCGTGCATCGGCACCAACGCGATGATGGCAGCACACCTCGTGCGTTCAGCGCCGCCTGGCTCAACTCTAGTGTCCGCAGGGAGCATGAGTGAGTATGGAAGAGAAGGCGTACTCAACGAGGCCGTCGACTGTAGACCAGCCACCGCGTATGGCATCGGCAAGCTCGCGGCAACCCACGTTCTGTTTGCGTACGGCCCAACCCGATCCGTCCATGTGCGCACCGCCAGGCTTTTCGGAGTGTATGGCCCAGGAGAAAGCGAAAATCGACTCTTTCCTTCACTACTAAGGGGACTCGTATCTGGCCAAACAGTCGCCCTTTCGGACGGGCTGCAGAAGCGCGATTTCATCCATGTAGGAGACGCCTGTGAGGGACTCATACGATTGAGCAGGCTCACTTCCCCAACCCCTCTGTTGACTAACCTAGGGACAGGCATTGCCGTGGGTATAGGAGATGTCTGTCGCAGCATCGCGAAATCGCTGCGGGTCGATGGATCCCTACTCAAGTTCGGCGCGCGACCTCGCTCTCCCGGAGATGCTGATCTCCTAGTCGCAGATGTCACTCGACTTCGCGAGCTCTTGGGCTGGGTGCCTCCTCAGCGGCTCAACACGTCAACTGTGGCACTCGAGCTGCTGAGCGATTCCGCCTAACTGCCCGTGCTCCGAGAAAACCACCTCAAGCGAAGGTTCGAGATTACCAAAAGTCACCTGTTTGAGGCCGACGGATGATCCCACTCGCTTGCCTGCTTGTCCCCAAGCTCGGCGTAGATCGAGTCGGTTATCCGCTGGTACTCTGCAATCATGCGGCAATACTCCCAGCCGCGTGGTCCGTCGAGAATGGCCCCGCGGACCAACATCATGTACAGAAACCTCAGCTCTGGCCTAAGAGGCAGAGAGTAAGACAGCGCCTTCAGAGCGCGACGACGCTCCACCGGATCTGAAGATAAAAGAGCCTTGCCCGTCGGCAACCGGTGGCCACTCCGAAGCATTTCTTGCGCCTCAAGTTCCGCGTACCGTACGTGCCGTTCCCACCACTGCGCGAGCCCCTTGCTAAAGTTGTCATGAAGCAAGTGACCTGAGAGAGGTTCGACCCGACCGTCGATCATCGGATACTCATGTACGCTCCGGGGAGGGTAACAGACCTTTGCGTGGCGATAGATTCTTACGTGCCAACTTGGATAGAGCGTGGACCGACGAATCCAAGCACCACGAAAGAAATCCTTTCTCCGCACACGGAATGCCGCCACTTCCGCTTCTACAGCACGCAGCGCTTCCGGCAGCTCTACCGCTAAATCAGCGTCCACGCGTTCGTCGGCGTCCAGAGCCAACACCCACTCGTGTCGGTAGTCCACAGTGACGCGTGCTGCCTCGCGTTGCGCACCATAGCTTTCAAACTTGTGCTGAATGACCCGGACACCCGCCTTCGTCGCTATCGCCACTGTGTCATCCGTGCTGAACGAGTCGAAAACAATTATATCGTCACTAAGCGCAGCCGCGGATGCAATACAAGCCGCTATGTTCGAGGCCTCATTCTTGGTGAGAATCAGAACAGAGCAAGTCACGTCTTTGCCCCCCTCATTTCGCGCTTCTTAGTCGGTCTTGCGGGCGAGCCCACGGCAACAACCCACGGCGGCATATCCGAGAACACGCTCGAGCGTGCCCCCACAACCGTGCCCTCACCAACCGTGACGCCAGGGGCGACGAACACGTCCGCAGCAATCCAGGCATGGGCCCCGATCCGAATCGGAGCGTCAAATCCACGCATCCCGACGACCTCGTACGAATGGCTGGCGGTACACAGAAACGAATACTGAGACACAACCGAGTGTGCTCCGAGTTCGATGGGCGACACACTGTAGCAATCCACGTGCTCGCCCATCGCCGAATGGTCGGCCATCGATAGGTTCCACGGTGCCCAAATCTTCACCGTTGCCATGACGTGCACGCCGGAACCGATTTTAGCTCCGAACAAGCGTAACAAAGCATTTCGCCACGCATACATGGGTCGCGGGGTTGGTCGAAACAGGAGAAGCCATGCGACCCCCCACAGCACCCTCAGCGCGCGATTTCCAATAGAGAACCGACTCCCTTCGTCGGGTACAGCTTGAAAGCCAGCCTCGTCGGCAACCTCCTGAGCCTGCTCTGACAGCTTCGTTGGCATACGCGCTTCCTAACGTGGGCGAAGAGACAGCGTTCCGATGATGGCCATATCCAGCGCCGCAGGGGACATGTGACGGGAAAGCGCAGCGTCGCGCGCCAACTCCAACTTTTCTGCAAACACCTGTGGAGAGTACCCAGCCACAATCTTGCGTCCTGCAAGGCCCATCGTCGTCCTCATTGACGAATCCGACATGACTCGCAACAGCAGTTCCCCCAGCTCCTTTTCATTCGTCGGATCGAACGAAAAACCATTCTTCCAATCGAACACGAGGTCCGGGACGCATCCACAGCGCTTGGATACCAGCACGGGGATCCCCGCGGCCATCGCCTCGTTTACTACAAGCCCCCATTGTTCGTGGGTGCTTGCGAGAACAAACAATTCAGCCAAGGCATAGTACGCAGGTAGCTCACCGTACTGCTTAAAGCCGGGCATGATGACGAACCCCGTCAATCCCAGTGAGCTCACCAACTCAGTCAGCTCCGCGCGCTTTGGGCCGTCGCCAAGGAGTACGAGATGGACGGCCTCGCTTCCGGCATCGACTCGATAGTGGGCATACGCCGCGAGCAGACGAGGCAAATTCTTCTTTTCCACGAAGCGACTCGAGGCAAGGATGTACCGCTCAGGCAGGCCCAAGCGCTGCCTCTCTGCTACGGCATGTTCCCGAACTCGATCAGCCTCGCTCTCAAAATACCCGTTGTCCACCGAGTCGTACCCGTGGAAGACATACTCGTGAGGTATACCGAGGTCGAGTATGTAGTCCTCTTGGGCCTTACCGCCAACCAGCGCAGCAGCACACGTTCTGACGACTGCGGCCTTCACCCGCTCCCTCACCGGGCTGCGAACACGGTCGCTTCGCTGGCTCGCAGACATCATAATAGCGGGCGTCTTGGTCCAATGCGCCCACGCCAGCGCCGCCAACGCTCCAGGATCATCCCAGCCTGGAATTGCGACAACGCTCGGACGCACTCTGTTGAGGGTAGTCCAGAGCCTGGAGAAGAACTCAACTCGTCGAATGCTAGAAACGGCGCCGTCTGGCACGATGGTAATGCGCTCAAACAAGCCGCCACTGTCGATCTGGTCCCAAGCATATACCGACGTGTCACGACTAAATTCAATTGCGCAGGTTTTGAACCGTCGCGATGCGGCAGCGATGCGTGCACCGTGATAGGGGCCTAACCGGCTGAATAGGATGGCGACAGAACTCATCATATTTGGCCTCGACGAAAGTTCCACAACGCTACCGTGCCTCTGGTTGCTGGGGCTGACGCTTTTCGGCATTGCTTGCCCCCTCTGACGCTTCCGTCACTCCACTTGCGCGCTTTTCACGCGAAAAGTAAACGAACGGTAGGACGAAGATCACTAGATTGATCCACAAGGAAAACAGACGTTGCGTCTGATGGGTAATCGTATGCATGGCCGGGACTACGCTCAACATGTAGAGCAACTGCGCGACGCTATGCCCTGAAGTGGCCCCGCGGTAAATTTTTGCAAGAGCCGCGCCGATCAGCAAGAATTCGAGACAGCCAAAATACCAAAATGACTTAAACACGCCCGTAAAGCCTGTGTAGGTGGAGCCGACGGGCTTGGCGAATCCAAGCACATCCTCCTCCGTCGCAGCAGGCGCAAACATCAGCGAATCTTTGAAGTCTGCCCCAAGCAGCTGAGCCGGAACATAGTTAAAGACGACTTCGTTCCAATGACAGGTGCCGAGATCGTACTCGCCCACAGTCTCCGCAGCCAGTATGGCATAACAGGCGGACCTCAGTTCGCTTCCGCCTTCCTCTAGGACATCATCCTTCATGTTGTCAATCACGGAAATCTGCCCCACCTCCGACCATTGGGGTCCCTCCTCATCCCGCATCAGATGCCGATACTTACCGGTACTCGGAATCAACAGCGCAGCGACTACGAGGGCCGCCAGAACGAGCCACTTGGGCACAGCCCACTTCTTCGCAAACCAGTAGGCGAGCAGAATGGTGAACGCGAACTCAAAAAGAGTTCGTCGCCTTCCTAGCAAGACAATGCGCTCGAGCTCGAAAAGAGCTCCAATGCTCGCAACCGCCAGTGCGGAGCGTGAACCATTTCTTGCAAACACCCAAACGGCCAGAGCAAACCCGTAGGACAGGTTGTTCGCAAAGAACGCAAGGATAACAGGCGTCCCGGTCCCCAAGTCCGCATCGTGGGGCAGATGCCGAAGCTGGAGCCGAAAGTACGCTCCCACCAAAGTAAGAACCGCGGCCGACACCGTGAGCCTCGACTCCGACAACGTCCAAGAGAATGCTCGAAATGGCGTCGTCGGAAAGCTTGCCCCGATTGTGAGTGCCACCATGCACAGCAGCCCCATCAACAGGGTCATGTCCAGCGCTCCGTCCGGAACCGTGACGTCGTTCAATAGTCCGAATGCTTGCGGCAGTACAAATCCGACAACGGTGCCGACCAGAAGGAATTGGATCCGATACGCCCCCCCTTTCTCAATTAGACCGGCGATCAGAACCAATGCACACAGCGCGCACAGAGCACTGAGCAGGAACGCTGTCATACGTCATCCCCCGGTTGGTCAGGCATAGGAGGAGACTCAACTCTTCCTGGCCACGCCAAGGCATTCCAGAAGCCTCGACGACCACGCGGTAAGGCTTCCTTCGGCTTCGAACCTACTCTGAGCGCTGCGAGACATGTCCTCTCGCCGTTGGACATTTTCCGACAGCAGTGAAAGAGCTAGCTCGATAGCGCCTGCGTCGCGGATCGGCACGATAAACCCGTCAACTTGGTCACGGACAATGCTTCCTGCATTGGCGGTCGTGATCACGGGTAGCCCCGCCGCAAGTGCCTCATAGATTGCACCTGCTGAACCCTCGCAAAGAGACGGAAGTAGAAAAACGTCAGCCCACCTGAGGTGTTCCAGTATTTCGCTTCTCGGCCTCGCTCCAAGGACCGATACCGACTGTTCAAGCCCACTCAGCGCACCCTGAGGGACTTTCCCCGGCCCAACCAAGCGAAATTCTGCAACGCCCTTCAAAGCCCGAGCGGCTTGCAGAATATAGGGAGTTCCTTTCCTCAATCCTAGCGCACCCACAGTGAGCACTCGCAATGGTCCTCCTGTGGATGGTTTTCGCTCAGAGGCGCGAAAGGAGCCGTCCACACCGTAAGGAACCGAAATGCACTTTTCCGGTGCCACTCCCAACCGAATGACATTGTTTCGAACAAAGTCGGAACCACAGACAATCAGGTCTGCATACTCCCACTCTCTCTTCTCCCGATCGACGAAAGTTGTTAGAGATGAGCGCGCCGATGCCGATTCGTCAACGTTCACCCACTCGGGGTGGTCACCCTCTTCCACAGCCAGCAGGGACCAGACCAGTTGCCGAGGTGCGATCGTCTGATCCAAAACCCGGAAAAGGCCTCTCTGTGCCGCGTGACCCATCACCTCGAGCCCTCCACCAGAGAACGTATACACGCCCGAGGCGGAACCAAACCCGTGCTTGTTGACGGCCTTTCCAAATGCCTTCGCGGCCCAAATAAACTCATCTAACGGATCGGGGGCACGGCTCCGACTTCGGCGCCATGCATATCGAGCCGCCAGCGACGGGAAAGACCTCACCTTCGAATCCGGAATGCCCGGCTCAGACCTGCCAGCGATGCGACGGAGCATTGCTGTCTTCACTGCCGGCGGGAGGCGGTCGACAACTTGCTTCCAGTTGTTGCCGAGCCAAAAATCGGTAAGCAACGAGTCTAGCAGCCCCGCTTCGTGCAACATGCGTGGCACTGCGTAGTGGCGCCTTGCTCCCAACTGAGCAACTGCGAACATAGTTATTCTCCGTATATAGCGGTCTACTACTAAACATTCTTGCGCAAGAGCGGAACATCCTTGAGAAAGGTGTTTTGCAGCCGCGACGAAATTTCTCGAACAGTATCCGGCCAAAATAGGCGAAGCAAGGTAGCCTCGAGCAAGACTACGCAGCCGCTCACCAGGACCAACTGCACTGCAAAATTTTGTTGCCGCACCAGCTGGTTGACCCCCTCGGCGGCAATCCAAACGGGGACGACCAGCAGTAGTGGGAGCGAGCCTCTGACGAGTCGCGTGGTCCAGCCCTGGCCCAGGGCGCCGACAGTCACAAGAGCTGCCGCAAAGTTACAAACCAGCAACGTCCAGCTCACGTAGACGGCGACGGTAGTATGGTCCCCGGCCCTAGCACCGACGAAGGCAGCGGTGATGAGCGCCGCGCATACCAAGGCCGTGCGCTTAGTCGTTGCCGCGTAGCCTCCACGCGCCAGCAGCAGTGCGCCAGTCAAGACGCTTA
Source organism: uncultured Polyangiales bacterium (assembly GCA_964515685.1). GTDB lineage: Bacteria > Myxococcota_A > Polyangia > Polyangiales > DASUME01 > DASUME01. The sequence goes on along the minus strand of CAZEWA010000007.1, from coordinate 13,603 downwards.
CAGGCTGCGTTAACAGCCCCAAGCTGAGCCAACGAATGACAGGTATGGCCGGCTGCCAACGTTCGTTAAAGACGGCGACCACCAAATCTTCCGCCAATACCGACTGTAACACGCACACAGGAACGATCCCTGCGGTGAGCACTCTGCAGCTCTTCTCAAAGACCACCTGCAAGCGTTGGGTGTCGTTTTGCAGTTGCGACAGCGCCGGAAAGAACACGTTCTGAAGGTTGCGGCTCACTAGCAGGACGACCTGCGCCGAAATCAGGAAACCCCAAGAATAGTACCCGACACTCTCAGGCCCTTGAAACCGCCCCAGAATGAAGTTCACACCATACCCTTCGACCGCTTCTACCCCGCCGAGCAGCATAAGCCACGCGGCAGGCCCCAGCAGCTCAGGCCATCCTCGGAACGTTGGTCTGCCAACGGGAATTTCCCCAGCGCAGAACCTACATGCACCCACGGCAAACAGCGTGGAGAGCAACGGCGGGATCGTCAGCGAGTACGCCCCAAACCCAACCGCCGCCAGGATCAGCCCTAAGACACTGATTATCAGTGCCTCACCAAGGTGTATGAGGGAGAGGGTTCGGAAGCGAAGGTCTCGATAAAGTTGTGCCGAGTGTAGGGTTGCGAGAGCGCTGATGGGAGGCAGCGCCGCTAGCAGAGCCAAATGCCCCTTTAATTCGGGTTGATGGAGCAGCTCTGCCAATGTCGGTGCTGCAAGGAGCAAAGCGAGAGCCGCGACTATGCTCATGCTCATTGCCAGCCAGAAAAGACGTGGTGCGTCTTGCTCAAATCGGTCCTGTCGCTGAACGAGCACCTTGTGCAGCGAACTACTCCGAAAGATGGCCATTGCGCTCGCCGCCGCGAACGCCATCCCAGCGATGCCCATTTCGCGTGGCAGCAGCAGCCAAGCAAGCCCGAACTGGACGGACGCCGATAGAACTTTCTGAGCGAGGGCAAGAGCGATGGTCCACGCCGCACCTCGGATCACTATGTTCCCAAATGCCTGGGGCTTGGACTGCACCGACACTACCTCATCGGGCCGATCTTTTGTCACCACGCACTCCAACGGAACGGCCTCTCAAGGGAGAGGCGGGACTCGTCACGAAGCCCCCATCCGAGTCTTGTTGCGACGCCCGGCCCGTTTCGGCCCAAGGATAGGCCGGCCAGAGGTCCATGCAAAGCCAGGCTAAGGCTTTGTCAAAACTCGCCCACTATCGCCCACCCAACGATCGCGCTTTTTACAGTACGGAGCCGGACTCGGATGGCGTTGGCACAGATCGCTCCAGGCGCGCATGGCAAACTCGTTTTCACCAAGTTTAAAGGCCAAATCGGCAGCAAGGGCTAGGGTCTCCAGGTCGGGTTTGAACGAGTCGGCCTCTTGGAAGGCTACGAAGGCACGAGCATCGTTCCCCAAGACCTGTTCAAGACGGCCCAACAAACGTGATGCGTTCGCGAGATGGCCACTCTCAGCAGGCATCGAAACCTTGTATCGCCGTACTGTGTCTCGCATACCTTCTGCATCACCGGCCCGCGCATAGGCGTGCGCCAACAACCGGAAAATTTCTACACGCTTGTCGACGTGCGTCGCTGCCTGCTCGAGTATCGCAATCGCCTGTGGCGCGCGGTTCAGGACCAGCATCGCCTGACTTGCAAGCTCATAGGGCTCCAGGCGCGAAGGCCAAGCATCGCGGAGCCTTTCGGCAGTCAGGACGGCCGCCTCCGGATCCGTTCGCACGAGTCGAGCTAACTGGCGCACCTCGCTTGGAAAGTGGTTCTGGACCTCTTCGAGCACGACGCTATCGACAAGCGCCGCCTCGTCGGGGGCTGCAGCGTGTAAACACCCGGCGCCCGCTTCCAAGATGGTTTGTCGCGATGCCCCAGCAAGTGGGGCCGCCGCAAGCACCACATCCGCGAGAGGCCGCACTTTCAGCCAGCGGCAAAGTATCTCTCGGGTGCTGTGGACGTCCCGTTCCGCTGCAAAACTGAGCTCAATACCTGCCTGTGGCCACATCCCACGCATGGCCAACCATTGTGCCGCCCACTGGTGTGGCTCGGCCCAGCCGGGCGCCAGTATCATCGCCCTATTTAGCCAAAATGCCGCGTTCGACGCCTTCGAGAGAACCCCGTGACTCGCCCCTAGCAGAGCAAAGACTGGATCCGCCGGATGGCGGCGCGCGACCGGACCGAAAAGCTTTTGGAATTCGGCATAGTCTTCGTTCGCCAGCGCGGCACGTAGGGCACGCTCGGAATCCACGGGATCGCTGGTCACCACGGTCCAAGCACACGACAAGCATGCGAGGAGCCCAGCAGCGCATGTGCACGGCCCCCACCATCGATTACCCGCAGTCTGGCGAGTTGCGCGCCCCCCACCCGCAGCGCCGAATGCGCCTGCGACGACGACCGCAACACCGCTCAGTTCTAAGCTGAAATCGACAAAATTTTGTGCGCCGATCGCGACGCATCCAACAGCAGCACCGACGCGCAGCGGGGAACCCGTCCGACGAACGATCCGCACCAGCTGAACCACGGCCAGCGTGAGGCCCAAGAGCATGAAGGGAACGCCAAACTCGATTCCATACTGCATGGGCAGCGTCTCCGCGAAAGCTCCATGCCTGGCCCCCTCGAAAGCCGAAGCAAACGCCGACCCAAATCCCCCTCGCCCCACTCCAACGATCAGTGCTTGTGGGTCCGCAAACAAAAACCGAATCTCATCTCGAAATAGTTCAAATTTCGTAAGATCGCCGAACCTCTCCGCGTAAAGCTTGTCGGCAATCCCCGGAACAGCTCCCAGCACAGCCAATGTTGCAACGGCGCAAAGCGGAGCCATTCGCCCTAGCAGCTTCCGCGACCAATGTCCCCAATTGGCTCCCCGATCAACCGCCTCCGTCGCCTCCCGTGCCTCACTTTTGGAGCTACGTCGTGGTCGTGGCTCTAACAACACATAAAGGGCGACGCCAAATATGGCCGCGGCAAGCCCACCGCGACTGCCCGTCGAAACCGCGACGACGAAAATTACGCCGCTCAGCGTGTACCAAAGGCTCCGCTCGCCAGAGCGACCGCTGCGGCCCAAACTGAGCGCGATAGGCAACCCAAAAGCCATCATGCCGCATAGGTTGTTAGGGTTCATGATTGGCCCGTTTGCGTCGGTCCACTCTGGCCGATATACGCCGTACACGGAGCGCGCGCCTATCGCCTTGTGGAACAACGAGCTCCCGCCAACGAGCGCAACGCTGCCAGCAACGGAGGCGAAACACCGCCTACCGCGGTTGCCATGAGCAAGCGCTTTTCCCCCAACGTAAGACAACAGAATCGCCACCGCGCACAAAATACGCTCGTACGTTCTCCCTACGTCGATTGAGAATGGTATCCACCCCGGCGGAGCCGCTCCCAGTCCCTGGCGGACCTCAGTCAGGTGGAGCACGGCTCTGGGCGCCACGAACGAAGTGAGTTCCGCCGGCATGGGCACGGCATGCAGCGCCGTCAAGACCGCAGCCGCCAGCAATACAGCCCCAAACGCATCGGGTGAAAACCCCGTCGTCTGGGTGCCCAAGGAACCACTGCACAGGAGCGCAACGCTTACCGTGAGCACTGCAGCCATCAGCGTCGTCGCCCAGCCAGGCACGCCGCCAAGCAGATGAGGCGCGCACAGAACTACCGCGATCCATAGCCAGCGACCAAGGTCCGCCTTTCGAGTCGTAGTAGCCGCTTGCACCCGTTCCCCCTTTGCATGCCTGATCGTAGCAGCTCGTTTTCGCGCAATTGAATGAAAACCGGAGGCCCCGCGCGGGGCTATCCTAGGTGCGTTTCGCCTTGAAACAATCAAAGAGCGACGTTAGACCGCTCCTGCCATAGGTTCTCGGGAGACCAACATCGATGCCATCAGAGTCGCCGACCGCCGAGGTCGATATCAGAGAGTACCTTAGACACTTCTCCCGCCAGAAATGGACCGTGGTTGGCGTATTCACTTTTGTCCTGATGGCAACCGCAGTCTGGACCGTCCGACTCCCCAAGATCTACGAAGCAGAGGCCACGCTCGAATACGATCCCAACCCAATGAACAGGCTCTTGGGAACCGGGGTCGAGGACGTCGGCAATCCTGTCCCCACTGCCAACTACGCCCTTGCGAAGGAGTGGTACCAAACCCAGAACGCAATTATCGCAAGTCGCGGAATTGCCCTTCGCGTCGTGGAGCGACTCGGCCTTCATAGAGATCCTCTTTTCATGAGCATTCCTTCTGAAAAGCGAGCGACCTGGACGGAAAGTGATCCCGAGGATGCGGCGCGCGCATTGTTAGATCGTTTGACTGTCAAGCCAGACAAGGGCACGCGCATGGTGAAGGTAGTCGTGGAAGATACGTCTCCAGATCGCGCCGCTTTACTTTCCAACGCGGTCGTTGAGACCTACCTCAACTGGATGATGGAAGAACGAATGAGTTCGACCGTGCGCGCAGTGGACTGGCTTAGCGGCCAGCTTGACGGAGTGTCAGATCGGCTGCGCGAGTCGGAACACTCTCTTCACGACTTCCGGAAACGAAACAATGTTCTGTCCGTGTCAGCCGCGGACCAACAGAATGTCGTAACGCAGACCATTCAGACCTTTAGCAATGCTCTGACAGAGGCGACCACACAGCGGATCCAAGTTGCTGCAAAGCTCAAGCGGCTGGAACAAGCCCTTGGCGACCAAAGCGAACTCATCCAAGCGCATTCAACGTTGATTGCTAAGGCTGGTTCTCCCAGCCAAATACAGCAGCGATACCAAGAAGCGACCATCGAACACGACCGCGCCTCCAAAGTGTACGGCCCGAACCACCCGCAGATTGTTCAGGTCAATGCCCAACTGGAAGCCATCACCCTGGAAGCCCGCCGCGAACTTACCGCGCTCTTGTCTTCCATTCGGCGTGAGCTAGGCGAGGTCGAAGACGTTGAGCAAGGCTTGCGGGGCGCTGTCCATCAGGCGAAGGCAGTTGGGCTTGAGCTCAATCTCCGAGAGATTGAGTACAATCGTCTAGAGCGGGAGCGAGCCAACAACGAAAAGGTCCACGCTCTACTTCTGCAACGCACAGCCGAGGCGAACCTGACCCGCATGATCCGCGTGTCACCGGTACGCCTCATTGACCGGGCCACCAAGCCGCAACTCCCGATACGGCCACGCGTTGCGATGAACGTCACAGGAGGAGCTGCCTTGGGCCTTCTGTTGGGGCTCGGACTCGCACTACTGCGAGCACGAATGGATCGCTCCATAAATTCGCCAGACGACGTCACCAGCATCGGCATCCATCTCCTTGGATTGGTTCCCGCCATCGAAGTACCGAAGACGCTGTCCTTCGGGTCAGCATCGGCTCCCGGACGACGCCAGAAGCGAGGCGAACGCGCCGGTGCCGATTCGTCAAAAGAGATGACGGTCCATACAGCTCCTCAGTCCGCCGTTGCCGAGTGCTGCCGAACCATTCGTACAAACCTAGCCTTCATGGCTACCGACCGGCCACTACGTTCGTTGGTCATTACGAGCCCGTCTCCGTCCGAAGGCAAGTCAACGGTTGCAGCTTCACTTGCCATAACACTCGCAAAGAGTGGCAAGCGCGTTCTTCTTGTAGATACTGATATGCGCCGCCCGCGATTGCACCGAGCATTTTCGCTTAGTGCCCGCGTCGGCATCACCTCTATTCTCGCAGGTGATTCGAGCATTGAAGACGCAGTGCAATCCACGATCGTAGAAGACTTGTTTTTGCTGCCTTGCGGCCCTATTCCTCCGAATCCCTCTGAGCTCCTACACACAGCTAGGTTTGCCAGTCTTCTGGCAGAATTGAAGACCCGCTTCGACATCTTGATGTTCGACAGCCCGCCGGTAAACGTCGTCACCGACGCCGCGGTGATCGGCCCTCAGGTTGACGGGGCGCTCCTCATTGCAAAAGGCGGAAAGACATCTGTCGACGCTCTGCGACATGCCGTGGGCCAATTGCGTGACATCGGTACAAACGTGCTGGGATGCGTCATCAACGACCTCCCCGTCGGCGCGCACGGCAACCACACTGGCTACTACCACGGGTACAACTATACAGACCGACACGACGACGACGCTCCAACAAACACAACCCCCGACAGCACTTCAGCTTCAGGTCAGGCCATCTAGAGATGAAGATTTTAGTCCTCCATCAACACTACTGGCCAGAGATCGCGCCGACGGGTCAGCTACTGCAGGATATCTGCGAAGATTTGGTGTCTTCCGGGCACTCCGTGACGGTCGTGTGTGGCCAACCTTCGTACCGCATTCTGGACGGAATGCCTCGGACCCTCCCGCCAATCGACACCTACCGAGGCGTCAAGATTCTGAGGGTTCGGTCCTACATCCCCGAGGAACGAACGATTCCGCGTCGCATCGTCCACTACGCGTCGTACTTCCTCACATCTCTACAGGCATCGATTGCTTTAGAGCGCCCCGACGTGGCGCTCATCATGTCGTCTCCGCCCCTCCTTCTCGGCCTGTCCGGAGCCATTCTCACCGCACTTCGAGACATACCGTTCGTCTATTCGGTTCAAGACATCTATCCGGATGTCGCCATCAATCTAGGCGTTGTCCGCAACCGCTTGGTCCTTAAGCTGCTCAATGAGATTAGCGCTCGACTGTATAAGTCAGCAGCGCGCATCGTGACCCTTTCGCCATCTATGGCTGAGTCTCTGCTCGAAAAGGGCGCCCTTCAAGAGCGGGTCGATGTAATTCCCAACTGGGCCGACACCACAAACCTCACCCCACTCGCCCGAGACAACGCCTTCGCCAAGGCACACCACCTCTGTGGCTCTTTCGTCGTCCAGTACTCTGGAAACGTTGGAATGAGTCAGGGACTGGAGCATCTGATTGCCGCAGCTCCCCTAGTGCGAGACCTTCCTGTAACGATTCTCGTCGCAGGCGATGGCAATGCCAAAGCCCAGTTAGAACGCACGTGTGCAGACCACGGCTACGACAATGTACGCTTCCTGCCGCCACAGCCACGCAACAATCTCTCCGCGCTTTTGGCGTCCAGCGATCTCGGCTTAGTTTCCATGAAGCGGGGCGTCGGTCGTGATCTGGTGCCTTCAAAGCTGTACGGGATAATGGCGGCCGGAAAGCCCGTCCTCGCTGCCGTAGAAAACCAATCGGAGGTCGCACGAGTCATCGGTCTCTTTGGATGTGGTCACATAGTCGACCCAGAGAGTTCGACCGCCCTAGCCGCGGGAATTCGCAAGTTGTTCCTCGAAAGGGAGCAGCTGGCCCAAAAGGGCGAGGCGGGGCGTCTTGCATGCGAACAACACTATTGCCGGTCGGCCTGCACAAAAATGTATGCAGATTCTATCGCAATGGCTTCCCGCCTGTCGTCTGACGCAGAGAAGTCTGTGTCCTCGTTCTCCCTCGAAAGTCGCGTAGCAAGGTAAGTCGCCGAGTGAAGCGGCTTTGGTGGTGTCAGCGGGCATCAAAAAGCGCGTGCATTCGGTGAAGAGCGTAAAGCGGACGAGCTCAAGGACCGAAGCCATCCGCCTGGTGAAGCAGTGTGTGATCACACTGTGGCGGAGATTGCACTGAACCGGCCCCGAATGAGTGGACACCCTTGCAGGTCTGCTCGCTGACATGGCACCTGCCCGCGACCCGCCCGATGGGCGTGCCGCTCTCGCACTCACGCAGTGCGCCGTGATCTGTACTTCGGTGAATTTGGATTTCTTCATGGCGCCTTTCTCGTGGTCGCGGAAATAGCCAAAGCACGTCAAATTTCTTGCATCAAGTTGTCCGAAAAAGATCCCAGCCAGGTCACGTGGGCTATGCACATTATCCGTCCGTATCTGGTTGCGCCCTCAACAACCTGCTAAACGATCAGGCCGTGGACCACAATGAAAATGCCTACGTGCAGTACGGGTGCGGCTTCAGCGCCCCGGTTGGCTGGCGCAACTTCGATGCGTCGCCCACATTACGATTTGAGCGAATCCCGTTTCTCGGCAAGCTCTACCAACGCAACTCACAGCGATTCCCTGCAAACGTCGACTATGGCGACATCGTCGCCGGGCTGCCGCTGACGCAGGGTCGCGCGAAGTACGTATTCGCAAGCCATGTACTCGAGCACCTCGCTTTAGACGACTTCAGGACCGCACTCACTCATACATTCCGGCTTCTGCGCCCAGGCGGGTATTTTCGACTGATCGTTCCCGATCTCGAGCAGCTAGCGCAGCACTACAAGCTCAGCTCCGACTCAGGAGCGGCTCTCGATTTCATCCGCGCAACCGGAATGGGGACCGAGCGACGCGCACGTGGACTGACCGGTGTGGCACGCAGATTTCTGGGCAATAGCGCCCACCTCTGGCTCTGGGATTACAAGTCTTTGTCGCTTGAGCTGGAGTCTGCCGGCTTTGTCGGAGTGCGACGCTGTCAGTTTGGCGATTCCCACGACCCCCGCCTCACCGAAGTGGAAGTGGCTGGACGTTACGAGGCCGCCGTGGGCGTCGAGTGTCAGCGCCCCTAGTCTCACACAATCGCGGAGACTCCCAAACAGTCAGACTGCGGCGACGCGGATGCCTCCTCCTGGGGCTTGGAACTTGCGCGCGACCTGCACGACGGGCGTGCCGCTCTCACCCTCACGCGCTCACACAGTGCAGCCCGCGACCTGTGCTTCGGCGAATTTGGAATTCTTCATGGCGCCTTTCTCGTGGTCGCGGAGGTCCCCAAAGCGCGTCAAAAAAACCCAACCAGATCATCCGACTTTGATAGGCTCACTTCCTTATGGGGCCGGAATGAGCGTCTTAGAAGTCCTGCTATCATCATTGTCCTCCGAAACAAAGGAACTAGCGATGCCAGCCACTGCATTTGTTCGAAAACTGGCAGGTCGTGGCCCGCTGCATAAGAGCCGGTTTCATGATGAAAAGGCAAATCTCGTTACCGGCATGGAGAGCCTGAATCTTCTAAAGTCGGGCCTGATGCGCGTCTCTCAAAAATGGACGGATCGACCCTACGTACCATGGATCCCATTCCACTTTATCCGTGTCTTTGAGAAGCTTCTTACGCCGAATTCACGAATTCTCGAATTTGGATCCGGCCGTTCGACCATCTGGTATGCAAAGCACGCCGCAGAAGTCACAGCGGTGGAAGACAACGTCGACTGGCATAGTTCGATGTTGAAACGTTTCGCCCAGCTTGGAATCACAAATGTAAACTACCGCCATGCGACCGGCTCTGCATACTCTCGTCCAGCTAGCGGCGGGCGGTTTGACTTAGTGGTAATAGACGGGTCGCAACGTGCAGAGTGCATGGACTTTGCACGAACCGTAGTGCGCCCAGGTGGATACATCTACCTCGACAACTCCGACAAAGGGATGGGAAACTCCGAGAACGATGTACGTCGCGCTGAGGCTTCGATGTCACTTGCAGCGCGTGAGTGGGGAGCCGAAATCGAGTTCTACACCGGCTACTGTCCCGGCAACTTGCATCCCCACCAAGGGGCTTTAGTACGGAGATCTTGGTAGAACTCCGGTTCTCGCTAGCACTCGGCCTGCACCCCATATACAGACGGCTCAAGGTTCGCGCACTTGAGCGGATCCAGGTTTTAGGCCCACTTCCCCGATAGCCTAGCGCCAGTCCCAGCTAGCGAATTGCGCCGCGACAGCGCGCCCGGATAGCACGGTGAGCCCCTTCAGTACGCCTGTGGAAGTGCCCCAAAAAACCAGCGCTCTAAGACGCATCCGCTGGGCAAAGGGGTGCCCGGGCCTCTCGTGCGCACATGGTTCTAGTCAAGACCTCTTCGACCGAATCTACTACAAGCTGTAACAATATTGTTGCCTGCGGTGAGACCTCGCCAGACTCAGCATCCCACCTAAACTGAATCACGCTACGCGCCTCCGCTCTGGGCGCAATGGCCAGGTCGACCGTCACCGCATCGCGCAGGGAGCTTCGTGACGGAACTGCGCTCCACTCCCAGCCTTCGTCCTCGGAATCCGACGTGCTAATTCGCATGGAAAGGAGCGAGGCCTCCTCACAAAACGCCTTCAGACTTGTCTGTAGCTCAACGACATCGGCGCAGCCCTCCAGCCTGCTCAGTGCTTTCGGGACAGCCATTCTCAGCTTGGCGACGTCGGAGGTGTGTGCCTGCAAGCCACCCTGCTCCCGAAGTGCCTTGCTAAAGACGCCCACAAAGCGGCTTATCCCGACAACGGTCATAGTCAGCGCAGTTAGGCTCGCACCAATTTGCCAAGAACGGCCGACGTGAACGGCCAGGGCCACCGCTGTGAAGACAACGCATAGACCATAGAGGATGAAAACCGCTCGTCTATGTGTAAGGCCTGCATCTAAGAGCCGATGATGGATGTGCCCCCGGTCCGCAGCAAAGATCGAGCGTCGAGCGATGAATCTTCGCACCATCGCCACGGACATATCCATGATCGGCAAACCGAGCGCCAGCACCGGCACGATCAACGCAATCGCTGTTCCCCCCTTGTGCCCACCTGCGCCGAACAACGACATCGTGGCAAGGATAAAGCCGAGGAACATGCTTCCAGAATCCCCCATAAAGATGGATGCCGGATTAAAGTTATAAAACAGAAAGCCGAGCAGTGCCCCTGCGAGCGTCGCAGAGAGAAGGCAGATAAGGACATCGCCGTTCCACGACGACACGACGAAGTTGGAAACGCAGGCAAAAAACGCCACGCCTGCAGCGAGACCATCGAGCCCATCAATGAGATTCAGCGCGTTGACGACTCCTACGATCCACAACAGCGTAAGGGGTAAAGCAAGCTCTCCCAAACCTACCGTACCGATTCCAGGTAGATAGATGGCCTCGATCTGAAATCCCGAGAAGTAAGCCGTTAATGCGGCCGCAAACTGCACGCCAAGCTTGGTTCGCGCGGACACCCCGCGAACATCGTCTACGATCCCCAAAATGGCGACAACGCAACCACCTGCGGCCATTCCTAAAACGAGGTTTGGTCGCTGAAACAGCAGACGCGCCATCTGCGTATCCATGAGAAACAGGGCAACGAGAGGGAGAAAAAACCCTCCGACTAACGCGACGCCCCCAAGGCGCGGTATTCGACGCGCGTGAACCCGCCTAGCAGCAGGTTCGTCGACGGCGCCAATCTTTAATGCAAGGCGACGAATCAATGGCGTAAGCAGCGCGCTTGTGATCAAGGCTGCTAACATGCTTGCGACGACGCTGTGCAATGTACCCCCCAAGACATCGCTGCTCTCACAAAGCGACCAGCAGATGCACCTTCGCAGATTCATAACTCAGGCCAACGCTCAACGCCTCTCAAGACGGAGCAGGGCCCTCATGCGAACGGAACTAGAATACTCTTTCAGGCACAAACACGATATCCCCAGCCCGCAGCGTCACGTCACCCACGTTTCCGCGAGCGATCTCGCTGACCGGAACACGGTACCGCTCTAGCTTGCTTTGCACCCGTCGCGTGATCACGGTTTCGTCTTTGCTCGCAAGGGGAGTGAATCCACCCGCCTGACTAACCGCCTGCACCACCGTCATTCCCGCGATTAGCGGCAATGTCCCAGGCTTCGCGACCGCTCCAAGCACGGAGATGCGCCGAGAATTCGACTCCTCTACGAAGATCGAAACATGCGGGTCGACAAAGTATCCGCCCGCACGCAAGGCCTCCGCAATCTCCGCAGCAACGACGTGTGCCTGCTTTCCTTGGACACGAACGGCGCCGAGGAAGGGAAAGCTTATCGTCCCATCCTCAGCGGCTTGATACTTGGCGGTAAGCTGCTCCTCGCCGTAGACACGAATCCCGAAAACATCACCAGGCCCCAAGGTGCTCTCTTCGGGAACGTCAACTGCCGGCAGAACTGAGACAGCGTGCTTAGGGCTGCAGCCAGTGACGAACAGAAGGCCGAGCAGACCGACTACAAACGCAAACCTTCTCATACGAATTACGCTGGCTCCCGCGGAAGGCCGGGCAAACAACCGCTAGTAGTGCGCACGTACGCCGCCAAAGGCCTGAATCGCAGTGAACTTGGCTGGCAGAGGCGCAACCCCTGTATCGACCGCATACTCGAAATCGGTCAGGCTCGACAACACGGAGAAGTCGGCCATGAATGCAAGCCAGTTGGTTGCGCGGTACTCGGCATGCACCCCTCCATCGACACGTAGGTCCTTGCGCTTATCCGTAGGGGCCCCGGTATCGCGATCCTGCCCGAGAGCCGCGCCATCGCGAGTGATCAAGCTGCCATAAACGACATGTGCGATGCCGGCTTCGAGTCCGAGCGAAAACACGCGAGCGAACGACAAACGCAACTGCGTAAATCCTCGGTCTTGCTGCATCCAGCCACCTAGGCGCGAGGGGAGTACGGAACGACGGTAGCCGAGTTCGTAGGTATGGGCGCGGAAGCGATAAGTGAGCACCGCCTCTCCAACGAAGGTTTCGAGATCGTTCATTCTGCGGTTGTCGAGCAAGCTCGCCGCGTAGCCGCCCAAGACCCGCAACCCTATGGAGTTGGTCAACGCGCCGTTGATACCAAGGCGCGTGGAAACGCGCGTATCATCGGCCAGGAGGATGACCGCTCGAGGCCCATCGGGGTCGGTGTAACGTGTAAGTTCGACGGCTGCGTCGTACACAAGAGCCGTCCGAGGCAAGAACTGCCACGATGCATCGCCGCCAATTGCGTGCCTGTTCGCGTTCATGTACGAGAAGATGTCATTCTCAAAACGAGAGATCTGGGGCGTGTAGCCAACACGACCGCGCAGAACGCCCGAACGGCTTTGTAGCACCATGCGGCCTGTGGGCGTCACGGTGTGGACTGCGTAAACGTCGTTACCTCGGTCCCCCGTGAACTGCGTAAACGGCCGCGTGGAGCGGTTGTAGAGCGCTCCGACTTCGAAGCCCACGGGCCGCTCCGGAAGGATGGACACCATTGCGTCGGCATCGACCTCGAGGTTCCGCGGCGCGCGGTCGAGATTGTAGTAGAAGTACGTGAGCGCCATGCCCGTGCGGAAGGCGATCGGTGCAGGTGCCTGACGGCCTCCTGCAGCGTCTTCGCCTCCTTCTAGGCGCTGCTTGGTCAGCGTACTGAGGTGCAGGTGGGGAGTGACCGCAATGATGGGGCTGCCCTGCCTGCGGCCGGGTGCCTGCCGAAACACGTTGTTGTCGTATCCCGCACGCACCGCGACACCTGGATGCAATTCCAGGTTTCCAACGCGAATGCCGGGTCCCTCCGTGTAATTCCGATCAGGCAGCCACTGGGCGTACCCCGTCGCACAAAAGAGGCTAGTTGCGAACAGTAAGCCAAGGGCTGTGCTCGCCCTTCCGACGTACGTCAGGATTTGTCGATCCATCTTTCCCGAGGCTTTCCGGTATGGGGGCTGGACAACTCCCCCGCTTTCAATCTCAGACTCTGTCGAAAACGCCCGATCCACGGATCTAGACGTCAACGGGCAGGGCTAAGAGGAGGTGGGACCGTGACCGCCGGCGGAGGCGGTGGCTCCTGGGGGATATCCCGAGGATCAACAGGCCAAAGGTCTGCCGGCACTGTGGTGATGACCTGCGAGAGGCCAACTTCGAAAATGGATTCGCCGAGGCACTGAGCAGCCTCGCGGCTCAACGTGTCGAGCTTTTGCGAAAGCACCGAGACAACCGTGAAC
>CAZEWA010000006.1:1849-53283 GCA_964515685.1 uncultured Polyangiales bacterium | reverse complement strand
CCATCGGCTTGAGCGAGGCGCGCAAAGAAGGCGCACGGGTACCAAAAAAGCGCAAGTCGTAGAGCCGAGCGGATGCAAACAACGCTTGAGCTACGCGCTGCTGCCTCACCGCAGGCTTCAGCCGGAAAACTGCGCCATGCCCGTGAGGAATTCATCCGCCACACGGTCCCAGGTCGCACAGCGAAGGACGCGCGCACGGCTGTTTTCTCGCATGCGTTGGGACAGAGCTGCGTCGGTCAGGACCTTCACCACGCCCGCGGCGAGCGCACCTGAGGTCGGGTCCACAACCAAGCCTGTCTCCCCGTGCGCGATGGCATCGCCGACGCCTCCGCTGCGCGTGGCCACAGCAGGCTTTCCGCAGGCATTCGCCTCGAGCAAGACAAGCCCAAATCCTTCCACGTCGGGGCGCTCTTCGCGCGCGCCTAACACGAAGACGTCGCAGCTCGAGTAGAGCTCGGGCAAACGCTCCTTGGGGAAGTAGCCGAGGAATCGCACATGCTCAGAGACGTTGAGCTCCCGCGCACGCGCCTCGAGCCGCGCCCGGTCGGGACCCTCACCGCCGATCACATACACCGCGTCCGGCACATGCCGACGAATCTCCGGCAAGGCCTCGAGCACGGTGTCCACGCCCTTACGCGGCACGAGTCGGCACACGCTCAGAAGTACCTTGCGACCTTCGAGCCCAAGCTCGGCGCGCAATCCGGACGCGTCGACAGGCTGGAAGCGCTCGGTGTTGCAGCCATTCAAGATGATCTTGGAGCGCGCTGTGGACACGCCCAACTCACGTACCAGACCTTCCGTGTAATGGCTGATAGGAAACATCCCATCCACGTTGCGCAAGGTCCAAAGCCGCGCTCGCGCAAAGGCCGCAGCTCCGTAAGGAACGGCAGCAAAGTGCCGCGTGAGCAACTCTCGGCCTACCACCGCCGCGTGTACATGGCGCAAGGAGCCGCGCCCACGGAGCGCGAGCCCGGGCATCGCCGTCTGCCATTGGGCACCCAGCAAGCTGTCGAAGGGTCGCTTCTCGAGCACGCCTCCAAGCTTCAGCGCTATCCCCGTCGCGAACGTATTGCGCGTGCCGCCCACACGCAGCACCTCGAAGGGCAGACCCCGATCGACCTCTTCACAACCTGGGAGCTTGGGCGCTATCAGCAAGAAATCCTTGCAGCGCGCCGCGAACCTCACGCCGAGCTCGAGAGACCAGGTTTGAATGCCGCCCACGTCGGGAGGGAAGTCCTTCGTCGCCAAAATCAAACGCATTTCGCTTCGAGCGGGCATGGCGCGTTGCCTTAGCGCACAGACCTTTAAGGTCAAGCGAGCCCAACTGCGCCTCAGCACGCAGATCGTGCTAGAAATGCAGCGCTTTCCATGTCCGAACCACCACGCACCGCCGCCGAAGAAGACGCCCAGTTTCTGCGTAGCGGTGTGCTGCTCAATTTGTTCGGCTACGTCTTCCGTTTGTGTTTACCCGCGCTGACCGTGTTCGTCGTCCGCGCCTATGGCCCGAAGCTCTTCGGCGTATTCGTCGTCGCGCAGCTCTCGCTGCAGCTCGTGTTCCGTGTGGGCTCGCTCGGCCTCGATCGCGCCGCCCTGTGGTGGATTGCCCGTCAAAAAGACGAAGACCGCGGCAACCATCTGTTCGCGATGTACTTCTGGACCACCTTGGCCAGCCTCGTACTCGCCTTGCTCATCGGCTTCCCGGGCGCTGCATTGCTCGCGCGCTGGAGCGGAGACGCAGGCGCGACCGTCGCCCTGCGTTCCATGGCGGCCGGGCTCATTCCCATGGCCCTGCTCGAGATGAGCATTCACGCCTCCATGGGCACGCGCGACATGGCCGTTCGCGTGTTCGTGCGCGACGTGGCGGTGCCGCTCATTCAGTTCGGCGGCGCCCTCGCGCTTTCGCTCTTGGGCTTCCAAGTCATCGGCCTCGAGGTCGCCTATCTCGTGGCTCTCACGGTCGGCGCGCTGATCGCAACGTACCGCGTGCGCCATCTGATCGTGCTGCCCTCGGACAAGAATTGGTGGCGACTGCCGCGTGAAATCACGCGCTATGCCATGCCTATCTGGCTCTCTGAGCTCGCCAACGCCGTCGTAGCGCGGCTCGATGTGTACGCCATCGCCCAGCTGATGGATGCGCGCGCCGTGGGCATCTATGCGGCGGTCACCCAGGTCGCCAACTCGCTGCGCTCGATCCGGCAATCCTTCGACCCAGTCGTGCTCGCCCTGTGCTCCAAGATTGACTACCGCACCGAACCCTCGCGTTTCGCAGAAGGCGTTTCACGCGCCACGGTCGCCATCATGGCCATCCAGCTCCCGATGTGGGCGGCGGTGTTTTGCTTCGATCGCTACTTCTTCATGCTGCTTGGTTCAGCCTTCCAAGGCGGCGAAACGGCGTTGCTCATTCTCACAACTTGCTGGCTGCTCAACGGCATCGTGGGCCTCAACGGCATCGCACTCTTGGGCTTCGGCCGCAGCGACCTGATTCTCTACGATGTGGGCGTCACCATGGCTTCGCAGGCAGCCCTGCTGTTTTGGTGGATTCCGCGCTGGGGCCTTGCAGGCGCAGCTCTCGCCGTCTGCGTATCGTACCTTACCACGAACCTCGTGCAGGCCTTACAGGCGCGCATGGTAAGCGGCATCAACCCTTACCGTCGCAACGTGGGGCAAGCGCTCGTAGTCGGTGTAGCAGCGCTGTCTGTGCTGTTGCTGGCTTGGTTCAGCATGTCCGGCATGGATGACCCCGTGCGCCGCATCGTGCCCTTCATGCTGTTTTTAGCGGTCGGTGCTTCCGGCTACTTCGGCTGGGTCAAGCGCGCTGTGAGCGCGTAGCTCAGGCGTCCCCAACCTTACGCCGCCTTGATCCACCACAGCACGCAAAACGCGACCATCGCGATGCGGGCCACGCTGGGCGATAAAAAACCAAATAGCGGCGCCTCAGACCGCGCCCAGCGCTCAGCCGCGTGCGCAAGCAAGGGCCAGCCGAGGATCGTCGCCACGCGTACGATGTCGTGCGTCGTGCAGGCGATGAACCAGGCCAGTATCGGCACCAGCAGCAGCCGCAGGCGCTCAGCTTGTTTTGCCCGTGCGAACCAGAGGCCAAAGAACAGCCAGCCTGCGCCCAGAACAGAGAGCCACGCCACAAGCAGGCTAAGCCAGGCCTCTCCTTGCCCGAGGCTCAACTGCCGAAGTTGGTGTAGGCCTGTTTCCTTCGCCCACGCTGCACGCGTGCTGTCCGTACTCATGCCTATGCCATGTTGCACAGCGCGATACGTCAGCGCCGCAAGCGTACCGGCGAGCAGCGCGATTTGTGCAGGGCGACGACCCTCAGCGCGATCCCACCGCAGCAGCACGTGAAAGCCCAAGAGCACAAGCGCCTGCTCGATATGTGCAAAAGCCATCACCACGGCGCCGAGCACCGCCCAAAGCGGATGACCACCGCGAAAGAAGACGACCAAGTACCCGAACAGCAGCAGACAATCACTTTTGCCTAACCACTCCAAGAATACCGAAAGCGTTGAGCCTGCAAAAAACGCGAAGAAAAAGCGCAGACGTGCCGACGCCGTGAGCGAGCTCGTCCCAATCAAGGAAAGCACGCCTAGAAGGGAGAAAGTCAACATCCCAACTGCGAACAGCCACAACCCGCGGTCCGTCTCAATCTGAAAGGCGAATCCTAGCCAAATCACCAGCGGCGAGCCGTACCAGTACTGGTTTTCAGCGGGCAGCACGTTGCGCCAGGGCGTGCGGAAGGCCTTGAGAAGCGAGCGACCTATCTCGAGCCGCGGGTGCCCATCAATTGCAAACGCGAGGAGAATCACGAGCACGCAAACGGCATAGAACGCACAGATTCCGTGCTCAGACAGAAAGTGCCTGCGCGCATGTAGCCTTGCCTCTTCGCTAGGCTTCAAGTCGCCTCACCGATACTGCGGCAAAGTCTGCGCCACGAGCGCACTGTACAGCTGCGTCTTCGCGTTCTTACGCACGTAATCAGGGCCAATCTGCGGGATCACGGGCTTCGTACGCACCGAGGCGTACCAGTGGGCTACCACGGTATCCTTGTGCAGCGCGTGCTTGAGATCGACCGGACGTTTTTGCGTGCGGAACCAGTGCTCCGAAATCTCAGGCGGCAACGGGTAGAAAACCTCAGGTGGATGCACCACCAAGTCGGTCCCACGATATAGGTCGACCTGTTCTTGCAAGAGATGCGTGCCGAGCGCGTGCTTCTTGAACAGCCGGTCGATGGGCACCTGCGTCATCGCATCCAGATATGCGCACAAGAACGGGCTCCTCGGCTCACCGCCCAAAATTGCGCCGTTTACGCCTAAATAATAGGCACCTGACACCAGCGAAAATCCCCGGTAACCTTCGGGTACGCGCCGAAAGGCCGAGCGCACGAGGCTGAGAGCGACCGAGCGCGACCACAACAGCGGGCTCTTCGAAGAGCGCACGAAATGCGGCCACACGATGTGCTCCACACCCACGAATTGGCGCGAAGAAAGCAGCCCCTCGAGCGAGCCCGTGGTGATGGTGTCGAGATCGAGGTAAATGCCTCCGAAGTCGACCACCGCCGCCGCACGCAGCATATTCGAGCGCGCCACCGGGTTTTCCACTTGGCGATAGATCTCCGCCAAACGCTCACCGTTCAGACCATGACGCGTCAGCGAGGCCATCCACTCGGGCCCATTCATAGAGGCTAGCGTGACGCCCTTGGCATCGACCAACGCGCGCACGGCGTCGGTGTCCTTCAAGGTGTCGCTGTGGTGAAGGATGACCTGCCCCATGCCGCTCTTTTCGGCGGCAGAGAGCACCGCAAACACGTAGGCCCACGGAATGGTGTCGCCGAGCCAAACGAAGTGCAATTTGTCGGGAATCATCTGTCTTTCCTGGCGCCCTTCACTGCTCTGCCAAGGGGTTTCCGAGGTTGTCATGGGGGGATCTTGCGGTCAACGCACAGGTGTTCAGCCCCGAGACCAACTCATGTAGACTGCTCAGCGAACGCCTTGCGAGGACCGCACGCCATGAACGCCCCGAATTCCAGCTCGCTGCCGCAGCCGAACCCCTGGGAACGCTTTGAATCCGGGCTCGCGCGCACACCGGCCAATCACCACGCCCTCAGCCCCCTCGGCTTTCTAGCGCGCACGGTCCAAGCCTACCCAGACCACTTGGCCGTAGTGCACAAAGGCACGCGCCGCAGCTATCGCGAGCTCAGCGAACGCTGCCTGCGCCTCGCAAGCGGTCTTCAGCGTCGCGGCATCGGCCCTGGCGACGTCGTGAGCGTGCTCGCGCCCAACGTGCCCTGCGCGCTAGAAGCTCACTACGGCGTGCCCCTGGCAGGCGCGGTGCTGCATGCAATGAATGTACGCCTCGACGCGGCCACGCTCGCCTACATGCTCGATCACGCACAGACCAAGTGCTGGATCGTCGATCCCGAGTACGCGGCGCTCGCCCAAGAAGCGCTTGGGCAGGCCAAGGTACGCCCGCTCGTCGTGTACGCCGAAGATCCCCACTTCCAGGGCGGCGCAGCGTTTGGCGATGTGACCTACGAAGCGCTCTTGCTCGAGGGCGACCCCGACGCGCAGTTTCCAGCACCCGACGACGAATGGCGCGCCATCGCCCTGAACTACACAAGCGGCACCACAGGCAATCCCAAGGGCGTCGTCTACCACCACAGGGGCGCGTATCTCACCGCCATGGGCAATGTGCTCGCCACAAACCTTGGGCGACACGCCGTGTATCTGTGGACGGTGCCCATGTTTCACTGCAATGGCTGGTGCTTTCCCTGGGCCGTCACCTTGGTTGCAGGAACCCACGTCTGCCTGAGGCACGTGCGCGCCGCTGACATTCTCGACGCCGTCGAGCAGCAGGGCGTCACCCACTTCTCGGGTGCTCCCACCGTGCTGAACATGATTGTGCAGGAGCAAAGCAAGCGGCAGCTCGTGCTCGCACATCCAGTCGAAGTCGCGACAGGCGGTGCGCCACCGCCTGCCTCCATCCTGTCCGCCATGGAACACGCAGGCTTTCGCGTGACGCACCTGTACGGACTCACCGAGACCTACGGGCCTGCCGTGTTCAATCTCCCGCACGAAAGCTGGAACGCGCTTTCCGCAGACGAACGCGCCACGCTCAATGCGCGCCAAGGCATCCGCGGCCCCACCTTGGAGGGTCTGAGTGTTCGCGACCCGGAAACCCTGGCAGAGGTGCCACGAGACGGTAAGACCGTGGGCGAGGTCATGTTCTCCGGGAACATCGTGATGAAGGGCTATCTCGCGGACCCCGAGGCCACCGAACGTGCATTCAAAGGCGGCCACTTTCACTCGGGCGATCTCGGTGTGATCCATCCAGATGGCTACATCCAGCTCACCGATCGCTCAAAGGACATCATCATATCGGGCGGCGAGAACATTTCGTCGATCGAGGTGGAAAACGCGCTGTTCCGGCATCCTCACGTGCTCGAAGCCGCGGTGGTCGCACGGGCCGATGAAAAATGGGGCGAAACGCCGTGCGCGTTCGTCACGCTCAAAACGGGCGCGCCCAGCGTAAGCGCCGAAGAGATCATCGCGTTCTGTCGCAGCCAACTCGCGCACTACAAGTGCCCCAAGCATGTGGTGTTTTCGGAGCTACCGAAGACGTCCACGGGCAAGGTGCAAAAGTTCGTATTGCGCGAGCGGGCCAAGCTCGAATCGCCCTAGGGGCCCTCAACGCCTGGCTCCGCGCGCTTCAGGGGCAAGTTTCGTCGGAATCATCAGCGCAGTCGGGAATGCCGTCACAAACGAAGCGCTCCAAAATGCCTGCGCCCGTGTCCGTGCAGAAGAAGCAGCTCGCCTCATCGCGTCCGCTCGCGCAGTCCGTCACTCCGTCGCAAGCCTTGTCGGCCGACACGACCTCGGTCGCGGAGCAGCGGAGCGAGACCGGGGTACCGCAGCCCGCTTCGTCGGCGCCGTCGAGGCAGTCCAGAATACCGTCGCAGACCTGCAGCAATTCGTACGAGCTCGCGCCAGCGTCGCAAGACGCAGGAGGAACCGGGGGCTCGTAGCAATCGAGTTCATCGGAACCGTCATTGCAGTCCCGGAAGCCGTCGCACTCGGACCACTCGTCCACATAGCTGCCGTCGACGCAGCGGAATCCGGTTTGAGGCTCGGTCGGCTCATCGCAGTCCTTTTCGTCTTCCCCACCGCGGCACTCCTCGATGCCGTTGCACTCGGCGTCGACAAAGCGGTCACCGTTTTTGCACTCGAATACGGCCTCGCACAGGGCGGCGCGTTCATCGGAACCGTCCAAGCACTGCGGCGTCTCGTCGCACAGCTCTGCATTGGGAATGCGCACGCCGTTGCCACAATGGTAGTCAGCGGCCGGGCAGGTCAGCTGCGCGCAGCCCTGGGCCTCAGACTCGTCCGAACCGTCGGCGCAGTCAGCGTACCCATCGCAGACGCTCGCCGCGAGCACGGTCTGTGTATTGTCGCATTCGAACATTTCTACTTCGCAGGAAGCCTCGTCTTCGCCGTCGGCACAATCGTCTTTGCCGTCGCACACAAGCACGGCGGGAATCTGCTCGCCGTTCTTACACAAGACGGGTTCCGGACAATTCGTCTCGTCCGATCCGTCTTCACATTCCTCGTGCCCGCTGCAGGCCAGCAGTCGAATCTCCTGGGGGAGCCCGAGTACCTTGCCGTTGTCGCAAGTGCCCGTCCACCTGAAGCAGCCCTGCTCATCCGTGCGGTCATCACAGTCTGCGCGGCCGTCGCATTTCTGGTTCCGCGAGAAAGTCGACGAGCCGTCCTTACACTCAAACTGCCATGCGTCACAGACTGCAAGACATGCGTCGAAGAGCTCGTACTCTCCGACATCGCAGACCACCGCTTTCATGGCGGCGCAGCCCGGAGCACGGATCAAGTCCGTGAAACACTGGGCGTAGCAAGTCTCGACTTCAGGCTCGCGTCCGCCCCATTGAAAATCCAAGTGGCCGAACTTGCCCTCGGAGACCAGATCACAGTCGCGCAGCTTCTGCAGGTACTCGCTCTCGATTTTATCCGGGGCCAGCGCGCCCTTTTGCTTGTCGTCACTGTCCCCGCACCCGAGCAGGCAGAACAGCCCCGCGCCCCACACCCAAGCCCCTTGCGTCCTCATTGTATGGCTCCTCACACGATTTCGTTGGCTCAAACGGCCTAGCGTAATCCCTCTCGCACACCTGCCACGTAAAATCGGCCCGAATTTAGGGGTGAACGCCCCTTCCAGCCGGCCGCGAGCAGGCCGCGAGAGCGAGAATCGGTTTTTGGGAGCCGACTCTTGTGACTTGCCCCAGCTGGCCATCCGTTTGACGGGTGAGCCCGCAGGTAGACAAAGCACTTGCCCCTAGGCGCAACTCGTACGACTCCTGACCAAGCGGGCTATTCACAGCGAATTGCGCTGGTTATCTTTTCCGCAACTGCTTTCCACTTATGCCTAGGATCACCATGTCCCCGCTTTCCAAGACGCACGCCCTCACCCTTGCCTCGATCCTGCTCAGCTCGAGCCCCGCATGTGACGATCCGTCCGAACCGCTGTTTGGGGCGGGAGGGCCTGTCGGGGGCGAGAGTGACGCAGGCGGCCACGGCGGCGATGGCGATAGCCACGTCCCGCCCGGCACAAACCCTGGCGGTGAATTCGGGGACGGGGACGGTGATGGCGACAACCGCGGCGATGCCGGTGAGCCCGAGATCCTCGAGCCCTTCGAAGGTGAAGGCGAGCCGTGGAAGGCGCCTGCACCTAGGGCCTCGTGCGACAGCGGCGATCAGACCGACGGAGACCTACAAGGCGTGAGCGGCAACCTGCGCTGCAACCTGGACATCCTGGGCCAAGTCGAAGCGCCGCACTTCCTGTCGTTGGCCTGGTACAAGGACTGCGCCTACGTCAACGGAACCGACGGCACCACAGTCGTCCACGTAGATGCGAGCGGAAAGCCCAAGGTCACCACCACGCTCACACAGCCCGGCTTCCGCAGCAACTGGGAGACGATGAAGGCCAGCGAGGACAGCGGACTTCTCGTGGGCTACGAATCGAACGGCACGAACCTGTCAGTCTTCGATGTGGCTGCCGATTGCAAGCAGCCGGCGCTCAAGAGCACATTCGCCGTGGGCGGCATCGGCCACGCAGGCAACCTGTCGCCTGACGGGACCATCTACTACGCGTCTTCGCTTTACACCTCGACGGTGTTTGCGGTGGACCTCGCTGACCCCACCAAGCCCGCAGTCATCACCACGGACTTCGATGGCGTCGGCGCCCACGACCTCGGCATCGGAAAAAACGGCAACCGCGGCTACTTCACCTATCCGCGCCTGGCTGCCACCGCGGGTATGGGGGCGGTCGCCATCGTCGACCTCAGCGAAGTGCAGGCGCGTAAGCCTGGCGCCAAGGGCAAGCTGATAAGCGAAACATCGTGGCCCGACGGCAATACCAGCCAATACGCCATCCCGATCAGCATCCGCGGCAAGGACCACCTGCTGTTGTCCGATGAAATGGGCTCGGGCAACTGCCTCGATCCCGAAAGGCCCATCTGGGGCTACGCGCGCATCTTCGACATCAGCGACGAGCAAGAATTCAAGCTCGTGTCGCTGATCAAGACCGAAGCACAGGATCCAGAGCATTGCTCAAAGCCCGGCCAGTCCACAGCGCCGCTGTTTGGCGTCGGCACCCACTACTGCAATGTCGATCGACTCGAAGACCCGCGCCTCGTGGCTTGCGGCATGTGGGAAGGCGGCGTGCGGGTGTTCGACATCCGCAATCCCTGGCGCCCCAAGGAAGTCGCTTACTTCGACACGGACAACAGCAGCGTGCCGGGACTTGTGCGCATTTTGCCGGAGAAACGCGAGATGTGGGTCGCGACAATCCCCAACACGTTCTACGTGTTCAAGTTCCGTGAGGGCAGCCCGGTTGACTTAGTGCTGCAAACCCGCTGATTCTGCCCCACACATGTTAAAAGCCGATCCTAAAACCTCCCGTTGCCTACCGGGCTCGGCGGCGCTTCGGCTGTGTCATCGCTCGTCGCCCTATGCCCGAATCGCTACGCTCGCCGCAGCTTTCATCGGGATCCACGGCACTCCGAACGCCGCAGCGGCCAACGGACGTATGCCTGGCGCCAACGACGTGGTGTTCAATGCGGGAAACCGCGCGCATCTAGTGGCACGCGCCACCTTCGGCATCATGCAAACGTTCGATGCCGGTGCGACGTTTTCGTGGATCTGCGAACAAGTCATCGATATCAGCGGCGTGATAGCGGACCCTCCACTCGGCGTGATGCACGACGGCAGCTTGGTGTTGCTCCCCCCTACAGGCAGCGCGCTCGTGAGCCGCGATGCTGGCTGCAGCTTCACGCGTCTCGAGGGCGATCCGGCAGGTCAACGCGGCGTGGATCTGACGGCCGATCCCAGCGATCCGCACCGCGTACTCTTACTCATGTCCACGCTCGACGCGTTCGACAGCGAAGGCTATGGAATCTTTCGCAATGAGCTCATCGACAGCCGCGACGACGCCGTAACCTTCGATCGACTTGCCACGCTGCCTACGAACTTCGAAGCCGAGACCGTCGAAATCGCCAAGAGCGACCCATCACGCATCTACGTGAGTGGCACAGACAGCAAGAATGCTCGACTCGGCATCATCGAGCGCAGCGAAGACGGTGGACAGACCTGGACACGAACCAGCCTCGCTTTGCCCGCTGGCAGCGGCAGCCTCTTCATCAGCGGCATCGCACCCGACAACGCAGATAGGCTCTGGGTGCGCATTCCGGCACGCGGCGACACGCTCGGCATACTGCCCGCACGCCTCATGCTGAGCGAGGACAAGGGCGAGACCTTCAAGCTGCTGGCCGCCACAGACAAAGCCATGTTCGGCTTCGCATTGTCGCCGGACGGAACCGAGCTCGCCTACGGCGGTCCGAGCGATGGTTTGTTCGTGGGCCCATCCGATGGCAGCGGCCCCTTCGAACAGAAAAGCGATCTAGGCATTCGGTGTCTACGCTGGAACGAAAATGGCCTCTACGCCTGCGCCAGCGAGCCGCGCGATCCCTTCAGCCTAGGCCTGTCTCAAGACGGCGGCGCAAGCTTCAAGCCGCTCTACCGCATGGCGGACACGTGCCCACAGACCTGCGACGAGAGCACGAGCTACAACCGTCAGTGCAAGGCCGAGTGGGAAACGACGCGCCCATTTATTCGCGCTGCTCCCCTGATGTGCGCCGTGCCCTGGACCTATCCCGAGCCCGACGAGCCGCTCGATGCCGGCATCGACGACGGGACTGACCAAGACGCAAGCACAGACGGAAACGGCAAAGATGCGGGGGATAGCGGCGCCAACTCCGATCCAAGCTCCGCGCCAACTCCGAGCGCAGGCTGCGGCTGCCGTGTGGCTTCCTCACAAGGGTCGCTCGAGGGTTCGGTTTGGGGCCTGCTCATGGTATGTGTTGGACTCGGCTTGCGACGCGCACGAAAAGCGCGCGGCGCCTGGGTGCACTCTGAACGAAGTAGGATGTCATGAGGCGTGCTCTTTGGATCTTGGGTCTCGTCGTAGCCTGTCAGAGCGACGAAACCGCTACACGTGGGGACGCAGCGAGCCCAGTTCCAGATGCCGGTACCTACGAGGGCTGCCCCGAGAGCACACCGGAATTCGCGCTCGGCATGCGCGCACTCGGAGAAAACAAGCGCTTCCTTGCGGAGCTCGTCACGGCCACACCTGCGCCCCCCATGCGCTATCTCAACGACTGGACACTGCGCTTTTTGGACGCCGCCACGGAATCCTTACTATCCGATGTCGCCGTGACCGAAGCTCGCCCCTTCATGCCGGTGCACGGACACGACGGCAACGTACTGCCCAAAGTCTCGCGCCTCGAAAGCGGCGAGTTCCGAGTCGTAGGCCTCAATCTCAACATGCGCGGCCCCTGGGAGATTCAGCTCCACGTGAGCTCCGAGGCAGGAGGCACAGACTACATCGTGTTTCATGTCTGCGTGTCTGAGTGACATGAGAGTTTCGGTCGCCCTGTGCTTCGTGCTCCTGGTTGCCTGTGGGGTCAAGGCTCCCGCAGCGGACCAAGACACGCCGCAGCTCAGCCGCGAAGCCTTACTCGATCCCGCGCAGTGTAAGAGCTGCCATCCGCAGCACTACCGGGAATGGGCGAGCAGCATGCACGCGTATGCCAGCCGTGATCCCGTTTTCGTGGCCATGAACCAGCGCGGCCAACGGGAGACCGAGGGCGCACTCGGGGATTTCTGCGTGCGCTGCCACGCGCCCATGGCCGTGCTCGAAGGCCTCACGCAAGACGGGCTAAACCTCGCAAGCCTGCCCGACACGATGCAGGGCGTAACTTGCTACTTCTGCCACAACACCATCGATGTCGGCGAACACTTCAACAACGGTCTGATTCTCGCCGACGACACAACCATGCGCGGCGGCATTCCCGATCCGGTCGAATCCAAAGCCCATCGTTCTGCGTATTCGCCGCTCCATGACAGGAACCGTGCCGAGAGCTCTGCGCTGTGTGGAAGCTGCCACGACGTGGTGACCCCAAACGGCGTGCACCTCGAGCGCACCTTTCTCGAGTACAAAGACAGCCTGTTCAGCAAGCACGGTCCAGGCTTCGAAACCTGCTCCGGCTGCCACATGCCGGGACGCAAGGGGCAGGTCGCTCAAGGCGGCAAGAGTGACCGCATCGTGCACGAGCATCTCTTCCCTGGTGTGGATGTCGCACTCACCGATTTCCCTGATCGTGAAGCTCAGCGGCTGGCGGTCGAATGTGCCCTAGCACTCAACGCGCGCATCGTCGCCATCCTCCCTGATGGCCTCGGGGGCCTTACTGTTCAGGTCGAGACTTCCGCCGGTCACGCACAACCCAGCGGCGCAGCCCTGGATAGGCGTCTGTGGCTGGAGCTTGTGGCCTACGACCACGAAGATCAGGTCGTGTTTGAGAGTGGCCGCATCGAAGACGGAGAAATCGAAGAAAAGCTGCCCGGAGAGCCTGGCTACGATCGGCAGCTCGCGTTGTTTCGCGACTGGATTTACGATGCCGAAGGCAATCCGGTGCACATGTTTTGGGAGGCCGCAACCTCGCCGGATGTGCCTCAAGGCTACCTGAGTCTCACATTGCCTGCGGCGGTGCGACTCAACGACGCGCACACGCTCGAGGCCCGCTATCAGATTCCGCGGTTCCCTAGCATTTCACGCATCACGCTACGCCTGCGCATGCGTGCCATCGGCATGGACGTGCTCGAAGACCTCGTGGCGTCGAAGGATCTTGCCCCCGAATTACTTAGTGAACAGCCCACTTTCACCTTACACGGAGCAGCCGTCGAGTGGTGGGCCTCAGACGGCATGATTCGCTCACTATGGCCGGAGTCACTTACATGCCCAGACGACTACCGTTGTCTGCTCCAGACCGACGATGAGAGCTGTCCGTAGACACTCAGCCGCCCCCGCGGAGCCAACGCGCGATACTCCGCATGGCACGAGAGACCGGTGAAACAGCGGGCGCTACGCTAGCTCCCGGTACGGCGTCTTGATTGGTGCTGAGCTCGAGTGCGGCCGGGCCCAGGTTGGCAGCGCCGCGGTCTCGCTGAGGTTTCGTGACCAACGTGCGGCGAGTAGAACGACCCGCCGTGACTCGGTTCGCGTCCGCGAGTGCCTTGGTGCGCAACACAATCCGCTGCCTATACTCACGCGAACCAGGAAACATCGCCTCGAGCCACCCTCCTAATGCCAGACGCGGAACGTGACCGAAATGGCTTGCGGTAAGGTTCTCGAGGTCCGTACCAAAAGCGAGTGCATCGGCATAGCGGTCGTCGGGGTGCCTGCGCAGAGCCCGCATCACCACATCGTCGAGTTCCGCAGGCACGAAAGCATTGTGGCGAGAGGGCGGCTCAAGCTTGCCAAGCTCCACGCCCACCGTGGCCTTCGTCTCGGACTCATGCGAGAAAAGAGGCCTGCCTGCGAGCATCTCCCATGCGACCACGCCGAGCGACCAAACATCTGTTCGCAGGTCCACGGGTTGCGCACGTACTTGCTCGGGAGACATATAGGCGCACTTGCCCTTGATGGTTCCCGCTGGCGTGATGGGACCGCCTCCCCCACGCGCCACACCGAAATCCAAGATTCGAACGGTGCCATCGTAGAGAAGAAACAGATTTTGCGGCGATATGTCGCGGTGCACGATCTTCAGAGCTACTCCATCCTGGTCCACCACCTCATGCGCCGCATGTAAGCCCTCACACAGCTTGGCGAGCGTGTGGACCAAGCATCCGGTCGTAAAGTCTGATTGGTTTGCAGACATCAGAGGAAAGATGCGCGACAAGGGTTCACCTACTAGATATTCCATCGCAAGGTAAGGTGCGCCGCCTTGAGTCCCTACGTCCCACAACTTACACACGTACGGGTGGTTGATGGTCGACAACACGCGCGCCTCCGAGACGAACATGTGCACGAACTCCGGCCGGTCAGAGAGATGCGAGCGAATCGTCTTCAGGGCCACCGTGCGCTCGATCCCCGTTTCCTCGCGCCGCTGCGCGACGTAGACCATTCCCATCCCGCCGGTCGCCAATTCACAGATCAGCCGGTAGGGGCCAAAGTGGCCATTCACCGGACGAAATGCAGGAAGCTGTCCCTGCGCCACGGGCGCGACATCGACTGACCCAAACGAGGCACGCGTGCGCAGCGTGGCGGTATCCCAGGCCATAGTCTTCCCCCTTGCCGTACTTCCCCTACATCCACCGTCGATGCTACCCGCCTCTCATGAGGCCAGTAAAGTGATCTCCCTCGCAAGCTATAGCGATATTGGGCAAGATTTTTTGCATGAACTGCTCAAAACATAGCCTTGACGGGCTGTTGTTTGGCCTCAGCGCGCCTTCGAAATTGCTGCGCTAAGCGGCACGAACACGGCCCCGCAAGCGTGGTTACAGCCCGTGGCCATGTGCGACAACGACGCTAATTCCTTGGGATATTTGACTTGAACAAGCCGAACAACCGCTCGATGATGACTTTCATTGGCTGGCTCACTGAGTTGCATTTCTTGCAAGCCACCAGCTCACACAGGTCAAAAAGTAGGGAATGTATGGGCTCAGAACTGTCTGTCTTGCAGGCAAAGAGTTCGGCTGCCGTCAGCGAACCACCCACCACGCTTCGCGCAGGCAACCTGCCGACCATCCGTCCGGTTACCGGCCGCTTCGGCCCCTATGATCTCGTATGTCAGCTTGCCTCTGGAGGCATGGGTACGGTGTATGTCGCAAGTCGTACCCACGAGGAGGGCGTGCGTCGCACCGTCGCTCTCAAAACCATCCACCCCCACTTGGCTGTAGACAGGCGCTTTGTCCGGATGTTTCTGGCCGAGGCACGCATTGTCTCACGCATCAGCCATCCTTACGTCTGCAGACTAAGCGACATGGGCCGTGAGACCATGTCTCCTGGACCGGGCGCAGATACCCAGCCTGTACCCTATGTCGCCATGGAGTATCTCGTCGGCGAGCCGCTCTCGCGGATGCTCCCCTTGCTCTCCTCCAATCGCTCGGAGTTTTCGACTGCCTGCGTCGTACGTATGGTGGCTCAGCTCTGTGAAGGCCTACACGCGGCGCACGAGGTCACCGACGAAGATGGCAAGTTTCTGCATGTCGTGCATCGCGACATCTCCCCCGACAATCTCTTCCTGCTCTACGACGGAACCGTGCGCGTTGTGGACTTCGGAATTGCTCGCGCGGACGACAACGTACGCACCACCCACGCCGGCGGGCCAAAGGGCAAATTTGCCTATATGTCGCCGGAGCAACTGCAATGCGAGAAGATCGACAGACGCTCTGATATCTGGTCGATGGGTGTTGTGCTGTGGGAGCTCTTGACCGCCGTCCCGCTGATTCCCCGTGGCTCCGATATGCACGCCTCGCACGCAATCTTGGGCATGCCTATTTTGCCCCCGTCTTCGCGGAATCCCCACGTGCCGGCGGTGCTCGACCAAATCACACTCAGGGCGCTCGACCGCGACCCCAACAAGCGCTTCGACACAGCTATCGATCTCGCCCATGAGCTCGACCAGTTTCTTGCCAGATACTACGGCCCCATCTCCGCAGCCACACTGGGCAACTGGCTCGAGGCCATGTTCCCCGGATGCCGGAGTTACCGCCAGCGTATCGTGCCGAATGCTCGGAAGTTGCTCGAAGAAAGCGGGTCACTTCAGCTCAGCGGACCGATTGCGAGCCAGCGCACCCTTGCCCAGGGAGTCGCGCGTTCTCGAGGGGAAAAGCCTGCGCGACGACCCGTCGATTCGGTCTTACGCAAGATTACCACGCGGGCGTCAGCCGTCCCGCTGTGGGCCTATACGGTCTGCCTTACTGTGTTGATTCTAGCCGTCTGGATGGAATCGAGGGGGTACATCTCGTCCGGCGAAGTCAGCGCGCGTGCTGCAGAGGGGGGAACGGTCGCGACGGCGCGTGCGGGGGAGGCTGAAACCGGCCCTACCCCGCGCGCGCCTGGCGCAGCGGAGGTTTCCCCCCTGACGATAGGCGCGCTATCGGTCACGCCCCTGAGCGCCCCCGAAGCGCAGACGCCCGAGAGCGAAGATTTAGCGGGTATCGATGAGCGAACCTATCCCAAAAGCACGACACGCGGCGCGGTACCTGCAAAAGTGACCCGCCCCGCCAGGATAGCGTCCGGCAAAGACACGGCGTCGTCCACGCCCGAGGTGTCTCTGCCCGGGGCCATGGGGCAAGTCTACGTATCCACACCAGGCAGCAGCGTCTCCATTGAACTAAACGGTAAGATTTTGGGGGCCACACCTTCGCGTCTGCAGCTACCTGTGGGCTCGCACGTACTGCATCTCAGACGAAAAAACGCGGCGCCTTTGCCTGTAGAAGTCAAGGTAGCCGCTGGCAAAGTCGTGTTCATCGAAGTACCGCTCGGGAGCTGAGTCGCCCGCTTCCGGAGATTCCTACGCGGGACGTCCCACGTGGGAGCGCGTTCTTGCGCGCGCCGCGAACGGGCAAGTGCGTCCAACAATGTAACTTCTCGCAAGGGAAGTTGAGGGGGAACAACTATGCAGAGGATGCTGTTAGCAGTTCTTATCTGGTACCTTGGGACAGCGGGCATTCCCGATCATGTGAGGGCGCAAGACACCTGCGGCGCCCATACCTGCGCCACCGCAGGCACACGACTCGTAAGTTTCGATACGAGCCGGAGTGCGGTGCTCAATGCACTCCTGTCGAGCCTGACAGGCTCATCCATCAAGCTGTCTGTCGCGGACTACAATGCACTGGCAAGTGCGGACATCAACCTTGGGCTTCTGCTCGCTAGATTGAAAACAGACCTCGACCTCGTGAGCATCGAAGACGTACTCGACGCAGGCGTGTCCCTGGAGACGATTTTCCAGGCCGCTGCCTCGGTCCTTGTCACCAAGGATGGTCTCATCGCCGTCGGTGTGCTCGATAAGCTCATCGCCTATCAACTGCCTGCGGCCACGATAGCCCTCGGTGATCTGCTCAAGATCGACCTTCGGCAGGGCGCCCTGCTCAAGGGAACCATCAACCTGCTCGATCTCGTGACGGGCACCGCGAGCTTGTTCAACCACAAGCACGCGATAGCGGTTGAGAACGTCAAGGTGGCAGCAGATGAGCTCGGCATCGCCATCATCAAGGACTTGGATATCGGCGTCACCGTGCCGGTTCCGCCCATTCACACGTGTGGTCCAGAGGGCTCGAGCTTTCAATCGGCCAGCATTCGGCTGCGCGCGCACGCAGATCTCATCAACGTGACGACGAGCGCGCTGAGCACCGCCACGCTCGGCCTGTTGGGCGCAGAGCTCAGCATTGGACAGCTCGATCTTGTGATCGATGTCGCTCCCGGACTCGGCATACTCGAATCCATCGACGCGGTTACGGGTGCAGTCACCGTGCGCGCCACGCCGGGCGTCGTGAGCGTCCTCTTGGGCAAAGTATCGGACGCAAACCTGCTCGACAAAACGGACATCGATCCAGCCACGGAGCTAGGCTTCGCGACCATCGGTGCGCTCAACGTCCGGATCACGACTATCGACCTGGCGGTCATTGATGTGGCTGCAAAGGCCGCCTACATCGGCAACGATCCCTCGCCTACCAACCTTGAGTTCTCGAAGCCCTATCCAGAGACGCTCACTGCACGAACGCAGGCGGATTTCGTCCCTGAGATCTTGGAGAAGCTTCTAAGCACTGTAGAGCTCCGCCTGAGCATTCTTAGTGGCGCGGTCTCCTCGGGACCTCTGACCAACCTGACAAGTCAGGTCCTTGCGCTACTGGGTGCCGCGACCAACCCGCTCAAGTCCACTCTCGAAACGCTCGTCACGGGGCTCGTCAATCCGTTACTCGACGCGCTGGGCATCGGCCTAGGTGAGCTCGACGTAACGCTCTGCGACCCTTACTATGCCAGCGAAGGCACCCCGTGCGAGGATGGTCTGTTCTGCACGAACAACGACTCTTGCGATGGCGCAGGCAGCTGCTTCGGCAGCAACACGACCTGCGGCGAAAGCGAAGAGCTATGTCAGCAGAGCTATTGCGACGAAGAAACCCGCAGCTGTGGGACGGAGCCTTCGGGCTGCCTCGTCGAGGGAACTTGCTTCGATGCCGGGTACCAGGTTCCCAACGAATGCTACATCTGCAATCCTCGGGAAATCGCCGATGATTTCGTAGAAATCGAGGACTGCACCCCTTCGGACGGTGAGATGCCGGACCCGGGCGGAGAGTTCACCGGCCCCGACGGTAACGGGTCCGAGAATCCCGAAACCCCAGATAGTAACGACCCCATCGTCAAGAGCAACAACCTCGCAGGCGGCTGCAGCGTCAGCGCAGGCTCGCAAAACCTGGGCGAAGCGTTCCTATTCTTGCTCGCCGTAGGTCTCTTCTATCAGCGTCGAAGGAACGTCATCTGACATGAAACGACTTTTGCAGATACTGGTCTCTGCATGGGTGCTCCTGTGGGGCGCAGCCGCTGGAGCTCAGGTCACACTCGACCAGTTTAGTCCGGCACCGACTTTCCGCGATGGTTTTGCGGTGTCGAGGCCGGACCACCCGGGCCATCTTCGCCCGGGTGCGCAGTTGCTTTTAGATTTCGCCAAGGACCCCTTGGTGCTCGAGACGCAAGTCAACGGACGACCTGGTCCGAGCGAGACCGTCATCGACAAGCATCTGGTGGCCCACGGGCTCATCTCGCTGGGGCTTTTCGACCGCGTCTTGCTGTTTGCTCATCTTCCGGTCAACGCCATGATGCGGGGCACGGAACTTTCCAACACACTCCGCCCCGACCGCCCAGGACTCGGCAATATTGGCCTCGGCGCCCGACTACGTCTGCTCGGTGCTGAGAAGGACTTTTTCTCGCTAGGCGTGCAAGGAGCGCTCAACCTTCCAAGCTCACGCTGGACGCGCGCTTCCAACACGTTTTCTGGCGAGGGCAAAGTATCGGCTCATCTCCAAGTGTTGGCTGAGCTGCGTGGCGAGTTCTTTCGCGTGACGGGCAACCTGGGCACGCGTCTGCTCGATGCAAATGTGAGCGGCCTCAATGTCGACCACATGCTCACCTTTGGCCTAGGCGCGGGCTTCTTCGTCGCGCGCACAAGTGCCATCGACGTGAACCTGCTCGCTGAAATTTACGGAACGAGTCCGTTCAAGCACTTTGGAGATCGCGAAAGCTCACCCATGGAGTTTCTTGTGGGCCCCAAGCTCCAACATCGAAGTGGCCTTGGCGCAGGGCTCGGCGCAGGCGCTGCGCTCACACACGGTTACGGAGCGCCTGCATACCGCATCGTTGCGACGTTGGCCTACTTGAAGCCCAATCCAAGCGACCGTGACGGAGACCGCATTCCCGACACAATCGATGCATGTCCAGACGAGCCCGAAGACAAAGACGGCTTCCAAGACGACGACGGCTGCCCTGAACCGGACAATGACAGAGACGGAGTGCCGGATGTAATCGACCATTGTCCGCTCGAGCCCGAAGATCGAGACGGCTTCCAAGACGACGACGGCTGCCCGGACCCAGACAATGACAGAGACGGACTTTTGGACGCCGTGGATTCCTGCCCGAACGAGCCCGAAGATCGCGACGATTTCCAAGACGACGATGGCTGCCCAGATCCAGACAACGACCAAGACGGATTCTTGGACGCGGTCGACGCATGCCCACTCGAACCTGAGACCATGAATGGTGTCGACGACGACGATGGCTGCCCCGACAAGATTCGCGTAGACCGCCGACAGGGCCAAATCTTCGTGCTCGAACCTGTGCAATTTGCGCTCAACAGCGCGCAAATCCTGCCTGAGAGCTTCGACATGCTCGATGAGATCGTGGCGGTTCTGAAAGCGCGCCCCGAGATCACGCAGCTCTCCATCGAGGGCCATACCGATGCGCAGGGCAGTGATGCACTGAATCAGATTCTGTCTGAGGAGCGTGCCAAGAGCGTGCTGTTGTACCTCACTGAGCGTGGCGTTCATCCCGAACGCCTGAGCTCCGCGGGATACGGCGAATCGCGACCTGTCGCCGACAACCGCACCAAGGAAGGGCGCGCAGCAAACCGCCGCGTGGAGTTCCGCATGTAGTGGTTCCGCATGTAGTGGTTCCGCATGTAGTGGAGTGCGTGGGCTCTGAAGCGGAAAACTGCGCGCTATTCGGTGACGATGCCGCGTTCCTCGAGAAACGACAGGAACTCATTGAGCCGCGACAGACTCACGATTTCGAGGCCATCCTCCACCGGCTTCACGAGCCCCACGCGGATCAAGCGTCCCACCACCTCATCCACTTCGGTGCGCTTGATGCCCAGCTCTTCCGAGAATTCCGTAAGGTCGCGTTGAACTATCAGGCTGTCTTCTTCAGCACCTGGAAAGCCTCGCAGATCGGCCTCACGACACAGCCCCAGGATGACTCGGGTCTTGGCATCGCGCTTGGTTAGGATGGTGATGAGCGCATCTGCGTCGTCGAGGCGCCGCGCGAGCTTTTGAATGATGCGCACGGCGATCTCCGCCTGCGTCGTGATCATGCTCTCAAAGCGCGCAGCATCGAGCTCCACCAGCGTCACCGGCTCGAGCGCCGTGGCAGTCGCCGTTCTCGGCCTGCCGTTCAGGATGGCCATTTCCCCGAAGAACTCGCCAGGTCCGAGCACCGCAAAGGTTTTTTCACCTCCGCGTACCTGCTTGGCGATACGCACACGCCCTGCGCGCAGCACGAACATGGTGTTGCCGACCTCTCCCTCTTGGAAGATGACCTCACCTGTCTGAAACGAACGCGAGAACCGAGGCTGAGATTCAGTCACGATGCTTGAGGGTACCAAGTGCGTACCGGGTGGGTCAAAGCCGCAACGTCCTCAGTTTGTCATCTAGCCCACTCATGTCATGAGAGTTTGCACTTTCATTTACTGATACTGCGTTCAGCTTGCAATGCGCCTACGCGTGACTGGCCCAGCCCTGAGACGCAATCAGGGGCACGAATCGAACGCCCGCCAAGCTCTCGCGGTGAATGCGTCCATCGGGCATGCGCGTGAGCCGCAGCAGCTCCTGGGCGCCGTGAGCGGCCCCTACCGGAATCACCAGGCGCCCAAACGGCGCAAGTTGCGCGAGCAACGCATCAGGCACGTACGGCGCCGCTGCGGCGACCGCGATGGCGTCGTAGGGAGCGTGGACCGGCAAACCGGCTGTCCCGTCGCCCTCGATCACGTGAACATTGTCGTAGCCGAGCGCGCGCAGGCGTTGCGAGGCTTGCTGGGCCAGGGCCGGGATGCGCTCGATCGCGTAGACCTCACGCGCAAGCCTCCCCAAGACCGCCGCCGCGTAGCCAGAGCCGGCACCGACCTCGAGTACCCGGTCGTCCGGGGAGAGGTTGAGCGCGGAGGCGGTCAGCGCGACGATGTAGGGCTGGGAGATGGTCTGCTCGTGGCCGATGGAGAGCGGCAGATCGTCATGGGCGAAACTCGCCAAATGCGCGGGCACAAACGCCTCGCGCGGCACCTCACGCATCGCTGCCAACACTGAGGCGTCGCTTACACCTCGCGCCTCGATTTGCTGCGCCACCATGCGCTCGCGGTCATCAAGGATGCCCATGACTCCTCCCTTTCCGTGACTTCTAAGCTTGGCTCCCGATTCGGTGCTGGCACCACAATCATCGCTGATACTCACGTCGTTCCTTGACTCCCACGAACGCGGACAACAACTTTGGCTGCCGTGCCCAAAGCCAAGAAGACCATCCACTTCGTCTCCCTCGGATGTCCCAAAAACCGCGTAGACACCGAGGTCATGCTCGGCGTAGGCGCAGGTGAGGGCTACCGCATCGTCGCGGACCCGAGCGAAGCGGAAGTGATCGTCGTCAACACCTGTGGCTTCATTGGGCCAGCCAAGGAAGAGTCCATCGACACCATTTTGGAGATGGGAGCGCTCAAAGAGAGCGGCATCTGCAAGAAGCTCGTGGTCTCCGGCTGCCTATCGCAGCGCTACCCCGAAGAGCTCGCCAAGGAGATGCCGGAGGTCGACTACTTCCTCGGCTCGAGCGACATGCTCAAGCTCTCGACCGTGCTGCGCGCCAGCGAGTCGCATCCTGTCGAGCGTATGCTCGTCGGCAATCCGGCCGACTACAGCTTTCGCGTCAGCGACCCGCGTCTTCCTTCCATGGCGACCCACAGCGCCTACGTGAAGATCGCAGAGGGCTGCTCGCGCAAATGTAGCTTCTGCATCATCCCCTCCATGCGCGGCACGCAGCGCTCGAGGCCGCTCGAAGACATTGTCGAAGAGGTCCAGCGCTTGGTGTCGCAGGGCACACAGGAAATCAACCTCGTGTCCCAAGACACCATCTCCTACGGCCGCGACCTGAAGGAAGATGCGCGCAATCTCTCGCACCTGGTGCAGGCCATCGGCGATGTGCGTGGCCTGAAGTGGCTGCGGCTCTTCTACCTGTACCCAGAGCGTCTGACCGAAGAGATCATCGAGCTGCTCGCCCAACATCCCAAGGTCCTGCCTTACGTCGATATGCCCTTGCAGCACGCGAGCGACCGCATGCTGAAGATCATGCGCCGCGGCCACGGCCCCGATCGTCAGCGCAAGCTTGTCGAGCGCATGCGGAACGAGATTCCAAACCTTACTTTCCGAACGGCCTTCATCGTGGGGCATCCCGGCGAAACCGAAGCGGACTTCGAAGAGCTGTGCGCGTTCGTGAAATGGGCGGAATTCGAGCGCGTGGGCGTCTTCAAGTATTCGCACGAAGAAGGCACGCGCTCAGGCGGTCTCGATGAGATCGTCCCGGAGAAGACCATCGGCGCACGACACCGCAAGCTGATGCAGCTTCAGCGGCCGATCAGCCGCAAAAAGATGCGCAAAATGGTCGGATCCGAGATCGAAGTGCTAGTGGAAGGCGTGAGCGACGAGAGTGAGTTCTTGCTCGAGGGGCGTCATCGCGGCCAGGCACCGGATATTGATGGTAAGGTCTACCTGGCCAATGGCGAAGCCAAAGCCGGTGAAATCCGTAAGGCGCGGGTCACAGACGCCGCGGACTACGACCTGGTTGCAGACCTGTTGCCGCGCGAAGGCGGGGATATCGATAGGCCGCCAGGTGCCATCAAGCGCGTCCGGCTGAAGACCTTGAGCGGACAAGCCTGAGACATTAGACAGCCCTAACGCGGCTTGCGCTCCCTGCGTCCCCCGCTGCGTAGCGGTTCGAGCGCGATGTGCCGCACATCTGGACTGCCCCGAAACAGCAGGATGCGAGTCACATGCCCTTCCGCCGAGACGCGTAGCTCGTGCATCTCCTCGTCTGTAAACTCAGGCGCGCGAAATGCACCGCGACCGAGGCTGATGTCGTCGAGCAGGATGCTTGCATCGGACGGCGTCACGTAGATGCGGCGCGTAGGCGTGGGCTTGGCCCTCGGCGCCTCGGAGGCCGCGCTGGCGTAGCTCGGACCTCCCAAAAAGCCTTCTGCGTGCGCTTGGGACAGCGTCGACTCCACGCTCCCTCCTCCCCCGCGCATGTAGAAGAGTCCCACGCATATGCCCAAGGCCAGCATCAGCGCCGATAGACCCACAAAGCGCGGCGTCAGCCCGACGCGGGAGTGACGCGCCCGGCTCACATAGCGTGACACCACGGGCGTCCGTTCGATCTGAACATCGTTGTCTGCCCGAAAGCGCCCCGACAACAGATGGGCGCTCATCACGCCCTTGCGATCTACGCGAGACACATACAGATGTCTCGTGCGCTGACTGGCGAACGGCAAGAGCGCCTCCGCGAACTCCGACACGTGCCCAAACCGACCTTCCGGCTCAGGCGCCGTCGCGCGCAGCAACACGGCTTGGAATTCGGAAGGCAAGTCTGGGCGCAGCTGCAAAATCCGAGGAAATATGCCGCTCGCCACGCTCTCGAGCACTTCGTCTACGTCGTCGCCGCCCTCGAAGGGCTCTCTGCCTGTAAGGATCTCGTAGAGGACGCTGGCGACCGAATACTGGTCACTGCGCTCGTCGAGCCCGCGCTCACCACGGGCTTGCTCAGGCGACATATAGTGCGGCGTGCCGATGGGACCTATGGCCCCGGTGATATTGCGCCGTTCTTCAATGGTAGCAATCCCGAAGTCCACAAGCTTTGGCACCACGCTACCGTCTGTGCTCTCTGCTAACAGAATATTGGAAGGTTTGATGTCGCGGTGCAGAACCCCCGCAACATGGGTTGCAGCGACGCCTTCTAGGATCGGCAAAAGCAGGTCCACAGCCTCCTTCAACTGCATGGGGCCTTCGCGCAGAAGCTTCTGCTCCAAGGTCTCCCCCTGAAGCAGTTCCATCACCAGATAGGGCACCCCATCTTCAAGCCCCACATCCAGTACATCGACGACATTTGGATGAGACACCCGCGCCGCACATTGCCCCTCCCTCAAAAAGCGGCCAACAGACTCGACCTCACGACAAAGCGACGTCCTCAGCACCTTCAACGCCACCCGGCGCTGAAGACCGCTGTGCACGGCGACGAAGACGTCGCTCATGCCGCCGCAACCCAAATACTCGATGAGCTCGTACCGACCGAACGAACGCACCGCTGGCTTCAGTCCCACACCCATGAATTGTGTTCCCCCATGGAGACTGCGAGGGAAGCGTATCAAACCCCTGCCTCACCTGGATCCAACTTTCTTCATTCGGGCAGCCTGGGCCTGTCGAATTCACAAGTTGTACACGCAAAAATAGCCAAGTTACGTCGGCGACTCCGGAGTGACACCGCCCGTTCATTCGCTCACCCCGTACCAGATTGGGATGGCGGTTTGGCCTGACCTGCGAGCCCGTTCCTGTGCGTATTTCGCTCCCTACCGCACCACGTACGCTGTGCGCAGGATATGCTTGCGGCATGCGTTTTTTAGTCATTGGAGCAGGGGGAGTGGGCGGATATTTCGCGGCGCGACTTTCCTCCTCTGGAGCAGATGTCACGGTGGCGGCGCGAGGCGAACACGGCCGGCAGCTGCGAGAAGTGGGCATTACCCTAGAGGGTACTGGCACATCCGAGACCATCGCCCTTCCCAAAGTAGGCTTGGCTGAAGACCTGCCCGGTGGCTTCGATGCCGTCTTTTTGGCCGTCAAATGGGCTGGCCTCGAGGCTGCCTGCGACGAGCTGCAACGACTGCTTGCACCTCACGGCGTGGTCGTACCGCTGCTCAATGGACTCGACTCGGAGGAAGTCGTCGCTCGTTACGTGGGCGCGCAGCGAACGCTCGCCGCCGTCGCGTACATGTCTTCGGGCATCCTCGCACCTGGCCGCATCTACGCCCACGGCAACACGCGTGCAGCGCTAGCAAGCTTTCGCCCAGGGCAAGAGACCGAACTTGAGCAGGTCGCCTGCGCGCTGGAAAAAGCAGGTATTCCAGTCCGCCGACACCACGACTACCGCAGCATGCTCTGGGAAAAGATGGTGTGGAATGCGCCCTTCAACGCCATCTGCGCTCTGAGCGACAAGCCCGCGGGCAGCGCGCTTTCCCTTTGCGAAGAGCTAGTGCGCGCCGCAATGCGCGAGGTCATCGCCGTGGGAAAGGCCGACGGCGCAATGCTCGCAGATGTCATGGTTGAGCTCATGCTGCAGCTAACCCGCATGGAGTATCCGCTCACCGAGCCTTCGATGCTGCAGGACCTCCGCAACGGCCGCAGCACGGAGGTTGAGATTCTGCAGGGCGCGGTGATTGAGCGCGCGGATAAACTCAACGTAGAGGTCCCCGTGATGCGCACGCTTGCAAGCCTGATTCGAGCGCGCTCCGCCACCTGAGGGCGGAGCTGGCCCAACCGCCGGTGCGGCTTTCATCATCATTCACTCGTCCCCTTCTTCATCCCCCCTCGCGCGGCGCCGAAAAGTTTTCGTGATCTGGCGGTGCGTTGAGAATCTCGTTGGGAAACTGTTCGGCAAGATACGCCACGATGCTGCGCAGTGAGACGAGCGCAACGGGCTGCTTTTTTGCGTTCAACACGGGCAAATGGTGATAGCTGCCAAGCGCGAGGATGCGCAGCGCGGCACCGAGCTGGGTTCGTTCCGTAAGTACGTGTGGGGCGCGGGTCATCAGCTCCGAAATCGGACGAGAGAGCGCACTCGCGCTCGTCACGACACGGCTCAGCACGTCTTTTTCAGTGAAAATTCCGAGCAGCTCGCCGTTCTTTAGCACCAGAACGGCGCTTCTGCCTGCTCGTTGCATGCGCTCGATGACTTCCGCAACTTGTGCTTCGGGCGGGACGCACAACGGCTTATCTCTCGGTATCTCTCCTAGAGAACGCATTAGCCATCGGGCGCGTGGCCTGGACTGCGAGCCACTCAACCAGTCGCCATACTCATCTGCGAACTCACTTGGGGCGTGCATACCAATAGCCTGAACCGAGGAGGCGGAGCGGCCAGCTTTTTTGCTCCGAACGTCAGTGCAAAGTAGCAGAAGCAATGTTCTCGCTTATGTCTCGGCAGCTTCGCAGCCTTGCGGTAGAGTGAGCGGCACCCACAAGGAGCAGCCCCGTGATCAAAACCCATGGATACGCGGCGCAAAACGCCAAATCGCCCCTCGCGCCGTTCCACTTCGAGCGTAGGTCCCCAGGCCCGCGCGAAGTCCTGATCGAAATTTTGTACTGCGGTGTTTGCCACTCCGATGTGCATCAGGCCCGGGATGAATGGGGCGGTTCCATTTTCCCCATGGTGCCCGGCCACGAAATTGTCGGGCGCGTCGTGCAGGTCGGTGCCGAGGTCACGCGCTTCAAGGCCTCGGATCTCGCGGGCGTCGGCTGCATGGTGGATTCCTGTCGCACCTGCAGTAGCTGCGAGGACGGGCTCGAGCAGTATTGCGAGAAGGGCTTTAGCCCAACGTACAACGGTTATGAGCGCGATGGCAAAACACCTACCCACGGCGGCTACGCCAACAACATCGTCGTCGACGAAGCCTTCGTCCTCAGCATCTCGGACAAACTTCCGCTGTCGGGCGTAGCTCCCTTGCTCTGTGCAGGCATCACGACCTATTCACCGTTGCGCCACTGGAAGGTGGGCAAGGGTCAGCGTGTCGGCGTGGTCGGGCTCGGCGGCCTCGGCCACATGGCACTCAAGTTCGCCCATTCCTTCGGTGCGGAGGTCGTCTTGTTTACGACTTCCCCGAGCAAGGCGGAAGACGCCAAGCGCTTGGGTGCCTCGGAAGTGGTCCTCTCGTCGGATTCGAAGGCCATGCGCGCCCAGCGCGATCGCTTCGACTTCGTGCTCAACACTGTGGCGGTTCCACACAACCTCGACCCGTTTCTCAGTCTGCTGAAGCGCGAGGGAACACTCACATTGGTAGGCGTGCCCGACAAAAGCCATCCCTCGCCCAGCGTCGGCAACCTCATTTTCAAGCGCCGCAACCTCGCGGGTTCGCTCATCGGCGGCATTCCAGAGACGCAAGAAATGCTCGACTACTGCGCCGAGCACGGCATCACGTCGGACGTTGAAGTCATCGCCATCGATAACATCAACAACGCGTTCGAACGCATGATCAAGAGCGACGTGAAGTACCGATTCGTCATCGACATGGCCACCCTTAGAGCCTGAAACGCGCACGCGCACGAGGTCCCTATGGAAGTTCTTCGTCATCATCGCACCTGCACATTGTGTGAAGCCATGTGCGGTCTCGTCATCGAGACCCAAGGTCCTGTTGTCTCCTCCATTCGCGGAGACGACGAAGATCCGTTCAGTCGCGGCCATGTTTGCCCCAAGGCCACGGCGCTCAAGGACTTGCACGAGGACCCAGACCGCCTGCGTACGCCGCTGCTGCGTCAGGGCTCGCGCCTTGTTCCCATCGGCTGGGACGAAGCGTTTGAGCGCGTAGCAGACGGCATCAAGGGCGTACAAGACAGACATGGTAAGAACGCGGTTGCGCTGTACCAAGGCAACCCAACCATCCACAATTACGGCTCCATGCTCTACGCGCCCATGTTCATGGCTGCACTGGGCACGAAAGCGCGTTTCTCCGCGACTTCCGTCGACCAACTGCCGCACATGTTGGTCAGCTTGTGGATGTACGGCCATCAGCTGCTGATCCCAGTGCCCGATCTGGATCGCACGTCGTACTTCCTTGTCCTCGGAGCCAATCCAGCGGTTTCCAATGGCAGCCTGATGACCGCTCCCGGCGCCAAGAACCGTTTGCAAGCCATCAAAGCGCGCGGCGGCAAGGTGGTCGTGATCGATCCGCGGAAGACTGAGACCGCGCTCATCGCAGATGAACATCACTTCATACGGCCTGGGCGAGACGCGCTTTTGCTGCTCGCTCTCTTGCATGTGGTGTTTGCGGAAAACCTCGCGGACGTGCGGCATTTGCGGGCGCTTTTGCCTGACCTCGATGGCCTGCGCTCCCTCACCCGCGCCTATCCGCCGGAGCGAGTGGCCACCCTCGTCAACATCGAAGCCCAGACCATCGCCCGCATCGCCCGTGAGTTCGCGCGCGCTGAGAGCGCTGTGTGTTACGGGCGCATGGGCATCTCGACGCAGGATTTTGGCGCCCTCACCTGCTGGCTCATCAACGTTCTCAACATCGTGACGGGCAACCTCGACCGCGAGGGAGGCTCCATGTTTACCTCGCCTGCCGTCGATTTGCTGATGCTTCCCGGCAAGCAGATGCGTGGCCACCATGGGCGATACAAGAGCCGCGTGCGTGGTCTACCGGAGTTCGGCGGCGAACTGCCACTCTCCACTTTAGCGGAAGAGATCGAGTTCGAGGGCAAGGGAGCCATCTGTGGTCTTATCACCTCGGCCGGCAATCCCGCACTATCGGCACCGAACGGGGCTCGGCTTGAGCGTGCATTGCCCAAGCTCGAGTTCATGGTGTCTATCGACTTCTACCTGAACGAGACCACGCGTCACGCGCACGTGATCCTGCCGCCCACGGGCCCCCTCGAACACGATCATTATGACGTCGCGCTGCACTTGCTCGCGGTCCGCAACACCGCCAAGTATTCAAAGGCCATCTTCGATCGCCCCGAAGGCACACGCCACGACTGGGAAATCTTGGGTGAGCTCACGCATCGTCTTACCCGCGGCGGCAGGGGTGCACGCCTGTTGGCACGCGCACAGGCCGAGACGCTCAAGGCGCTAGGTCCGCGTGGAATTCTCGATTTTCTGCTGCAAACGGGGCCGCGCGGTCTTCGCGCTCGCCTTGCCAACGAACCCTCCGTGTCCTTGGCGAAGCTCGATGCTGCCCCTCACGGTATCGACCTAGACGCACTCAAGCCACGCCTGCCCGAGCGCTTGTTCACGAAGGACAAGAAGATCG
This sequence comes from uncultured Polyangiales bacterium, assembly GCA_964515685.1. Taxonomy (GTDB): domain Bacteria; phylum Myxococcota_A; class Polyangia; order Polyangiales; family DASUME01; genus DASUME01. The sequence goes on along the minus strand of CAZEWA010000006.1, from coordinate 23,561 downwards.
CGCTCACGCCCGAGAAGCTCGTAAACGACCTCGCGCGCCTCGAGCAAACCCTGACCGCGACAGAAAGCCCGGACAACTTGCTGCTGATCGGCCGACGCCAGCTGCGCTCCAATAATTCGTGGATGCACAACAGCTCGCGCCTGGTCAAAGGCCCTGCGCGCTGCACGCTTCAGATGCATCCGCTAGACGCGCAGGAGCGCGGCCTTTCTAACGGCGACATGGTGCAAATCGAATCGCGCACAGGCAGCATCGACGCACCGCTCGAAGTCACAGACGCGTTGATGCCTGGCGTTGTGAGCCTTCCGCACGGCTGGGGTCACACGCGCGGGGGGACACAACTTTCCGTGGCCGAAAAACATCCAGGCGTGAGTATCAACGACATCACCGACGAGCGGCGAACAGACGCGCTCTCTGGCGTTGCAAGCTTCAGTGGCGTGCCAGTGCGTATCGCGCGCAGCGAGGCGCCGCTCGCGGAAGTCGCACGTAAGAGCCGATCCTAGATTAGGATCGGCTCTTAGTTTTTCGGTCCATAGACCCGGGTCCGCAAGAGTTCTGCCGCATCGAGCAGACCTGGGCCCGGATCACCCGCCAGGGCTCCTGGAATTCCCACGATGCCCTTTTCCCCGTCCTGACACGCCCGCAGCACAGACAGCTTACTGGTCTTACAGACTACATCCTGGCTCTCCGTGTGCGTCACCACGACATCTGGATCCATGGCCAAGATCAGTTCAGGATCATACTGAGGAAAATCACGGATGTCCGCAGCTACATCGATAAGTCCGGCGTAGGCCAAAAACTCGTGGTAGCTCGTGTTTCCGCCGCCACCAAACAACTGACCGCCGTACGCGCTTACGTAGAGAGCGCGCTTGCGTTTCTCGACAGGAATGTCGCGAGCCACAGCCTCGAGCCGCATGCGCAGCCTTTCGATTGAGACCTCGGCTCGCTCGCTGTCCCCTAGCAGCAGCGCCATCGCTCGCATGTTTGGAATCAGCGTAGAGGTCCCGCGCATATCCCCAAGATTGAAAACCTGAATGCCCATCTCACGCAGGCGAGCAAGCTCTGCGGGCGACCCGAGATGGTGAAGAATCAGCAGATCCACACCTAACTCGCGCAGACGCTCGGCATCGCGTGCGCCTGAAGTGAGCAGACGCTTGCCATAAAGATGCGGCTGGCGCTGATGTTCGTGGCCGTAGGCGGTGAGAGCGGCGATGCGCTCGGGCTCGCACAGGTCGAGCAACAGGGCATCCACCACGCTTCCTCCCGAGGCAATGCGCGCGTAGGGCCGCAGGGGAATCGGGTAACCTCCGGCATCCAAGAGCCCCATCTCCCCATTGGGCAGAGGCACCGGCCTCAAGAGTTCCCGTGCCTTTTCTGCAGGGCTTTGTTCGTACTGGGTCGCTTGACTTGAGCCTTGCCATGCAGTCGCGAGCACCCCCAGTAAGATCAGCGCGAGCCACAGCAGACTAAAGAGTCCCACGCGACTCATATGCCATCCCCGGAAAGTGAGAAATCGAGGCCTGCGTTCTCGTGCATACGCACGCCGTACACCTGCTCGAGGTGGGGAGAGCGAAAGACCTCATGCGTCGATCCTTGAACGACCGCGCGACCTTCCTTGAGCACCAGCACGTGACTTGCGTAGCGGCGCACGGAGAGCAGGTCGTGCAGCACGCATACGATGGCGTAGCCGTCGGCGGACAGGCCCGAAAGCAGCTCAAAGAACCTCAATACATGGGCGATATCGAGCCCGGCTGTAGGTTCATCCAGCAGCAATACGCGCGCCTCTGTGGCGAGCGCGCGCGCCAGGAGTACCCGCCGCTGTTCCCCACCCGACAACGTATCGAAGGCGCGTCTGCGCAAATCTTGCAGCTGCGTGCGTAGCAGCGCTTGCTCGACTGCGGAGTCGACCAGCCGTGATGGATTCTGGGGGAACAGCGAGGTGCGGTGCGCGAAACGACCTTGTGCGACGACATCCTGCACACTCAAGCCGGACGCCAGTAAGGTTTGCTGAGGCACATAACTTAGCTTCTGTGCACGCTCACGCCGGCTTAGGTTCGAAATGGGCTTTCCGTCCAGCGCTATCACGCCCTGACTCGGCAAGAGGCCTACGAGCGACCTGAGTAAGGTGCTCTTGCCTGCGCCGTTGGGTCCGACCACTGCCAGCATCTCGCCTGGACTCACGGAGAGCGAAACCCCGGAAACCACTGTGCGGGCCCCTCGTGCCACGTGCACATCGTGTGCGGTAAAGCGCAGGCTCATGCTGTGATCTCCCCGCGCGTGCTTCGCAGCAGCAGCCTCAAAAACAGCGGTGCGCCGATGAGGCTCGTCACGATGCCCAGAGGCAGCTCACCGGAGAACGGCAGGCTGCGACACAACACGTCGCAGAGTACGAGGAACGTCCCGCCCGCGAGAGCAGACGCCACGAGCAAGTGGCGATGCGAATGCCCTACAAAACGGCGCATTGCATGCGGGACGATGACGTCGACGAAACCGACGCCTCCTCCCACGGCAATCGCGCCCGCGACCTGCACGCAGACCCAGAGCACGAGCCAGCGACGCACCTGCCCCACGTTCACGCCGAGCGATTCTGCTTCTTCTTCGCCGCAGAGCAGTAAGTCGAGCGACCCCGACCAGAGATAGAGCGGCACAGCGCCCCCCAGCACCATCACCAGCGCAAGCCAAACCTGCTTGGTACCGACCGAGCCAATGCTGCCGTTCTGCAGCGCAGATATGGCTCGGTTGAGCTCCCAGGACTGTTGTGTGAGCGCTGTCATGCCGGTACTTACCGCCTGCAGCAGACACATCAGCGCAAAGCCTGTAAGCAACAGAGCGAGCGGACTCGTGCGCCGCGAGGCCACCAGCAACAGCACGAACATAGTGAAGCCCGCCCCTAGTACGGCGCCCACCGGTGCGAGCATCTCAGGCGCAAAACCGAGCACGCTCCCGCCCGAGAGCCAAAGCACAGCGCCGAGCAACGCTACGTGGGCGCCCAGTGTGGCTCCGGCGTTTACGCCTAAAATCGAGGGATTCGCGAGCGGATTGCGAAACACGGCCTGCACCACGGCGCCCGTCATCGCGAGACCCGCACCGCACAGGAAAGCTACGGCGACGCGCTGGGCGCGCATCACGAGAAACGTCTCGAGCAGCTCCGGCCGACTCAGCCCGCCACGCCCCATAAGCAGGCCCAGCGTGCAGCTCACAACGAGGATGCCCGCCAAGAGTACATAGAATCCGCGTGAGGGCCCGAGTACGGCATCGCCCACTGCGCCGCCGCCCGGTGAAGAACGCTCCTGAGACGCGTTACCGCCTGCAGACTGTGCGGGCGGCACCGACGCCAAGGGTCGCCCCGGCAGTTGCGACTCATTGTCAGCTTGCGGCACAGGCGCCCCGGTTAGCTCGCGCACGCTGATCTTTTCCGAAACATGGGGAACCTTAGTTCTCTCACGGATCGCTCAGTGGGTCACACACTGTGCACGCCGCTTCACGCAAGGCCCCTTCCCTCGAGGTTTCTTGCCCATCTGGTCTACGTGGCTCTCTGCGACAGCCGCACATCGACCAGGTATCGGCAGGTCTTCGGACTTGCGAGCTCGCTTTTTGAAGCTCCTACTTTCCACCGCTTCCCAGGCGAACCATCGCCCAGTGCCGTTGTGGGGTTCGTTCTCGCTTACCGCTGCGGGGCAGCTCCGGATTCCCACCGGATTCCCTATTGGCCCACGCCTGTGCGCGAGCGCCGATACGGCGAACGTCTTATGGCGTAACCCGGACTTGGTCAAGGAGGCGCAAGCGCGCACCGAAGTGAGGCTCGGGGGTAGGCCGAGAAGCCGTGCCGAGGTCGTTACGCTCGTTTACTGCGTCGCGCCTCTCGCCATCGAGCCATCTATGGAGCAGCAGCGCGCCGGGCACACATCACCGCAGCTTGGGCCGCCGCACGCTAGCGCGCGTAAGACTTTAGGATCTTCTGAAAGTGCCGACCGAACTCGGTGTGCGCTGGCAGTTGCTGCGCGATCCGTCGAGCGTGTGCAGCAGATGATGCACCGTCGCTCGTGTCGCGCTCCCAGAGATCCTCGAAGAGTAAGCTCGTTGCACCGATACGCAGGGAAGGGAAAGCGCCATCGTCTTGTTCGCCCACGCCCACAATCAAGAGTCGCTCCCACAGCTCCTTCATCGCGCGTACGAACACCCGTTCACTCTCGCGGCCGGTGAGCTGTGCCGCGCGGCGCAGCTGCTTGGTCGACTGAGGTGAGTCGTCTTCCAACAGGCGCAAGAGCTCACGCGACTCCGTGGCGAGTTCTGCCCGGTGGGCGCCTCGATACGCCGCCAACATCGCGGCAAAAAGGGGCCGAGAAAAAAACGTGGCACGCCCGCGAAACCACTTTCCGTAGACTACACCGCGCTCACGCGAGAGTTCTTCCCGTAGCTGCCAAAGTTCGACCACGCGTCCGTCTGCGCCCTGGTCCCAAGCCCAACGCATGGGAACTTTCGGATGGAGCACGCCCCAAAGTGACGGGATATCTACACGGTTCTGAAGCGCGTACACCAACAGCACGCCGTGCTCCTCGATGGCATGGGTGGCGCGTTCTTTAAGCTTTGCGTACCGAACAGACACGAAAAGAGTATGACGCGAAAGCGTAAAGCCGCACCCAAGACAGCTTCGTGCTTCAGTGTGCGCGCGCGTTCGCTAGCTTCTTACGCCACGAAGGTAACGGTCCACTCGCGTGCTTCGCCCTTACCTTCGACTTCCACCGTATCGCCCACGCGACGTCCGAGGATGGCCCTGCCGAGCGGCGACGCGGTGGTGACGACCGTCACGAAGCCATCGCCATCAGGCATGGTCAGCTCGATGCCCGCGCCCACGGGAGCCAGGAAGATCGTGCGGCCTTCGTCGCCATCTTCCACTTCGATGATCGTGCCTACCATCACCTTCGGTGAATCTCCCGAGACCACGGGCGGGCGGAACGCCTCGATCACCGCAAGCTCCTCGAGCGCTGCCCGCGCACGCCGGCCCTGGGCCTGCGCCAGGTTCGAAAACTCCAGGGCAACCCGCGCATCGGCTCGCTTCTCATCGGGGCTTGCGCCGTCACGGGCCTCTTCGGCCGCCGCATCCTGCTCGCGCCTCGCCACCTGGAGCGACTCGCGGATGCGCGCGGCGAGCTGCTCGACCATGAACTGCTTGTCCATATCCCAGCGTAGGGCGGGCGCCCACAGCTAGGCAAAAATTTGAGCGTAGGCCCTCAGTCCGCAAGCAGCGATACGTACGAGATGGACGCGAAGCCGCCCGTACGGCACAGCGTGTTGGAGCTACCTACCAGGCGAATCTTCAAACGCTTTCCGGACAAGAGTGCGGCCATGGCCGATGCGTGCCAGGCCTTGCAGCGCTCTCCGACCTCAGCGTCGCCGACGTTGCACATCACAACGCTCTCACCGGGCTGGTTGCGATAGAAGTTTGGTCCCACCAGCCTCAGATCACCATTCAGCATGATCGCGACCTGATCGAGCTTCGTGAAGCAAATCTCGTCTGCTGCCGCGGTGCTCGCAGCGGATGCCCACAGCATGAGGAGGATGGAGAGGGATCGCAACGACGAGGGCATGCGGACGCAGCATACCTAAGTCCCATAAACTCCGCATCTGCCCCCCCCTGTTTGGGCCGGGAGCAAGCCGGCTAGCAGCTAAATTCTCGTCACTTTGTGATCGAAAACGTAGGAAACACTTCTATTTAGAAATGCACCACAGGTAGAATATTCCAGTGGAAGCGCCTAACAATGGGTTCACTGTCATCCTGTTGACCAACCCCGGTGCGCCGGCGCGGCAGATGCGTGTGCCGCGTAACTGGCCCGTCTTTGTAGGGATGTTCAGCTTGCTTTCCCTGGGCGGCAGCTTGTTCGCAGGGCGCCAAGCCCGTGCGCTGTGCGAGCCGGAAGACGCTAGCCATGAGCCGGCCATGCTTGCGCCCGCACAAGACGAGAACCCGTTTCGCGGACCTGCCTGGGGTGCCGACAACGATGCCGTCTCGTCGGTTGGTTCGCGTCCGCAGGGACTGCGCGGAGATGACGACACCATGCTGGTGTCCAGCCACGGCCTAGGCACCCAAGTTCGGGCAGACTTGGGAGCTGCGACCCCCAAGCCAAGCCAAGCCGCACCGACCGCTCTGCCCGTTGCCCCCTTGCCCATCAAGGGACTCGAGCCGGGCGCGCCACGCCCCCTCCTCAGCGGAAAGATGCTCTCGCTCTTCGACGTAAACGCCGGACGCCCGCTGAAGGTCATGCCGTTCGATCAGAATGGAGTGCCCAACGGCGAGGCGTTCGCGCAGATCCGCAGCTTCATGCGTTGTCGTCGCAGCGGCCACGAGATCGACATGGATCCGAAGCTCATCGCGGTTCTCTCGCGCATTTCGCAGCACTTTGGGGACGCGACACTGCAAGTCATCTCAGGCCATCGCAAGCCTGATGGCAAGGCCACGCGGGAGACGAGTCAGCACGCGTTCGGAACCGCAGCCGACATTCGTGTACCCGGTGTATCGATCGAAACAGTAAGGCAAGCCGCGAAGGATCTCGGCGCGAAGGGCATCGGACTCTACGCCAAGAGTCAGTTTGTCCACGTGGACGTGCGCGCCAAGGCTTACTCTTGGCGTGACAACGGCGAGGAGACTGGGGCAGACCTTGCGACGGACTTGCTGCCCGAAACCTTAGCAGACAAGCCCACTGCAGAAGCCCCTGAGCTCTGACTCACGACAGACGACGACGCACTTCCGACCGGTTCGGCCACGGGGCTTTCTGAGCTCTGAAACCCGAACCACGCCGCGATCACCATCAACACGATCCACCCACCGAGCAGCGCACCGAAGGCCCAATGCGGTACATAGATGCGCCTGGGCTTTTGGCCCGGGGCTCCCATGATCATCAAGGTGAAGCCGCGTGACGCTTCGCCGTTACTCGGCTGCTGCTGCCGCATCCGCGATCATCTCCACATCGGCGACCGCAGCGCTCGCACGCTCGTCTAGACGGGAAGCGCGCCCGTCCATGATGCCACCACGATCGACCTCGAGAGATGTGTAGCGTGCTCCCCCCTGGACCACGCCCGATGCGAGCACATGCAGATGCCCGCGCGCATTGACGGTGCCTTCGATGCGACCTGCAATCGAAAGGTTGTCGCCCGTCACGTCCCCGAGAATTTTGCCCTCGGGGCCCACGGACACATGGCCTTCAGCGAGCAGCGTTCCCTGCACCGTACCATCGAGCTGAAGCATTCCTTTCACGCGTAGAGTGCCCTCTACCACGCTACCCGATGCGATCACCGTTATAGCTTGCGCTGCTTGTTGACGTCTTCCGAACATGACTTACCCCCACCCACGACAGTCAATACTACCCCTGTCTTTTGTGCGCGAGGAGGGTACGTTGTTGCGGACGATCTACGCAAAGAAGGGATGAGTGGGAAAGAGTGAGGCCTAGCAAGCAGCTCGACACTCCCTGAATTAGCTTATAAAGGTCGCCTCAGCCCACCGGATCAAGTTCGAGGCACAGAGACAAGACTATTTTGAGCCAGCACGGGTCATGCGACTTCGATGATCGAATATTCGCGGCGAGTGCCCTTCACGCGCAGATCTACGTCGTCTCCAAGCATGCGTCCGACGATGGCTGCTCCGAGCGACGAGGCTGGCGTCACCACCAAAACAGTGACCCCATCTACCTCGACCTCCGTACCACCAGCGTAAGGCGCGATGAACACGCAGCGCACGCCGTCATCACTCTCGAGCGACAGCAGCGCGCCGGAGCCGAGCGCATCGTCTGCACCAAACGGTCTCAGCGACAGAAACCGCATCACTTCGCGCTGCTCGACCAGGCCTTCTGCGCGCATCGCCTGACCGCGCGCCAGGTAGCTCTGCTCGAGGGCACGGGTATCTTTATCGTTCTCGGGCTTAGCCTCTTCATGGGTCGCATCTTTACGTGTTTGCTCGGCAGCGGAAGCCATCTGAAGCAAAGTTTCGTTTAGACGCGCGAGAACCGCATCGAGCACACGTCGCTTATCGGGCAAGGCAGCCATGGCCGTGGGTTAACTCCTGAAAGCGCATTCGTCGACTTCTCGGGCGTGCAAGCGCTCACGAATGGGCCAAGCTCTGCCTATGCGCGCTGCTCGGACCGTCCTGCCGCTGGTCGTAGCAGGGATGCTTGTGCTCGGCTGTCGTGCGAGCCCGCCCGCCCCTGCCACGCTCAGGCTGCTTCCACTTGGGGATTCGATCACCCAGGGGCGCGGCCCAGGCCACAAGCACACACGCATTCCGACGCAGAGCTACCGCTATCCGCTGTTTCGTGCCTTGCTCGCGCGAAACGTGAATGTGGACTTCGTGGGGGCGCAGCGAGGAGGCTTCGAAGACGACCCCGACTGGCCCAACCTGGGAAACCGAGCATTCGATCGCGATCACGAGGCACGCTGGGGCGCACGTCTCGATGAGATGCTCGAGCTTTTGCGCCGCGATTTGTCGCGCTTCGACGTCGACGTCGCGCTTATCTTGTTGGGCGGCAACGACATCGACCAAGGCGAGTCGCTCGATGCCATCGCGAAGGAATGGGACGAACTTATCGCGTTGCTACGCGCGAAAAATCCTCAGATAGGCATCGCACTCGGCATCTACTGCGCGGACTGGGGCGACTACCCGCGCTATCGGGAGAGCCTGTACGAGCGCGCGCGCAAGGACTCCACGGAGGCCTCGCGCATCTTGGTCGCAGATCCCTGCAAAGACTGGATAAGCGACCCTAAGTTACCGCAAGCCGACACCGTCGACTGGGTGCATCCGAACCAGCGTGGCGACCAAAAAATCGCCGATGCCTTCCTCGGCGCGCTTGAAATTTTGGCTCCCGAGACGCGGGCCAAGGCTCACTGAGCGCTATCCGTGTCCGGCTCATTTTCTGGAAGCTGCTCCGCGACCGACGACGGTGCATCGGACAAGTTCACCAGATAGCGCGTCAGCAGCTCGAGCTCACGGGCGAAGGTGTTGAGCTTGGCCTCGAGCGTGTCGTAAAGGGTTTCGCGCAGGCCGATCAGGCGCTGATCGTACACGCCACCCGCTCCGAACAGGATACTGCGTGCGTCGGCGCGGCCCTTTTCGGTGGCATAGGCCGCCTCGATCTTGCGTTCGAAATCAGCGCGCAGCTCGACGCCGGGGGCACTCTCTCCATTCGGCCCGGGAGCCTGCAACAAACGCCTCACGAACGTGGGGTACGCCCGTGCAGGATCTTCGCCTTGTTGAATGGGTGTCAGCAGATTGTGGGCATGCGTGTAGCGGAGGCTGTGCTCCCGGGGCATGAGAGCCAATAAACCGAGCCCGGCGCTCGCCACGCCACCGACTACCCCGGTGATGGGTCCGCCGTGCGATTCGTCGTTCGTTATTTCCCACGCGCCTCCCAAGGTCGCCGCCGCTGCGCCCACGACGATGGACGCCAGCGTCAACTTGAGCTCACGCTTGCGCTCGCGCGCATCGAGCTGAGCGGCCAGTTCCTCCACCACATCGTCCGTGCACTCAATCTCCGACAGCACCGACTCAAGCTGGGTCCCGAGCGAGACGAGGCGCATGAAGAGCTCTTGGCGTAAGGCAGCCTGCCTGAGAAAGCCCGAGCCCTCGGGCCCCTCGGCGCGCTCGGCTTGGAGGATGGCGAGCACCAGGGGCTCAAGGCCAGCAGCGCGGGCTGTGCGCCGTGCCTCCTTGGGCATGACATCGAGCAAGGGATGCTCGACCGGACCCGCGAGCTCTTGGTGGTAAGGCCCAGCGACGCGCACTGTGAAGCGCATGCAGGCCCGGTCGTGCTCGGTCCCCCGCGCCTCGTACTCGCCCGGAGCGCTCACCACGGCACCAGGCTGCCGTGTACACGCCGTCAGGGCGGCGGCCACTAGCAAAAATCTGGAGATTCTAAACAGGGACTGTTTGCGCATAACGATCACGGAGGTAGCGACCTTAGCCGCTCCTTCCGTGTCCGGTGTACTTTGCGCCAGAGGCAGATCCGCGCGGGCTTAGAAAGCCTTGCGACCGCCTGCGGTGCCGGTGTTGCGAAGCTCTTCGATAGCGTCCCGCAGCCCGCCGCCACCGCCCGCACTCGCAGGCAGATAAGGCAGTAGAATGGCGACCCCTTCGGTAACGCTCGAAACGAACTTGTAGGGCACCTTGTGGGGGGCCAGAGCGGTCAGCGTGACCCCGACGCCTCGCACGACCGCAGAACGGAAGCCACTGCCTTCCGTCACAATCACAGCCGCAGCCATCTTAGAGACAGAGTCCTTTGTGAACTTGGCGAGCTCTGCACGCGCCTGCTCGTTGGGTGGTCCCGACGTAGCTTCTACGATCGAGATGTGTGTTGCCTGGTTCGACTCCGAAACCAAGCGGGCACCGATTCGCGCGGTGCGCACGATGGCGTCAGGCGATGGGTCCTTACGCCAGATTTGTATCAGCGTCTTTTCCCAGACGGCGATGATGTGGCTTTCCTCGGAAACATGAATGATTGCGCTTGTCACCTTGGTACTTATCTCCCCGGCCTCGCCCCCTGAATTGGGAAAATGTTCACTCGAGTCACCCCGACAAGTCAAACAACTTAGAGCACCGCTCGCAGTCTTCCTTGCGGGGCAACCCAGGCCAGCCATTTCCCCTAAGCTCAGCGCCTCATGAAGGCCTGAGCCTGAGTGCGGACATGTAACTACCTACCCCTATCGACACTGTCTCGTCCCTGCACGACGCCGTTAGGCAGAGCGACTCTCGAGCAGTCCGCTGTAGTCGAGCGTCGGCGCCGGCACCTCGCCAGGAGCATGGACTCGGTTGGCCTCCGTACCAAGGTAGACCGTAAGACGAGCCTTGTCCTGGTAGCGGCGCAGGGCCATCCAACTCTGCATCCCCACCCCGGCATCGAGGGGACGGTTGGCATAGCCGTCGATCATGTTGCAGTACTGGCGAGGATTGACGCCCTTCAGCTTGAGATAGCGGCGCATGCGGTCACGTGCTTCAGAATCATCGCGCGCGTAGGCGCACACGGGCACGTAGAGCGTCGTCGATGCAGGGCGGTCGTGGTCCTCCCCGACAAACGAAGAGCACGTAAAGGGCGCGCGCACGTCGAGCCGGTCCGGGCCTCCACGCATCGCGACGACAAACTCGCTCGCCTCACCAGGCACGTAGCTAGCGGCGGCAGCGGCGGCGGTCTCCAGGTCTTTAGGACTCGCTGAGTGGTGTCGCGCGTAGACTTTGACCCGAGCGTGGGCTTCGGCGGAAAGATCGAGCGCAAAGTACTTGAGCTCGTCCAAAACAGGACCTCGTCGCGTCGCACTGTTCTGCAGGCTCGCCCAAGCCCGAGGCATACCCACTCTGTCGAGCGCTTCGCGCACCAACGCTTCGGCTTGCTCAGGGCCGCGAGCTTGTGGGTTGAAGTAAGCCTTGAACGAAGGCGCTTTGCCCGCGGCAAACACGACTGAGTGCCAGATCGCGAAAGGCCCTTGCATCTCGGACGGCAAGAACAGGTCCTTGAGCAGATGGTAGCGCTCGAGACTTGCGCCAAACTCTCGCCCCAGGCGTTCGGTCAGCTCCATGCCGGCGGTGCGATACGACGCGAGCGTGGGCTCATCCCCTTGAGCCTCGAGCAAAGCGCGTACCTCAGCCTTCCCTTCCGACAGTGTAACCGAGAACTCGACGGGTGTATTGTCGTCGCTGATCTCGGAGACCCACTCAGACTTGGCATCCAGACGTGTCAGTCCCCATGGGTCGACAAGACTCCGATAGGTCTCGACGATCTTTGCCGACTCCTCTGTCAACTGTGTCGCTCTGCACAACTCTAGAAGACGCTCCGATGTGTAATCCACAAGTCTCTGCGCCTTGATTCTCAGCGTTTCTGTCTGTCCCACAATCCCCCCCTTACAAATGTGAAACCGACCCCGCAGCAACGCGGGCCTTACTCGGATCGAGTTTCAGTCTGTAGAAAACAACGCAGCAAAGAAAGGCATAACGCCTCCCTCGCTCCCCCATTACACCCCAAATTTTTACCCAGACGGGCCATCAGGTCATAACCGAAACAAAGTCATTTTGCCCAGCGCAACAAGCAACTTTTACCCAACAAAGCCACACTCAGACCCGAAAGGGCTACGCGCATTCGGCAAAGCCGACCTAAAAACACTCGCATGAGTCTGCAAGAGCTCTTGTCGTCCTGAGTGCATTGTATGAGACAATTCATGCAACCTTTGCACCCTCGATGTGAGGCGCGTAACCGTCAGGTCCGTCGCGGCGCAACGTGTAAACGGCGAGCGCGATGACATCGAGCACGATGCCGTCGAGCGCAGCCGTTCTTTCGTTTAGCCTCCGCGCGCTCATGCCTCTGCCCAAAACTTGGCAGAAACAAACAGCGTCCCTTAGAGGTCAGCTACGCAGCCGCCCGAAGCACATCTCGTAGAGTTCATCGAGAGACTCCCACAGGGCGTTCTGCAGACCGAGCGCGCCCCGTTGCACAGAGGCCACGGCCTCCGGCTTCTCGGGCACCATGCGGGCAAGCACCAACGATTCATCCGCATGCCCACCTTCGAGCTCATCGTGCTCCGTGAGCCACAGCAGCATCGAAGGGTCGAAAGGCCTGGGCGCAGCGCGGAGCAAGCGCGCAACCGCTCGAATGATCTGCTCGGCGCAGATCTCGCCCGCCATCAGCGCAGCTGCACCTTCGTAAGGGTCGTCCGACATGTAGTGGTCATTGAGACGCTTCCCTAGGCGTCGACCGCTGTCGAGCTGGGCTTCCTCGAAGTCCTTGGGGCGCATCGGCTCGATGGCGCGCATGAAGTCGCCCATAAGGACGCTGTGCGCACGTGTAATGTCGCCTTCACCCAGCTCTTGGTCCAGCTGACGCGCGAGCAAGCAACGCATGGCATCGTCCTCGACCCGCGCCGTGACCGTCGCCAACCAGCGCACGAAATGGATCGAGGTCCCTTCGTACGTGTTGCGGATCAGCTGCCAAATGTAACCTCCATTTTCCGGTTCGCGGCTAACCCGCTGCACGAAAGGATGGTCACTCAGCTTGTAGGCCGAGACGGAGCGAATGATCTCTTCTGCATTCGCAAACTGAAAGCGTCCCGCACCTGCCGTATCGGATTCGCTCGCTGTCTCTGGACTCGCGGAAATGTGGACCGAAAGCTCCGCCTCCTGTCCGCGGCCTCCGACAATCTTCCGGCCGAGCGCCAAGCGCATGCCTTCGGAGGCCGGACCCGCTTCCGAGCTCCAGGCGAAGTCGGACAGGCCGTGCTCCAGAAACCAAGCTTGAGCCGATTCGTTCGGCGTATGGATAGACGCCAGCACGCGCTGCGAGACGAACGAAGGCACGCTGTCCGCACCCTGTTGGAACTCGAGGCAGGTCGTAGGCGCTTCACTGGCCGCCTCGAGCAGAGGCTTGGGAAGTGGCGAAGACTCGCCCCATGGGTCGCGGGCCACATCATTCAGCAGGTCCCAGGAGGCGGCGTGGTGGCGCACGTAGACGCGCACACTACTTCCTGCACGTGGGCTCAAGTCCACAGCCAGCGTGGTTACCTCATCGAGGCGCGGACCACGCTTCGCGGCCGACTTGGCAACGTACTGCCAGGCCAGCGGGAACCCAAGCCGCAAGAGCGCTTGCTCTACCAGAGCATAGGAGGAACTACCTCCGCGCACCTGTGGATTGAAATAGGCGCGGACCTCAGGTTGTGCGCTCGAGGCAAACGTTACAGAAAACTGGACTACACCAGAACTCACGTCTTCTGGCAGAAACAAGTCCTCCAGCAGACGAAACCTGTCGAGCGCAACTCCGTGCTTCTGTTGGAGGCGCTGCGCGTAGGCTCGCCCCGCCTCGCGAAGTCCCGCCCCTTCCGTCCCTTTTTCAGGCCGGGGCGCGAGTAAAACTCCTATCTGCGGAGCCTCTTTCGCCAAGGTCAGGAAATACTCGACTGGCTCTTGATCGGCGAAGCTCGACTCGAATCCAGTTACCTGCGCCTTCACCCCCGCATCGAGGCCTGCTGCATCGCTCAACGCATGTAGCTGGGCGCCGACTTGACCGACAATAGACCCCTCAGCGCTTACAAGTGCGCGGACCACCGGACGATCGCTACTGGTCTCCAACTTTCCCCCAATCTGGGTCTTCCGCTCCCTGGCCGCAGCCAGGGACGAAGACCATTCCCCGTTGGGGTATCGCAGCGAAACAGCCCCACTTCCAGCCTTTTTTCACGCCTAAGCCATCTTCCGCGCGACAGCAAGAGACCTTGCAGCTGAAACCAGTCACCCCGAAGTGCTGTGTCGCAAACGTAAAATCAGACATGCATGTGCACAGAAAGTCTGGTGTTTCGAGATCAGACCTTGGCAGAATTGGGGAACATATTTTCCCGACTTTTGAGAGGGGTGGATCATGAGTGCAGTCTCCAGACGCATGTTCGTTCAAGGAGTGGTCAGCAGCGCTGGAGTACTCGCGATTGGCTTTGATCCGGTGCAGCGTTCTTGGACGACCAAGGCAAGTGCGCAGCAAGGAATCAGCGTCCCCAACCTCGATGGAGCGCTGTTTACAGACCTCGAGACCCGCACGGAGTACGCCAACGACTTTGGCAACATCGTGCACCGAATCCCGCTCGCGGTACTCCAACCGGGGTCCGTAAACGATGTCGTGAAGATGATAAAGTTCTGCAAAAAGAACCGCATCAAAGTAGCGGCTCGCGGTCAAGGACACAGCACCTACGGTCAGTCGCAGGTGCAAGGTGGCATCGTCATCGACATGTCGACTTTGTCAGACATCGAGTCGATGGGGCCGTCGCATGTCAAGGTTCAGGCAGGTATGCGCTGGCGCGATCTCCTTGAAGACTTGGTGCCTCAGGGCTTTCACCCCCCGGTTCTGACGGGCTACACGGGTCTTTCTATCGGCGGAACGCTCTCCATGGGCGGCATCGGTGCCGCCAGCTTCCTCCACGGCCCTCAGGCCGCCAACGTGCTCGAACTCGACGTAGTCACAGGCACGGGTGAGCTCAAGACTTGCTCGCCCACACGCAACAGAGCTTTGTACAACGCGGTCCTCGGCGGTGTGGGTCAGTACGGTGTAATCGTTCGCGCCAAGCTTCCCCTTATCTCGGTGGCTCCCTTCGCGCGCAACTACATCATTGCCTACACCAACTCAGTTCAGTTCTTTGCTGACATGAACAAGCTGACCGCAGCCGGACGAATCGACGGCGTTTATGGGCAAATTAATACAAATGGTCAGGGTGGCTGGGTCTACCTAATCGTCGCAGTCAAGTTCTTCCATGAGGCCAGTCCGCCGAACGATGCCCACGTTTTGCAGGGATTAAATTTCCCAGCGCCGGCCCTGCAAGTCATGGATATGGACACTCTCTCGTTCGACACTTTCGTCGACACCCAGCTCGAGTTTCTTGACTCAATCGGGCTACACCAGATTCCGCACGTTTGGGGCGACTACTTCATTCCCAACTCCAAGATGCGCAGCTTTGTGGACTCTACCCTCGCAGGCGTCACAGCCGCCGACCTCGGCCCAGCTGGCTTCGTGCTGGTCTTCCCCATCAAGAACGACAACCGGTACTGCTCCGAGCTCGCCATACGCTTCCCGAACGAGAAGACGGTGTGGCTGTTCGACGTCCTCGCTTCTGCCATGCCGGCCGACAAGGAAAGCTTCGCCGCCACCCAGATTCCCAAGGCGCGAGCCGTCTTCGAGCGTGCCCGAGCGATTGGCGGCACGCTCTATCCCATCGGCAGCACTCCGATGTCCAAGGTCGATTGGGCTCTCCAATACGGACTCGCGTACATCCCCCTCAGGCTCACCAAGCTCGCGTACGACCCCGCTGGCATCATGACCCCCGGTGCCGGCATCTTCTGAGCGACATCGCCGCCCGCTCCTCCCCCAGCGGGGCGTTTTGTTGCCGCTTTTCGACCGATAAACCCGCTGCCCGACCCGGCGACCGCCCCCAAACGGGCCCACCTCTCGGACTGTGTGGGTGCAAACCTCTATTTCCTCTGCACTCCGGCAGGCAGCATGCGGTAGGGTCATGCTCATGCTTGATTTGCTTATGGCCCGTAAAAAGGCCGCACCTTGCCTTATTGCGATCGCCCTCGTCACCTCTGGAGCCTGCGGAGCCCGGTCCGCCCAGGATGCTGAGCTAAGCGACTCCGCCATTCCGAACATGCCCAATAACCCCAACGATCCCGGCGGACCCGGCGACGGCGACGGAGACGGGCCAGGCCGACCCGGCCCGGACGGATCGACGGGTGGTCCCTTCCCAACCGATCCAGTCGACGACGGCTCCGAATACCTGTTCGACCAGAACGAGCTGCGAACTTTCGAGCTTACACTTTCCAGCGCCGATCTCGCCTTCCTGGATGCCGACCCCATGGCCGAGCAGTACGTGCCTGGATCGCTGACATTCGAAGGCGAGCAGGTCTCGGGCGTGGGCATTCGCTACAAAGGCAGCGTCGGCTCGTTCACGGGATGCCTCTCCGGCAGCTACTTTCCCCCGAGCGGATCCAAGAGCTGCCCGAAGCTCAGCATGAAAGTGAAGATCGACCACGCCGATCCCGACGCGAAATTTCACGGCATGAAGAAGCTGCTCTTCCACGCGATGAACCTCGACCCTTCGCTGTTTAGAGAGCGCCTTGGCTACGAGCTGTTCAATGAGATGGGCGTGCATTCTCCGCGCGCCGTGCACGTGCGGCTCCTGGTCAACGGAAAGTTCGCGGGGCTGTTCCTGCTCGTCGAAGAAATCGACGGCCGCTTCACACGCAGGCGCTTCGAAGACGGTGGCAAGGGCAACCTCTACAAAGAAGCATGGCCATCCGTGTTGGACGCGGAAGTCTATCGCAGCGCACTCGAGACCAACCGCAACGACAACCCGAGTGTCGAGAAGATCCTGGCATTTGCGAAGGACCTCGCTTCTGCAAACGACACGTCGCTGCCCAAAGTGCTCGCTGACTGGATAGACGAGGACTACATCGCCCGTTTTGTTGCCGTGGATCGCACCATCAAGCATGACGATGGCCCGTACCACTGGTACTGCGACGCTGCCTCCGCAGATTTCGTCACCAAGCGTTCGTTCGCAGGCACCACCTGCGGCAACCACAACTTCTTCTGGTACGAGGACACCCGTGCCCAGCGCGTCTGGCCGGTGCCGTGGGACCTCGACAACGCCATGGCCAACAGCCTGCACTACGTCACGATCGCCAACAATTGGGACGACTTGAGTGCGAGTTGCTCAAGTACGGTGTCGGCTGGCTTTGGGCCGAGGCAAATGCCCGGCACATGTGACCCTTTCACGCGCGGCGTGGCACTGAGCTTCCCTGAGCGCGTTCGAAGCGCGATGGCCGCGCTGCGTTCGGGGCCCTTCTCAGAGAGCGCAGTGAACGCGCGCTTCGATGCATGGAAGGCGCAAATCGGCCCCGTGGTTGACGAGGCTTACGCAGCCGACGGGCGCCAGCTCAGTCGCTTCTCGTGGGAACTTGAGCTAGGGCTTTTGCAGTCCACCCTCTCGCGCCTGCGCGCCACCGTACAGTAAACCGCTCAGTCCCTCGCAAAGGATAGAACGTCTGCGTTGAACGTGTCTTTGTGCGTGAACGTCAACCCGTGAGGCGCCCCCGGATACAGCTTGAGCGCGGGCTTTTTCAAGATCTTCGCGGCCAGGCGCGCCGAGGTGTCGACGGGCACGATCTGGTCGTCGTCGCCGTGAATCAGCAGCGTCGGCACGTCGATCTTCTTCAAGTCTTCGGTGAAATCGCTTTCTGAAAACGCCTTGATGCAATCGTAGGCAGCCTTGAGACCCACCTGCATGCTCTGGAGCCAAAACTGATCGAGCAGGCCCTGCGGCACCTTTGCGTCAGGGCGATTGGCTCCAAAGAACTTCTGCGCCAGACCACGGTAAAAATCCGAACGGCCGCTCTCTACGTTCTTGCGCATCTCGTCGAATGCGGCGATGGGCAGGCCGTTTGGATTCGCATGGGTCTGCAACATGAGCGGTGGTACCGCGCCCACCAGCACCAACTTGCTCACACTGCCTGCGCCATGCCGCCCCACATAGCGCGCGACTTCACCGCCGCCCGTGGAATGCCCCACCAAGATGGCATCGCGCAGCTCGAGATTCGTAAGCAGGGATCCGAGATCATCCGCGTACGTGTCCATGGTGTTGCCGTCCCAGGGCTGACTCGAGCGCCCGTGACCGCGCCTATCGTGGGCGATTGCGCGGTAACCCCGTGCGGCGAAAAACAGAAGCTGTTCGTCCCAGGCATCCGCATTCAGCGGCCAACCGTGACTGAACACAATGGGTCGCCCCTTACCCCAGTCCTTGTAGAAGATGCTCGCGCCATCCTTGGTACGCACTGTCCCCATTACATCCCTCCTTGCCTGTCACGGCTGTTAGCGAGGTTGCATTGGGTATGCCGGAGCACTGGCGCGCTAGGACAGCGCTAGGACCGCCCCCGCATTCACGCGTGCAGCAAGCGTGCGGAAAGCGTCGAACGCGACCTCACGGCACCAGGGACATCCACTCCGTAAGCGGACTCATGATGATGCGAGGTGCCTTGCGCAGCTCGGCAACATTGCGCGCGCCACACAACAACATGACCGCACGAATCTCCTGCTCGAGTTGCTCGATCACGCGCTCGGCCTCTGCCTTCCCGCCACGCACGTGAGCCTTGAGTAAGGGCCGTGCGATGCCCGCCGCGGTAGCGCCGAGCACCAGCGCACGCACGATGTCGAGGCCGCTCTGCACACCGCCGGTCGCGATGGTCTCAAGCCCCGCCGTTGCACACGCATGGACGCTGGCCGCCGTGGGTACGCCCCAATCCCAGAGCAGATTACCGAGCCGCGCCTGGTCGCCCTGGGCGCGCAAGGTCTCCACCCCCACCCACGAAGTCCCGCCTGCGCCCGACGTGTCCACCGTGCGCACGCCTGCGCTCTTCAGCTTGAGCGCCGACTGATAGCTGAGGCCACAACCCGTCTCCTTCCCCACGACCGGAACGGGAAGCTCCCTTACCAAGCGCGCGTAGGTTTCCACGCCGCCGCTGAAGTCGCGGTCGCCCTCGGGCTGCACGATTTCCTGCGCGGGGTTGAGATGGACGCACAGGGCGTCTGCGCCGATGTCACTCACCATCTTGGCGATGATGTCGGTCGACCACTCACGTGCCTGCACAACACCCACATTGCCGAGCACCAGCGTCGTAGGGGCGGTCTCGCGAATCTGATAGGTCCAGGCCGTGTCGGGCTGACGCTGCATGGCGCGCTGACTGCCGAGACCAAAGCCTAGGCCGCGGGCTTCGGCAATCGACGCGAGGTCCCGATTCACCTGCGCAGCACGCTCGGTTCCGCCAGTCATCGCCGCGATAACCAAGGGCAATCGCAGGCGCTTCCCGAGCAGCGTGGTGCTGGTGTCAATGTCATCGACACTGAAGTCAGGCAGGGATTGGTGCACGAGCTGCACGCGTTCGAGCAGATTCGTCGCACCACGGAAAGCCACGTCATCCGTGGCACAGAGGTCCAAGTGGTCGTCTTTGCGGCGCTGGATGGGCGAATTCATAGCTAAAACGGCTATAGCAGAACTCGCGCAGTCTGGCGCCGGCGACAGCTCAGGGTTTGCCCCCTCTTGACACTCGGGGCCTCATCGGTGCTACTCGCGGTGAAACCTTGGACCGCTTGCCGCGTCGGTCGATGGAGGCACATAAACTATGCAGAAAAAGCACCGCTACTCATTCTTGGCAGGCTTGGGGCTCCTGACCTGCGGCGCCGCCGCAGCCCACGCCGCCACCGACACGACCCTGGCCGGCTGGACGCCGATGGTCACGCTCTGGGGAGGCGACGTCCAAGGCGCCGTCAAGACGCTCGACAAGCTCACCGAAGCCTTGGGCGCCGTGATCCACCGCTACGAGATCGACGCCCCGACGCAGAAGTTCATCAACGGCGTGCTCGACGAGCTCAAGGACTTCGATCTCGACGGCCTGTACAAGCTCTTGCCCGACAAGAATGGCAGCGGACGCGAGCTCAACGTCAAAGGCGAGCTCAAGGGCAACCGCTACCTCGTCGGGCGTGCGGAGCCGGGTTCGCCCTATTTCGTGAGCATGGTGGGGCCGCGCTCCGAGCTCGCGGACCTGTCCTTGTATGTGCAGGCGGAGCAAAAAAAGGGCGACAAGCACAACAGCCTATTCGTCGGGGGCAAGGCCGGTCTCGGCATAGGCCCCCTCTCCTACCGCGCCATCGTCGAAGCGGAACGTGAGCTGATTCGCCTGGTTTCCACGGGCAATCCCGCAGCCGGCGCCACGGAACCCTTGCCCAAGAGTGGCCTCGCCCGCGAAGCGGTGCGTGAGATGAACCCAGGCCTCGGCGAAGAAGACATCGACGCCTTGGCGCTGCTTTTCGACGCCTACCCGACGCTGGGGAAAAAGCTGTCCACATTCGGACGCCTCGAAGACCTCAAGGCCGCCACCACCAAGGGCGACTACACGCACATCACGCTCAAGATGCGCGCCGAGCCCAAGCGCTTCGAGAAGGAGTACCCGCAGTTTGCCAAGCACATGAAGAGGCTGAACGATGTGCTCGATGCCAAGGCGCGCTTGCTCGACGACCAGGGCCGAGACCTCGTGCGCGTCTCGATCGACAGCAAGGCGCTGCGCATCACCTTGGAGTGTTACGCCAAGGACGGTCTGATCTTACCCTTCGACGACAATCAGGTGTACGAGAACGAGCCCCTCGATCCGCTCGGCGATTCGCTCAAAAAACCGCGCATTTTGGTGAACGCGCGCGTCAACCTGCTCGGCATCATCGTCACCGCCAAGAACCTGCGCGCCGACATCGAGTACACGGCTCACGACTCGTACGCCTCGATCAAAGCCAGCATGACCACCGTGCCGAAGCTCAAGGTCGAAGGTCGCGCGCTCGGGCTGTTCGCCCCTGGCTTCCTCGACCTCTTCATCCCGGGCAATATCCAGAGCATCACCGAGGACTTCTTCCGTGTGGCCGCCAAGGGCAACAACGGTAAGGGAGCCCACGGCCAGGGCGACCTCGGCGCCAAGAGCGTCGGAGCACCCGGAGCCATCTCGGGCGAAGGCTCGATCGAGATCATGGACACGTTCTTGGTCAAGCTCGGCGGCGGCCTCGTAGCCGACCGCTTGATGATCAACCCCAAAGCCAAAGACGAAGCCGTCAAGCTTGCGGGCGACATGCACGACGCCTTCAAGGTCGACCTGGCGAACTTCAAGAAGCGCGTCGGACAGTAAGACACGCTCGCGGGCTCAGAAGCGCGCGACGCACAGTAAGATCTGCACGTCTGACAGTGCTTACTCTTCGAGCGGCGCGGGCTTTTTGAGGCCGTAGATGGGCCCACCGCGCCGCCTGTATTCTTCGAGTACAGAAACGGCCTGCGCGCGCGCGACGCCCTCTACTACGGAGATTCCGTGTCGCTCGAGGGCTTGATTCCAGGGCTGGGCTTTCGGGCCTTCGTTGAAGCCGATGGCCTCGACGTCGGGGGTGGCAGCGCCGCACACCAGCGCATGGACACCGGACCAAATCAGCGCGCCAAAGCACTGACAGCAGGGCTCGGCACTGGTGTACATCGTGTACGGCGCGTCGTACGTAGCGCCCGACGCGAGCACTTGCTGGAAGCGCAACATGGTCACGATTTCTGCGTGCATCAGCGAGAAACCCGAGCTCAACACCAAGTTGACGCCAGCCGCTACCACTTCGTCGCCCGCGTAGATCACTGCGCCAAAAGGACTGCC
>CAZEWA010000006.1:0-1749 GCA_964515685.1 uncultured Polyangiales bacterium | reverse complement strand
GGTCGCCACCGTAGACAGGAAATCGAGGGGATTGACGGGCTTTCCGAGGTGCGCCCCGAAGCCTGCGGCGAGCGCCCGAGCCTGATCTTGCGCACGTGTATACGCCGTCAGCGCAATCGACGGCACTACGCTTTCCCCTCGCGACAGCGCCTGCTCCTTGAGCCGCCGCATGAATGTGTAGCCGTCTTCGTCGGGCATCCCGATGTCGCTCACGAGCAACTGAGGCGCAAAGTAACGGTACGCAAACAGCCCTTCTTTGGCTGATCCCGCAGTCTCCACGCGCGCACCCGCGTCGACCAAGATCGTCTGCAGCAGCTCGCGCGCATCTCGCTCGTCGTCGACTACGAGAACCTTGACTCCGGCGAGGTCGACCGCTCTTTCGTCGTCACTTTGCGCAGAACCAAGCCCGTCGGCCAGGCCCGAAATTTCCATCGGCACCGCGGCTCGAATCGGCAGCACCGCAGAGAACGTGGCACCTCGGCCAAGGCCTTCACTCGTGACACTTACCTGCCCGCCGTGGAGCTCTACCAAGTGACGCACGATGGCGAGGCCAAGCCCCAGACCACTCACGCGCCGCGTGGACGTGTTGTCACCTTGCACGAATCGGTCGAACACATACGGCAGAAAATCTGGGTCGATGCCCTTGCCCGTATCGCGCACCGACAACAGGAATGCGGAGCTGACGTAGGCGATGGAAACCTGGATGCGCGACCCACGTTCTGAAAACTTCACCGCGTTTGAGAGCAGATTCCACACCACTTGCTGTAGGCGCTCGGGGTCCGCCACCAGCATGGTTTCTCGCGCAGGAGGCACGTAGTTTATCTGAATTTGCTTGGCGGCCGCCGAAGGACTCACCACCTCGATTGCATCCTGCACCACCATCGCGAGGTCGGTCAGCCTGAGCTCGAGGCGCAGCTTGCCCGTAATAATGCGGGAGACATCGAGAATATCATCGATGATCTTGGCCTGCGCCAAAGCATTGCGGTGGATGACCTCGATGGCTTTCGCGGTCGAGGGCGCCATGGCTCTGCCTTGCAAGAGCGCGGACCAGCCCACGATCGCGTTGAGTGGAGTGCGCAGCTCGTGTGACACAGTCGCGAGGAATTCGTCTTTGACGCGATTCGCCTCTTCCGCACGCCGGGCACTGGCCTTCGCGCTGTCCGCCGCCTCCCGAATCTTGGCTTCGGCTTCTTGCGCCGCTGTACGCGCTGCTTGCTCCCACAGGAGCTTGCGCGCCGTTTGCTCCGCTTCCACGCGCTGGGTCAGATCGCGCGTGACCTTGGCAAAGCCTAAGAGTTCCCCTTGCTCACTGCGAATCGGCGACAGCACGACGCTCGCCCAGAACCGCTCGCCATCTTTGCGCACACGGAAGCCCTCCTCCTCGTACCTCCCGTGCATGAGGGCTTGCTCGAGCTCGCGCTGAGGCTTGCCGGCAGCGACATCTTCGTCGCGAAAAAACAGCGCGTAGTGACGTCCCAATACCTCAGCTACCTTGTACCCCTTGATGCGCTGGGCTCCCGCGTTCCACGTGGTGATGTGACCTTCGGGATCGAGCATGTAGATGGCGTAGTCCTGCACCGCCTCCACCAGAAGTAACAAACGCTCCTCGGAGCGACGCAGCCGCTCCTCCGCAAGACACCGCTGCTCCTCCGCAAGACGCCGCTCCGTAAGGTCGCGCGTGACCTTGGCAAATCCGCGCAAGACGCCCTGTTCATCGAACAGAGCCGTCACGACGACGGACGCAAAAAA
>CAZEWA010000005.1:50593-54481 GCA_964515685.1 uncultured Polyangiales bacterium | reverse complement strand
TGCTCGAACGCTAGCGCGTACAAAAAGGGCTTGAGCGCACTTCCAGGCTGACGCAGCGAAAGCGCAGAGTTCACCTGGCCGCCGTGCGGCGAATGAAAATCAGGCGAGCCCACCATCGCCAATATCTCGGAGGTCGAGGCCTGAAGAATGACCGCGGCACAATCGGTGGCCCCACTTGTCTGCAGGGTCTGCACCGTCTGTCTGCAGGTTCGTTGTGCAGCCCGCTGCAGGTTCGCATCTAGGGTGGTCCAGAGCTGTGTGACCCCTCTTGCGCCACGCCGCTCCGCCTCTTTGCGAGCCAAAGAGGCCGCATGCGGTGCACGAAACGTGCGCTCGAAGGGCGCGAGCACCAGCGGCTCCTGGTCCGCAGCGCGCATGGCGTCTTCGGTCAGCACGCCCCGCTTGTGCATCAGCTGCAAAACGTAGCGTCGTCGCGCAAGCAGGCGCGGTGCGTGTCGATAGGGGTCGTACGCGCTGGGCGCCCGAACTAAACACGCAAGGGCGACCGCCTCGCCGAGTGTCAGGTCGCGCAGGGGCTTATTGAAGTACGCCCGGCTGGCCATACCGAGACCGCGCACGTCGCGCCCCAAGGGCACGAGGTTGACGTAGGCTTCGAGGACGCCCTCGGGCCCGAGCTGCGCCTGCACAAAGAGCGCACGCCAGATTTGTTCGACCTTGCCCTGAAAGGTCCTTGGCAGCTCGTACGCGATGCGTGCCAGCTGCATCGCCAACGTTGAACCACCCGCCACGACGCGCCCCGCACGCAGGTCGAGGTACAACGCACGCAGCAGACCAAGCGGGTCGACTCCTACATGCTGCGTCAGGCGATGGTCCTCGGATTGGACGATGGCATCGAGGGCGGCCTTCGGGACCTCCGCCAGAGGCACCCAGTCTGCACGCAAGCCATCTTCAAATGCGGGCTCACGCAGCAGTCCGCCTTCCCTATCGCGGATCACGAGCGCATGGCGTCCCGGCGTGAGCGTCTCCGGCAGTTCGGAAAACAGCCACGCGCACAGCATGAGCGAGCATGCCCCCAAGGCCGCACACAGCAGCACTGGGGGCATAAGACGCCGCATCATCGCGCGCGCACCTCGTAAGTGGTGGCCCCGGTCTGGCCGTAGGTCTCGGGATGGTACATCTCGTGCGCACCTGCAGGCGGCGCGACGAATGTGCCCGGCGTACTGGCACGTGCGAGGTACTGGTAACGGTAGATACCAGGCTCGAGCTCGGTCGCAGCAAACGCGACCAGCGTATCGCGCAGCTCGGAGTGGTTGTGGGGTCCCTGGTATTCACTGAGCGCGCTGCCTGCGCTTTGGGTTTCCGTGGAGAACGTAAGGTTCACAGGCTCGAGCCCTGCGGGCAGCGGGTCTTCGATCATGACGAACCTGCGCGTCGCAGGCACCACGACTTGGACCGTCACACGCACGTAATCCCCTACGTTTGCCCAGGCGCCAGCCTCCCCCTGGGCTTCCCCGCGTGCGAGCGCCACGGGCTCGATGCGCTCGTAGCTTCGCTCCACATAGAAGCCGCGCTCTTCAGGTGTAGCGCGCAACGTATCGCGCGCATAGGAGAGCCGCAGCGTGTAGTGAAGCGTGCCTGTACCAGTGCTGGTAAGCTCGATGTCGCTGCCTTTGTTGCCGAGGCTTGCCATGGGCACGAAGAGGCCCTCTGCTGCCTTACGCCCTTGCAGCACCGCCTCGCCCAGCTTCTTCGCGTCGAGGCGTGCAGTCACTCGCAAGTCGGGCGTGTCTTTCTCCACGCTCTCTGCATACCGCGCGAGGGCGATGAGGCCCCAGGCATTGTCTTGTGTGGTGCCCCAGGTTCCATCGAGCTTGCGCGAGGACGAAAGCCAGCGAGCGAGCTTCGGCAACAGCACATGCTTCTCGTCGCGCCCGAGTAGCCACAACACGAGCTGCGCCGTAGCGCGAAGATCCGACGCGAGCACCACCGCGTAGGCGTCGCCGACATTCGCCTCCACGTGCGCCTCGTCGGCCGTCATGCGCAAGCGAGTGAGCACGAGGTCGAACAAGGTCTGGCTCTCTTGTTCTTTGTTTCCCAAGGCGAGCGCGTGCCCAAGCGCAACTTGTGAGGCCAAATCTAGGCTCGCTCGCCGCTCGTACAGCGTGCCCAGATACGATGCATCTGCCTGCCCCGTTCGAGCGAGAGCGTAGACGGCCAAGGTAGCGCTCGCTTGGTTTGCGTCCCGCCGCGGCTGCTCGCGTACATCCCGCAGGTATTGAGTCAGCCAAGCTTGCGCGCTCGAAATCGCATGGGAGTTCACTGTGATCTTTGCCACGCGCGCCTCCTCGAGCGCCAGCAACGCGTAGCTGGTGAGAAACCCCGCGAGCGCAGGCGGAAGTTCCCATTCTTCGCGCGACCACAGGCCGAACGCCCCGTCTGCACGCTGGTGACGCTCGAGCTCTCCGAGCACGGCATCTATCCGCGCGGGCAATTCCGCATCGACATCGAATGCCCCCTTCGCGCTTAGACGCAGCATGGCGGCCATGCCAACGAGCCGCGACGCGAGCTGTTCGGTGCAGTTGTAGCGGTAGTCTACGAGAGCCTGTGCGGGCGCCCCAAGCGAAGCCAGCGCGGTGGTCGACATCAGCACCTCAAGCCCGCCAGCGTCGCTTCGCACGCCCTGCATGGCTTGTATACCCTCACGCAAGGTTCCCTGCGCCTGGCCGGTCGTGCTGACTGTCTCGAGCGGCGTGGGCAACGCAACATCGCGCGTCACGCTGAGCGCATCCGTTTCCCGTGCAGCCTTGGCGCCGAAGCGAAAGACAACCTGTCCCGCCTTGTCCGCGCGCATTTTGAAGCGTGCTTCCACGGCTCCGCCCTTTGGCACTGACACGCGCTGCGTCTTGTCACTCGAAAGGACGACGCCCTCGACCTCTGCCCGAAGCTCTACCTCCATGTCCTCAGCGCTATCGTTGTGCACCGTGGCGCCGGCCTCGAACACATCACCAACTCGCAGCGCACGGGGCAAGGCGGGCCGCAGCATAAGCGGCTTTTTGGTGCGTACGTCCGCCGCCCCTGCACCCGCATCGGCACCGCGCGAAACAGCCACCGCCATGATGCGATAGCGCGTAAGGCTGTCGGGAAGTTTAAAGCTTACCTTCGCTCGACCTGCGTCGTCCGTGACGACCTCCGGCGCATAGAACGCGAGCGCATCAAAGTTTGTGCGCGTACCGCTGCCATCCCCGCCACCGCCGCCTTCCGTTCCGCCTTTTTCTTCTTCATGAACGAAGCGAGCGAGACTGCCGCGCGCGTCCGCCGTCCAGACCTGAAGGGCGCGCGGCGCGTAGAAGACGTCAAACGGGTCGGGCGTCTTGTAGCCCGTGAGCGCGAGCACGCCCTCATCCACCGCGAATACCGTCAGCTCGGCTTTTTGGGGCTTTCCGCTACCATCTTTAACCTCGAACGCGACATCGAGTGAATCTCCCGGTCGCTTTTCCGCGGCATCCGGGATGACCGCCACGCGCAAATGGTGTTGCTCCGTGTCTGTCTTGATTTCCACACTGCCCACGCGGAACGGGACGTCGTTTGCGCCGACCACCGCGGCTTCGCCCGAGGTCGGACGCACGAGTAATACGGTGACGAATGCGTTGGGTACGAAGCGCGAATCGACCGAAATCTCAAGCGTAGCGGCCCGGCCGACGATGCGTCGCTGTTCCACGGAGAGCACGCCCTCGCGCTCGACGGTGATCAACGCCTCGGCCTCATCGAACGGAGAGGCGACCAATACCTTCGCGGTCTCGCCCACACGATAACGTGCGCGGTCGGCCTTCAGCTGGATCACAGGACCTTTTTCATCGCCCCAGCTCGCTGCACCCGAACCGTACGCATAGAGCACAAGAGCCGCTTCCACAGGGCGCCCCGCGGCAT
>CAZEWA010000005.1:0-50493 GCA_964515685.1 uncultured Polyangiales bacterium | reverse complement strand
CCCGAACCGTACGCATAGAGCACAAGAGCCGCTTCCACAGGGCGCCCCGCGGCATCTTTCGACTTCACGCGCGCGAAATGCAGACCCGGCTCGTTTGGTGTCAGCTCACAGCGCGCGAGTCCCTTTTGCGCCTGCACTTTGCACGTCTGAACGACTTGGTCCTTGTGCGTGGTCACGTGCTCGCTTCGGCCGCCCTCACCCTCCTTGAGCTCGGTGGTGTACACCCGCCGCTCTAGACGCACATCGAGCGAGGCCTTTACCGCAGGCTCCCCATCGAGCCGAACGGCGGCCAGATCGAGAGACACCGCCTGTCCGGGCGTGATCAGCGAAGAGGCTGATTTGATGCCCACAAGAAACGATGCGGGAGTGACAGTCAGCACGCTGCGACCGCTGGCAGTCGCACCACTCAACCCATCGACTGTCGCCTCGACTTCGAGCCCGGCCACACCCGAGGTGAGCTCCATGGCCGCCGAGATGTCGAAGCTCAGCTCACCGCGTGCATCGAGCTTGCCCTCACCGCCGAAAAGCGTGGTGTTCTCTGACTCCTGCATCTCATTGAACCAGCGCGTGTCGTCACGGTAGGTAAACCCGACCCACGCTGCTCCCGCGGGATTGGATTCGCGCTCCACGCGACGTCCGCTCCACACCACGCGCTGATGCGCAACAGGCGCGCCAAACAAGTAGCTTCCAGACACGCGCACGGAAGTCTTGCCACCGCGTACAAGTTCAGCGGCAGTTGTACGCACATCGACTTCGAGTTCCGCGCGACGAAATTCGGCGACCTCCACATTCTCATAGAATGTTTCGCTGCCATGCTTCACTTCGATAGAAAGCGGTCCGAGCGAAACCGAGCCCGGAATGCGCACGGCACGCGCGAATGTGCCGAATTCATTGAGCTGAAGTTTCGTCTGCTCGATCTCTCGCCCTTGGCTATCGCTGACCTTGACCTGCACCGCGCCACGCAGGGGCGTGAGCCCCTTTGCGCTGTGGGTACGCAGCATGCCCTTGACCTGCATGGTCTCGCCGGGCCGGTACACTCCCCGCTCCGTAAACACGTGCGCGACGCTCGCCAGAACCTCTCCACTGCCACCGTTCTCACTCAGCGCCCACGGCCCAACTCCGGCGTATTTGTGCACAAAACTGACGTCCGCGGCCTTTTCGACCACCGCAAACACGTCGCATTCGGTGGCCTTCTTTAGGCTGAACTGAAACATGCCAGCCGCGTCCGTCACGCCGGAAGCCAAGGTCTTGCCGCAGTCCACGATGCGCACCGCTGCGCCTTCGACGGCCCTCGTATTCGACAGCGACGTCACCCAAACGAGGCCCCCCTGACTTCCGAGCTTGAGGGAAGGCGCGAGATCCGTCACCGCCAGCAGCGTGCGTGCGAGAGGCTCTTTGCCGTAGCGCTTGTCGGTAATCGCAGCGAGGAAAACGCCCTTACCGGCCTGTAGGACAGGCGCTGGATCCACTTGAACCATCTTGCGCTCGCTGCCGCTCGCAGCCGGTAGCTCGGAGACAATCCCCCCCTGTGCAGGCAAGGTTTTGCGCCCCGAAGCGTAAAGCTCAACCTCATCGGCCGGGACAGCGAACAAGTGCAGCACGGGCGTCGCAAGATTTGTCAGCCGAGCGGATACCAGCGGGGATTGCCCCATTGGCAAGAGGTCGCCGTATCCTGCAAACGATGCACTTGGCTCATACGGACTCGTTCGAAACGCAAGTTCACGTGGCCCGGAAAACACATTGCCGAAGGCATCCACAAGGTTGCCTTCAAGGCGCACCGTGTACGCCGTGTTCGGAGCAAAGTTACGCGCCACATAGACGTATTCGCTCACGTAATCGGCATCGTGTGCCTCCCCCAGCCGCGACACTTCGGGAACGAAGCGAAGTTGCTTGAGTACATCTTTTACCTTGACCGGGTTCGTGAACTGCAAGCTCAAGCCCGATGGCGAACATCCCTCGCGCGGGCACACGCTGCGCTGCGCGAACGTGAGCGGTCCGTAGATGGAGAAAGAGGTGCTGAAGTCCGCACCCATTTCTCGCGGTCCCTCATCCCCGCGTAGATGTCCCGCAACCGTCAGCTCGACCTGACTTCCGAGCGAAAACTTTTCTCGAGGCGTCACGCGCACGCTGCGCGCGTCGTTGGGGTCGCGTCGCTTTACGGTGAACGCCACGCTACGCGGAGCAGAGGCTCCCGTGCGCGCGCTGAGGCTGACCGCCGCTTTCACGCTTTCCGGCGAGACAGCTTGGTTGAAATAGAGGTCGATTACTCGCGCCGGACGCTGTTGACGCGCGTCTGCACTGGGGTCCGTGTACGCAATCGAAGGCGCAGGCGTCATGAAGTCGAACACCACGTCGGCTTCGAGCTCCGTCCCGTCGAGTGCCTTCGTGCCCTTCGGCACACGCACGCGAAATGTCGTCGCACTGGGGAAGCCCTGACGCGGCTCGAAGACCAGCGTCTGCGATCCCAACCAACGCGCCCGCCCCTCCACTCTGGGCTCAATCGAGAGCGCGTCGCTTGTCTCAGTGTCGGTCCCCAACGCAACCATCGCCCGATCGAAGGCCACGCTCACGAAGGCTTTGGCCGGAGCCTCACCGGACGGCGAGAAGTGCAGGACTTTCACCGGCCCTGACGGCACCGCACTTTGCTCAACTTGCTTTACCCCAAGGGTACCGGACTTCGGCGGCTCCACGGGCGCGGGCGTGGCTTGTTGAGTCGTACAGGCCGCTGCGAGGCAGGCAAGCAACCACACCGGCAGTGCAACACGGAACGAGCGAAGGTTCTTCACCCCAGCACTACGCGGATCTTGGTGCGTTTCTTCAACAACTTCCGGCGTAAACCCGCTTTTCATACTTGACCACCTCGCAGCCCTTACCCCCGTCGAATGCGCCGTTCAGTCAAATTTTGTGCGTAATCTTGCATACGATGCATGTAGTTCTTTGCAGCACACCTCGCCCCTGCTACTCCAGACATATACAGGTCAGACTCCACTTTCCCTGGAGACCTCCCATGCGTTTCACACTGCTTCTCGCATGTGTGGCGTCGTTGTCTGCATGCGGCAGCCAATTCGACGACCACGATCCGATGTCGTTCGCGTCCCAGCAGGCTGCGTCGTTGCGCATCCCGTTGACCGCCGCGAGTTCGCAAGGGACGGTGTACCGATTGCGCGATGTGCAGATCGACATCTCCGGATCGGCCCTGCTGCGGCTGTCTGACCGCGATGGCGTGCGGGCGCGCGAAACGCTCCTCACAGACCTTCCTGCTGGCGATTACACCGCCTTCATTCAGCCGGGTTGGCGTCTCATGGAGCGTGCAGACACGGGCGCAGAGACCCAGGCCGAAGCCGAGCTCCTCTCTGCCAACCCGCTAGCATTGCATATCAACGAAATGGGCGACGTAACGCTGCGTTTGGTCTTCAAGCAAGGCGAAGAGGAACTCCAGCTCGGAGCGCCGCCACCCGTGCGCGTCACGCAAGCCGTACACCCGGCCCCCCAAGCACAGCTAGCGAGCACAACCCTTTAATAGTAGGCGCCGCTTGCGCAGTCCTACTGTCCCTGGGCTCGCGCCCGGAGCGCGTCGGGGCTATCGTTTCGAACGTTTGTGTCCGCAACGTTTGTTCCCATCGCAGCGACGCACTCCGCCCAGCGAAGCCTGACGCTCTGGATCTCGCTTTGGGGTATTTTCGTTTCCAATATCACGCTGACCATCCTGACGGTCGCGCTGCCTTCCATTGCGCAAGATCTCGGGAGCTCCCCATCCGCCACGAACTGGGTGTCACTCGGCCCGATGTTGGTCGTGGCGCTGTGTACCCCAGCAGCAGGGCGCGCCGCAGATGTCTGGGGCCGCAAGCGCATCTGGCTAGTCGGATTTGGCCTGTCGCTCCTCGGTATGGCTGCGTCCGCACTGGCCCCGTCGCTCACTCCGCTTCTGATAGCGCGCATCGTGACAGCCATCGGAACCGGCCTGCTTTTACCGGCTGCGCTCGCCATTCTCACAGACCTTTATCCGCCCACGGAACGCGCCACGCCCATCGGCTATTGGACTTCAGCCATGGCCCTCTCGCCCTTGTCGGGCGTACTCATCGGCGGCGCACTGTTAGACGTAATTTCTTGGCGCTATCTGTTCGTCGGCCAGGTCATTCTGGGACTGCCTGCTTTCATTCTCGCTGCCGCCTACTTCGAAGAGCGAAAGTTCCCGCAGTCAGGACGCTTCGACATTGAAGGCTCGATTTCGATAGGCCTCGCCGCACTCTCGCTCATGCTGTGCGCCTCGTTTTTAGGCGAGAGCGAGGCACGTAACTGGGCCCTGCTAGCCGGCGCTTGCTGCATCGCCTGCACAGGTTGGGCAGTGTCCGCAGAAAAACGCTCAGCACAACCCGTGTTGCCCCCAGAGCTTATGCGGCAACCGCTCGTTCGCTTCAGCCTCACGGCTCGCACGGCCTTGACCTTCAGTTACATGGGCGCGTTCATGATCTTGCCGTATCTGCTGAAGGAGCTGTGGCACCTATCGGCGCTGGCGATTTCCGCGCTGCTCGTGTGGCGCCCGCTCGCGATGGGCATCACGGGCCCCTTGGCCGGTCGCTTGAGTGCGCGCTTCGGCGCAGCCCGACTCGTACTGTGGGGAGGCTACTGCATTTTCGTTTCTGCGGCGGCGCTGCTCTGGCTCGATGAACGGCCAAATCCACTGCTTTTAGGCCTAGGTTTGGCCATAGCTGGCGTAGGCCTCGGGCTGTGCGCGCCCGGATCCGTCGCCGTTGTCGTAGAACGCGTGGGCTCGGAAATGCTGGGTACCGTTTCGTCACTCATGACGCTCACCTCCACGCTCGCCAATGCGCTCGGTATGGCCGTCATGTTTGCCGTCGTCGAAGCGGCAGGCGGAGTGCGTGCGCCCGAGGCCTACCATGCAAGCTTTCTCGTGGGGACCGCGGTGTCTCTCGTCGGCGTGGTGTGTGCCCATTTTCTGCTCGCGCGCGTTCAAGCCGCGCCGCGCGGTGGTACGCTCGACGCGCCATGAACCTCGTCGACCTTCAGTATGAAAAGACCGGGCACGTCGCGCAGATCACCTTGGATCGCGAGCTCGCCCGAAACGCCTACAGCCTCGAGATGATAGCGAGCCTCGAGGCTGCCTTTGATGAAGCCGAGCGCGACCCGGACGTGCGCTGTGTGGTGCTCACGGGCGCTGGCATTACCTTCAGCGCAGGCGGCGATGTCAAAGCCATGCTCGACAAAACGGGCATGTTCGAGGGCGCCCCCTTCGCGCTACGGCAGCGCTACTTCACCGGGATTCACCGCGTTCCACGGCGCATCGCGCGCTTTGACAAGCCCATCGTCGCCGCACTCAACGGAAGCGCCATCGGAGCCGGCCTCGACCTCGCTTGCATGTGCGACATCCGCATAGCCTCGCGTAGCGCCAAATTTGGCTCCACATTCGTCAAACTCGGCCTCGTTCCGGGCGATGGTGGCGCCTACGTGTTGGCCCAGGTCATCGGTTTTCCGCGTGCGCTCGAGTTGATGCTGACTGGACGCGTCATCGACAGCGAGGAAGCCGAGCGCATCGGACTCGTGCATCAGGTCACTGACCCGCACGCCGTGCTCGAATCCGCACACCAAAAAGCCCGTCAAATTGCCGAGAACGCACCTATCGCGGTGCGGCTTACCAAGGCCATGGCCTATCAAGCCCAGCACATGTCACTCGAGCAAGCCCTGCAAACTGCGGCCACCTGCCAAGGCATCGCGCAGAACTCGCGCGACCATCTCGAAGGGGTCGAGGCGCTTATCGAAAAGCGGCCACCGAACTTTGAAGGGCGCTGAAGATGCATCCCGTTTGTGGTAAAAAAGCACGGTGAGTGAAGCGAATACCCAAGGCGTGCGGGTCAGTGTCAAGAGCACGTACGTAGCCGATCAATCTGCACCGCGGCAACAGCGTTACGTGTTTGCCTACACGGTTCGTATCACCAATGAAGGGAAGCGTCCCGTGCAGCTCTTGAGCCGGCATTGGGTCATCACGCACGGCAGCGGGCGCGTGGAAGAAGTGCGCGGGCCGGGTGTGGTGGGCGCTCAGCCGCGCCTCGAATCTGGCCAGCATTTCGAATACACGAGCGGCTGCGTGCTTTCGACGCCCCACGGCACCATGCACGGCACCTACGAGATGAAGCGCGACGATGACAGCGTGTTTCGCGCCACGATTGCTCCCTTTTCGCTGAGCATGCCCTACACGCTCAACTGAATCTGGCGCGCGTGGTGCTCCTAGAGCCACCCTTGTTCGCGGTACCAGCGATAGGCTCTTCGTGTGCCCTCGGCCATGGGCACACGCGGCGCGTAACCGAAATCCTCTCGTGCCGCTTGGTGCGTACAGAGCCAGGCGTGCTGCGCGTCGAGGATGGCCTTTTGCCGATTGAGGAGGCGCGGCTTTTTGTCGAACGCGGTG
Organism: uncultured Polyangiales bacterium; assembly: GCA_964515685.1. GTDB lineage: Bacteria > Myxococcota_A > Polyangia > Polyangiales > DASUME01 > DASUME01. The sequence goes on along the minus strand of CAZEWA010000005.1, from coordinate 44,069 downwards.
AGCACTTCGCCTGCGACGCCGGCCATCGGCACCATGAAGCCTGGCAAGCTCAGTGTAAGGGTTGGGCGCCCCACAGCGGCAACGATATGTCCTTGGATTTGCTTCCAGGTGTAGGGCACGCCATCGCACACGAAGTAGCCACGGCCGCGCGCCACATCCGACTGCGCCGCAAGCACCATCGCTTCGAGTAGGTCGTCGACATAAACCGCGGATGCATACTTATGGCGGTTCCCGAAGAAGAGATTGACGCCGGACTTGGCAGCCTTGAACAGGTTGAACATGTCGACCTCAGCCGGCCCGTACACCGCGCTAGGGCGAATGATGGTCCAGGGCAGCGAGTCGCCGGCGGCCTCCACCACGAGCTCGGCCTCGAGCTTGCTGCGCCCGTAGTGTTCCACCGGTTTACGTGGGTCGGTTTCGTGTAGCGGCTGTGTTCCGACACTCGGACCGAACGCTGCCAGCGATGAAACATGCACGAAGCGCTTCACGTCCGGGTGCGCGTCGCGCAAGGCCCGCATGAGGTTCACCGTGGGCATCACATTGCCCGCGTGGAAATCCGCGTACGTGACCCCCTTGGTGGCACCTGCCACATGAAACACGTAGTCGGGCTGCTCGCGGGCAAATAGCGCCTTGAGCGCGGCCACGTCCGCGTAATCTGCCGACGCGCCACGCCCGCGCTTTGCAGGCGGTGAGCTGGGCCGGACCAGGGAGACCACATCGGCGCCCCCCTTCAGAAGCGCGTCGCGGAGCTGGCTTCCCACAAACCCGCTCGTCCCAGTGACAATGACTTTTCCCGTGATGGGCTTGCTCAGTGCACTACTCATTCGGGGGCAGGTGTGCCCTCTCCGTCGAGTGCAAGCAAGTCACGTCCATACCCTGGGGCATTTCGCTGTAACTTCAAGGGTGTTCGAGTGCTCAGTGCGCCGCGTGGCCCAAGCCCACGGACGCCAGGTGGACTCACTCCGCTGCGTTGGCGATTTCGCCCGCTTCCGGCACGTAGCGGTAATACTCAATGCCCACATCCTGCACGTCGCCCGTCAGCCGGTCGCCGACGCGCTCGACCACGAACTCGCCGCGGGTGTCGTACGAGACGTCGAGCTCATGACCATCGTGTCGGCGCTCGTACTGCTCGCGGCTCAGCTCCACGGCACCCTCAAGTGCTCGCGCAAAGCCGATCTTCGCAGCCGCTTCCTCCCAGCCTTGGACCACCTGGAGCGGGATGGACTCGGCAGCATCGCCGCTTCCGTAGCCCACCGCCAGCAGCGTCTTGCCCGCGAGATCCGCGCCCTCGGCCCGTGCTTCCTCGAAGCCTGCAGCAAGCCACGCCGGAAGCGCCGCTGTGTACAGGTTGCCGAGCTCGCGCATGCCGTTTGCGCCAAGACGCATCTTGTTCTTGAGGATGCCCTTCAGCGTGCTCGAGTTGCGAGCGGCCTTCACGACTGCGCTTGCGTTCGGATACGGGTCCGCATCGAGGCCTTGCGTGAGTGCGCCATCGAGCAGATCACCGCTCGAACGAATCTCTGCCAACACCGCATCAAAGGAAACGCGGGCCTGATCAGACAGTGCAGCCAGCTCCTTCTGGCCTTCTTCGCTGCCAGCGAGGCCCCACACGTACAGGGCCGTCATGCCGTTGATGGGCATCCACTGGAAGGGGCGGTGCATGAAAATCGCGGCCACACGCTCGTAGAAAGCCTTGGGCTCCTCACCCAAACGCTCGAACATCGCGTCCGTGGCGTGGGTCACTGCATCCAGGTAGCAAAAGGTCGAGTACTTGCCGTTGAACACCGGGAAATCCGCGTAGCGGTTGGTGTTCGGCGCGTATTCCTTTACGAAGTGACGGGCCACGGGCTTACGGAAATCGAGCCCGCGGTAGTCGGACGAAGAGCCAGCATTGCGCAGGTCGACGCGGCAAAGCTTGGGGTTCTGCTCCAAAAGCACAGCCACCGTACCGGCGCCCTGGGTCTGCTCGCCGCTCGAGCCGCGCTCGTACTCCGCGATGTCGCCGCACACCACGATGGCCTTCTTGCCGCGGCCATCCGTCGCCAGGTATCGCACCGCGCCCTTGATAGCGTAGACGCCACCGAGGCAGGCGTGCTTGAACTCGGGCACTTCGCAGGCCCGGGCCAGGCGAGGCTGCCCACGCTGTACGAGCGCACGGTCGATCATGCCGCGCACGATTACGGCACCGGCCGCGTTGTCCGTGCTCGATTCCGTGCCGAACGCGAAGTAGCCAACCTCGCGCGGGTCGATCTGGTACTGATCGATGAGCCGCAGCGCCGCGTTGGCAGCCATGGTGTAGATGCTCTCGTGGGGACCGGGCTGGCGAAAACCGCTGCCTACCACCGACGAAACCTTGTCCCAGGGGCTTCCCGTCCACTCGCACCAGCGCTCGAGAGACACCTTGAAGCGCGGGGTGTAAACGGCCAACCCGCTGATTCCGATGTCCATGCTCTCCGTCGCCATTGCTGAAGCCTCCCAAGTGACCGGCGTGTGCGGCCGGCAGCTTAGGAGTACCAAAGCTCAGGGTGAGCCTTCGAAGCTTTAGGGCGAGCAGGCGTAACCGCCCCGCGAACGGTCAGGAGCTGGGGGGGAGGAGCCTGCGCGTTTTTTCTTGTGCCACCCGACGGGTCCAATAGAGTGCAAGACGCTGCATGGCCAACGAAATTGCCCCATCCAAAAGCCCTCGCCACGCGGTAGCCATCGTCGGCGGCGCAGTGGCGGGATCCGAAGCCGCAAGCCTGTGCGCGGCCCGCGGAATCCTGGCGGTCGTGCTCGAACAGAACGACCGGCCATTTGGTAAGATCGAAGACGGTTTGCCACGTTGGCACGAAAAACTGCGGGAAAAAGAGTACGCGCAAATCGGACGAAACCTCGATCGGGACGGCGTGTTGTTCGTGCCGCAGGCCCGGCTTGGACGCGATGTGACACTTGACGCGCTGCTTCAAGACTGGGGCGTCAGCGCCGTGTTGTTTGCGAGCGGCGCATGGCGCGATCGCCCGCTATTCGGCGACAGCGAAGCCTCCACCATCCCCGGCCTCGTGTATCAAAACCCGTTCGTTTACTGGTACAACCACTATCCGGACGAGGGATACCAAGGGCCCGAGTTCGAGATTCACGATGGCGCGATCGTCGTAGGCGGAGGTCTCGCTTCCATCGACGTTGCCAAGATCATCAACTGCGAACTCTACAAGCGTGCCCTGCGCGCGCGCGGCATTCCCGTCACCACGCTCGAGCTCGAGCATACGGGAATCCCCGAGTTCTTGGCCAAGCACGGCCTCAAAGTCACAGACCTCGGCCTGCGTGGCACCACGCTCTTCTACCGCCGCGAAAAGACCGCGATGCCGCTCGCTTCTGCGCCCGACAACGCCACACCCGAGCAACTGGCGAAGGTCGCTCTGGTGCGCGCCAAGGTCATGGATAAGGTCAGCGAGAAGTATCTCGTCGGCTTTCAGGGCAACCACACGCCGCTTTCACCCATCATCGAAAACGGCCGCCTGGCAGGCGTGAGGTTTCAGCGCACGCAAACCGTGAATGGCAAGCTCCTGGCCATCGAGGGCGACATCGCCGAGATCCGAAGTCCACTCGTGGTGAGTTCCATCGGCTCGGTTCCAGCCGCCATTCCCGGGCTGCCGATGCGGGGCGAGCTCGTGCATTTTGCAGACGAAAAGACGGGCCGCGTGCACGGGTTCGAGCACGTCTTCGGCCTCGGCAATGTGCTCACCGGCAAGGGCAACATCAAAGAGAGCCGCAAGAGTTCTGCCGAAGTGAGCACCCAAGTGCTGAGCTACTTGGGCCTCGGTGGGGAGTTCTCCCTTGCAGGTGCGCACGCTTCCGCACGTGAAGTAACCGAGCGAGTCCTCGCCGACGTGGAAGACGAACCCGACCTCAGCCCCGAGCGCATCGCTAAGATACACAGCCGAGTGCGCAGCCTGTGGGAACTCTCGGGTTATGGCGGGAACTACGCAGCCTGGATCGAGCAAGTTCGTGTGCGCGGCAAAGAGACCTGAAAGGTCTCCTTCACCTCTACCTCTCGGCCCGACAGTCTGCGTTGCCACCGCGCCTTAATTCAGTTGGCGAGAATTCAGTTGGCGAGCCCTGAGATGTCTACGCGTCGGTAGCCGTAGCCGTCGGCCAGCACGTACAGATGCGGTGTATCGGCGACGGGGTCGCGCAGCCGGAAAACTGCGCCGCGCCCGCCTCGCAAGATGTCTATCACCTGAACCGCGCGCCCATCGAACTTTGGGTCACGGCTCCAGCCACAAAACACCTCGATCCAGTCGCCCAATCCCACAGGAAGACCATCGACATCGGGAAAGTCGTGACGCTCGATTGCCAACATCATGGGTTCCTCCTCACCGCGCCGTGCTTGCTGCGCCCGCAAGGCACCACGGCTGTCGACCCAACATGTGTCTGACGTGGCTGCCTTACCTACAGCGTGAGCGCCCCCATGAAAGGTGACAAGGCGTTTTGTTCGAGAGGTAAGACGGCGTAGGAAATGCGAGCTGTGCTGACTTTTCGCGAGGTTTTTAGGCCTCGAAAAACTTACTCAGCGATTGCACGCAGATCCAAGTTCACAACGATGTTTGGAGAAACTTTCAGCGCCACAATAGATGGAATCGAAACTTTGTGGTCTTCGAGCTTGATAGTGAAGCTCCCCACGATGCGAAGCGACGCTTTCTTACCGTCCTGCGCTGGCGTCAGACGAATCTTCGCCGACGAGGTTACATCCTTGGTCACGCCGTGCAGCGTGAACTTGCCGGACACGGTCGCGTCGACGGCTTCGCCCGGCTTGAGCTTCTCGATGCCGCTCACCTTGGTGAGGGAGAACGTGGCTTGCGGAAACTGCTTCGCATCGAGCCAGTTGTCTGCGACCACGTGTTCATCGCGCAACTTGATGCCGGTTTTGATGGACGCAACCTCCACCTTGATGGTGCCCTTGGCCGCCGCAGGCGCGTTGGGGTCCACGACCACCTCACCGCTCGCTTCATTGAGGGTGCCCGTGAACTTCTCGAGCGGCGCGTCCGAAACGAACTGAATCTTGCTCTCCGCTGTGTCGACCTTGAAAGTCTGCGCTTGGGCCGCTGCGTCGCCCGAGGGCAGCGCGGCAGAAAAACCGCAAACAGCGACAAAGGCCCACATGTACATCGGACGCATGCTTCTCTCCTGAGGCAATTGGGGCGCGTAGACCCGCGCTACACACGGTTCAGGAAGGACTGAGCAACCCAGCCAAGGATTCACCGCATCCCGCCAACTCACCGGATTGCCATACCATATTGTGCGCTGACCCGGATGCGTCTGTTCTAGGCCTCGGGCCCGAATCCGAGGATCACGTAGCCTCCAGACTTGGGCTCCTTCTGGAGCTTGAGCAGGCCGCGTTTTTCAGCATCTTCAAGCAGTTGGCTGAAGCTCTCGTAGCCGTGATAGCTCTCGTTGAACATGGGACGCTTGCGCTTGAGCGTCTGCTTCACCATCGAGCCCCAGAGATTTCCGTCACGCTCTCGAAACAAACCTTCGACAATTTCCAATACATGCTCGATCGCCTCGAGCTTGGCGTCCTCAATGGCTTCGGGATCACGTTTCGTAGGCTCCGCTCGCACGCCCTCCCCCGCCGCACCCTGCACAGGCTTGGTCGGGCTCGAAGGGGGACGCGCAACCTTCTTGGCCTTGGTCGGCCCCTTCGCGCGCGGCTTCGCGCGTACCAGATCGTCGTAGTAGATGAACTCGTCGCAGTTCTCGATGAGCAAATCGCTCGACGAGTTCTTTACGCCCAGGCCTATCACCTGCTTGTTGTTCTCGCGCAGCTTGCTGACGAGCGGCGAAAAGTCGCTATCTCCCGAGATGATCACGAACACGTCGACATGGGCCTTCGTGTAACAAAGGTCGAGCGCGTCGACCACGAGGCGAATGTCCGCGGAGTTCTTGCCTGAGTAGGAGACGTGCGGAATCTCGATGAGCTCGAAGGCGGCCTCGTGCAGCTGGCGCACCGCCGAGCGGTAGCGGTCCCAGTCGCAGTAGGCCTTCTTTACGACGACATTCCCCTTGTCGAGCAGGCGCTGCAGGACCAGCTCGATGTCGAAGCTTGGGTACTTGGCGTCCCGAACGCCGAGAGCGACGTTCTCGAAATCGGCAAATACGGCGAGGTTTGGGGCAGATTCCAACGGATCTCTCACGATGCAACGCTCGTAACACGCCCCACAAATTCCCGCCAATCCGCGACGAATCCGCCTGTCTGGTCAAGGCACAATCCACAATTCCGAAAACGATTTTTCGACGCTAAAAAAACGGCGATTTGCATTCTATCCACAGCTACTCAACAGCCCGGAATATGTAGGCCGATGCAAGCCAAGTAATGAGATTGTGAACGCAATTTGGCTTTCCATCCCCTCGGAAAGCACCAGCTCAAACCGGCCCACAAACAAACCAAACAAGGCCACCCACCATCAAGCCACAAAACAACTCAATCAAGCCAGCCACAAGGCGACCTCGGCGCCATCTACGTGTCTGACACGAAATAAAACGGGGGCCGCAGACCCCATCTTCTGTTTCGAGGCGAGTGAAATGCGTCCCAAGCCACTTCACATGCAGAAAACTGCTGGCAAAGCCGGGCATCCGACCGCACATTAGGGCCTCCAGCGAGCCTAGCCTCCCTGGAAGAAAGGTCCGAGGTCCATGACCCCAACAGAGAAGCCGACGACGGGCGCCGAAAAGCTCATTCAGTGTCTTGAGCGCGAGGGCGTCGAGTACGTATTCGGACTCTCCGGTGGAGCAGCCATCCCGCTGTTCGATGCACTCGTGGACTCTCCGATCAAGCTCATCCTCGTCCGCCACGAGCAGGGCGCAACGCACATGGCTGACGGCTATGCGCGCGCCACGGGCAAGCCGGGCGTGGTGCTCGTCACCTCGGGCCCCGGCGCCACCAACACCGTCACCGGCTTGCTCACCGCGATGATGGACTCGGTTCCGATGATCGTCCTCACCGGCCAGACGATTCGACCGAGCCTTGGCAAAGATGCCTTTCAAGAGGCGGACGTCACTGGCATCACCTATCCCGTCGTCAAGCACAGCTACTTGGTGAAAGACGCCGAGGAGATTCCGCGCATCATGCGCGAGGCTTTCTACATCGCGCGTACCGGACGCCCGGGCCCCGTCCTCATCGATCTGCCGAAGGATGTGACGGCCGGCCCCTGTCACGCGCAGTTCGTCGATGAAGTGAAGCTGCCCGGTTACGAGATTCCCGGCAGCGTGAAGCCCGACCAGTTGGAGGCCACTGCCAAGCTGCTCCGCAGGTCGCGAAGGCCGCTCTTGTATGTCGGCCATGGCTCTGTCATCAGCGAAGCCGGCCCGGCCATCACGCGGCTTGCAGAGAAGCTGAACGCCCCGCTCGTCAACACCTTGCTCGGCAAGGGCGCCGTCGATGAGAGGCATCCGCTCCACCTGGGCATGCTCGGTATGCACGGCACGGCCTACGCGAACAAGGCCGTCATCGGCTGCGATTTGATCATGGCCATCGGCGCGCGTTGGGACGACCGAATCACCGGAAAAATCGAAGAATTTTGCCCCGACGCCATGAAAATCCACGTGGACATCGATCCCGCGGAGTTCAACAAAGTCATCCGGCCCGACGTCAGCCTCAATGGCGATGCGCGACGCGTGGTGGAGGACCTCATCCCCTTCGTCGACCGCTGCGAGAGCGATGACTGGATCACCCAGTGCGACAAGTGGCGTAAGGCGTACCCGCTCAAGTACAACAAGCAGGGAGGGCTCAAGGCACAACACGTGCTCGACCGCCTCGACGCCATTACCGCGGGCGAAGCCATCATCACCACGGACGTGGGACAGCATCAGATGTGGGCGGCGCAGTTCTGTCGTACGCGCAAAAATCGCCATTGGCTCAGCTCGGGCGGCGCCGGAACCATGGGTTTCGGTTTCCCTGCGGCCATCGGCGCGCAGTTCGCATGTCCCGACAAGCAAATCTGGGCTGTCGTCGGCGATGGCGGCTTCCAAATGACGCTGTGCGAGCTCGCCACTGCGTTCATCCACAAGCTCCCCGTCAAGGTGCTCATCATCAACAACAACTACCTCGGCATGGTGCGCCAGTGGCAGGAGCTGTTCTTCGACAACCGCCTGAGCGGCGTCGATTTGGAAGGCAACCCCGACTTCGTGAAGCTGGCTGAGGCCTACGGCGTGAAGGCCTTCCGCATCAAGCGCGCGTCGGACGTGGACCGCATCTTGAAGAAGGCTTCCGAGTACAACGAAGGGCCGTGCGTGGTCGAGGCTGAGGTCGTGAAGGAAGACAACGTCTTCCCGATGATCCCCGCAGGTGCGCCGCTCAAAAACATGATTATCGAACGTCCGAAGCACAAGCTCGACAAGCCCACCGGGAGCACGTGAACATGGAGCAGAACGGATCGAACGCAGAGGGCGCGCAAAACGGCGTCCACACCATCTCTCTGTTCGTGAACAACAAGCCTGGCGTGCTGGTGCGCGTGGCACTTGTGTTCTCGCGTCGCGGCTACAACATCGAGAGCTTGGTCGTCAGCCCTTCCCCGGACGAAGGCTTCGCGCGCATGACCATCACGTGCTCTGGCGATGAAGAAGTCTTCGAGCAGATCATCAAGCAGCTCGCCAAGCTAGTCGATGTGGTGAGTGCCGAAGACAACACGGACCAGGACATGGTCGAGACAGAGGTCGCGCTGGTGAAGGTGGCGGTTCCACTCGAGAGCCGCACGGAAATGCTGCAAGTAGCTGAGCATTTCAAGGCCAAGGTTGTCGACTACGGCACCGAGACCGTGATGCTGCGCGTGTACGGCGAGAGCGCCAAGCTCGACAGCATGATGGGGCTGCTTTCGAACTACGACGTGCGCGAAGTGGTGCGCACCGGAAAAATCGTGATGGCCCGCGGCAACAAGCTCACCTGAGTACGGCGCGTTGCCCAAATAAGAAAGCCCACCGACGCTGGTAGCGGGGTGGGCTTTTTACGTTTCAGCTGACTGTCTACGCGTCAGTGCACAATCTTGTGCAACTCGACATCGAACACCAAGGTGCCCTGGGGCGCCCCGGCTTGCCCCTTGTACGCGAGGTCTTCTGGGATCCAGAAGCGGCGCTTTTCGCCTTCGACCATCAGCTGCAACCCCTCGGTCCAGCCCGCGATGACTTGGTTCAGCGGGAACTCTGCCGGCTGCCCACGCGTGATTGAGCTGTCGAACATCTTGCCGTCTGTGGTCCAACCCGAGTAGTCCACACGCACGATATTCGTGGCCGCGGGATGAACGGTTCCCGTGCCCTTCTTGAGCACCTTGGAGGCAAGCCCTGAGGCCGTCTTCTTCGCATCTGCCGGCGCAGCCGCTACGTCGGACGGAGCCCTCGGCGTCACGATTTCAAGCAGCTCCACATCGAACACCAACATGCCCTTCGGGGCGCCGGGGCGGTCGTTGTACGCGAGCTCCGAAGGAATCCAGAGGCGGCGCTTCTCGCCCACCGTCATAAGCTGCACGCCCTCGGACCAACCCTTGATGACCCGTTCCACGGGGAAGGTCATCGGAGTGTTCTGCGTGACCGAGCTGTCGAACATCTTGCCGTCGGTGGTCCAGCCCGTGTAGTGCACCTTGACGATGTCACTGGCCAGAGGCTTATCCTTGCCGGTTCCCTTGGTCAGCACCTTCGAAGCCAATCCGCTCGCGGTCTTCTGAGCGTCTTTGGGAGCCTCTGCCACGTCGCTCGGTGCGGGCGGCGGGTCGGGCATCTTCTCGACCTCGAGCAGCTGCACATCGAATACCAACGTGCCCGTGGGAGCGCCAGGCTGGCCCTGATAGGCGAGCGCCTCGGGAATCCAGAACCTGCGCTTCTCTCCCGGCACCATCAACTGCAGCCCCTCGGTCCAACCCGCGATGACTTGGTTGAGCGCGAAGCTGGCCGGCTGATTTCGAACTTCAGAGCTGTCGAACATCTTGCCGTCGGTGGTCCAGCCCGTGTAGTTGACCGTGACCTTATCCCAAGCGCGCGGGCGAACCCCGGCTGCGTCACCCGCGGTCAGCTGCTTCGACGCAAGCCCACTCTCCGTGGTCTGCGCATCCTGGGGCGCCGCGGCCACGTCGTCGGGCGCAGGAATCGCGTTAGCCGCATTGGGAGCAGCATGGGGTTTATGCTCAGGCACTGAGGCTTCCTTTGCTGCTTCCGCCTGGTTGTTGTTGGACTTGGCCTCGGGCGCCTTGGCTGATTTTTCCGCGTTGCAGCCGAGGAGCAGCACGACCAGCGTGAGGGTGCTTCGTCGAAAATGGAACATGGGCTGACTTGGTAGCACGCCGGAGCCCATTGGAACCGTCCCTAGGCAACAGCTTGCGCCAGACGCCCGCGACACACTCCGGGGCAAACCGCCTCGTGCTCGGGGGTGAGGCCTGTGGCAGGGCTACGGCGACTCGCCCAGGCGGCGGCCCGTGCCTCTCAAATTCACACTAATTTCGCGAATTACCTGCAATGGCGCACGTCCTGCAACTCAGGACGGGAGCGGGCATAGGTCGTGCAACTTCGCTCGCGACCGACCTGGGTCGATCGGGGCACGCCGTATTGGCGACACTTCGAGGCGGCCCCCAACCGGAGGGATAGATGGGTCCGCGCACGCTGCTAGTTTCGAATCGCCTTCCGATCTCGCTCCAAACCACTCAAGCGGGTTACTCGCTCGTCCCCTCGGCCGGCGGCCTCGCCACTGCACTCAAGGAAATGCACGAGCGCGAAGACGGCCGCTGGATAGGCTACGTGGGAGACAGCTCGCGCCTCAGCAATGCCGCACGTGAAGACCTCGACAACGAGCTCGCGCGCGCGCGCTTCATTTCGGTCCCGATCACGAACAGCGAGGTTTCGCTCTACTACGACGGCTTTTCCAATGCCGTGCTGTGGCCGCTGTTCCACTACCTCCTAGACAAAGTCCGCCTCGACGCCGTAAACGAGTGGCGAGCGTACAAAGCCGTAAACGAGCGGTTTGCCGATGTGATCGCAGCTCAGATGCAGCCGGACGACGTGGTGTGGATTCACGACTACCAGCTCATGCTTGTGCCGGCTCTTCTGCGCAAGCGTGTCCCCAAGGCGCGCATCGGCTTTTTCCTGCACGTACCTTGGCCCTCGTCCGACGTCTTCCGCATCTTACCGCTGCGCGAACAGCTTTTGGAAGGCATGCTTGGCGCTGACCTCGTGGGCTTTCACACCGAAAGCTATCGCCACAATTTCATTCACTCGGCTGCCAAGGTCTTGGGGCTCGACCTCGGTGTGGACTCACTCGAGTGGCACGACCGTCTGGTCCGCTTCGGAGTCTATCCGATAAGCATCGACATCGATGCCTTCGAGCGAAAATCCGACGTCGTCGACGAGAAGGTGCAGCAGCTGCGCACGCAGACCGCTGGCAAAATCACGATACTCGGGGTGGATCGCCTGGACTACACCAAGGGCGTGCCGAGGCGACTTCTCGCCGTGGACAGACTACTCGAGCGAGACCCTCAACTTCGAGCCCGCACCCACTTCATTCAACTTGCGGTGCCTACGCGCGAGAAGGTGGAGGCGTACTCTGATCTGCGTCGCAATGTGAACGAGCTCGTGGGTCGCATCAATTCCCAGTACGGGTCCGCCACCGGCAGTCCTATTCAGTTGCTCTATCGCAGCGTCGATGCCGATGACCTGCTGGCTCTGTATCGGGCTGCCGACGTCATGCTCGTGACCCCGCTGCGCGACGGCATGAACCTGGTCGCAAAGGAGTACGTCGCCGCGCGTACAGACGAAGAAGGCGTGCTCGTCCTCAGTGAATTTGCGGGCGCAGCCGCCGAGCTCGATGCCGCCTTGATCGTCAATCCTTACGATATCGCCGAGACCGCTCTCGCGATTCGACGCGCGATGCGCATGCCCAAGGCCGAACAAGCCGTCCGCATGCGCAAGCTCCGCGCAGGCGTGAAAATCAATCCCGTTCAAGCCTGGTCCAGCGCATTCATGGAGGATCTCATGCACACTGAGCCTCTGCCGCTTTCGGCTCCACTGGAGTCGCCCCCGAGCGAGCTTGCACGCGCACTCGCACACATGCGTGAAGCGCCCCATCGCATTTTCATGCTCGACTACGACGGGACGCTGGTCCCGCTTGAAATCCTGCCGGACCTTGCCGTCCCAGACGAAGCCCTGTTGTCACTACTCCGGAGGCTCGCCGAGATGCCCAATACCGAAGTACATGTCGTCTCGGGGCGGTCGCGTGCGTCCCTTGAGCCTTGGCTCGGTAACTCACCGATTTCCCTGCATATCGAGCACGGTTTCTGGTCGCGGGACCGTTCGGGAGCCTGGACACAGGTACTCGAGACGCCCCCTGAATTCCTCAAGCAGATTCACGACGTCATGAAGCGCCATGCACAGCGCACGCCCGGCACGCTCGTCGAGCGAAAAGCAGCCTCCGTCGCATTCCACTATCGCCGCGTCGACCCGCATCTCGCCGATGCCCGTCTGCGCTCCTTGCGCTCCGAGCTGACCCTCGCACTTGGCCCGAATGCCGAAATTCTCGAGGGCCACAAGGTGGTCGAAGTTCGCGCGCGGGGCGTTCACAAGGGCGTGGTTGCCGCACGGGTTATTGCCGAAGCCCCGGTTGGAAGTGTCGTCTTCGCGGCAGGCGACGACCGCACCGATGAAGACCTATTTGCAGCCCTGCCAGACGACGCGGTCTCCGTGCGGGTCGGCCCAGGTGCGTCGCGCGCAAAGCTCCGTGTCTCAACCCCCTTCGAGCTGCGACGGATGCTCGGAAAGCTCCTGGAAATGGAATCCTGAGAACCCACAAAAATAAGCACAAATGACGATTACGTAACGCAATCAGAAAGGTAATTCGGCGGTTGTAGATACCACCCAAAGCCTGTAGAGGATTGAGTACGCAATGATGGCCCTTTTGAAATGCGAGTTGAGTGTTTCGCGCGTAGCGCTCCTGCTTATGGGACTTTGGCTCCCAAGTTGCGGGCATATGCGCGAAGGCTCGGGGCCGCGCGCGATTCGCAGCTCTGCTCGCTCGGAAGCACTGGTACCTGAGGCGATAGGTGCGCCGCACGACCCGCGCCCCTTGGCCCCGTTCAGCGTACCGCCGCATCCATACATGGCGGAACACGGCACGAGCTGCATGCACTCGGATCCGTTCACGACCAACACCTACGCTTGGCCTGGCCCGCTCGGACATGCGCCCGAAGTTTCGTCGCGATCCATGGGTTTTTTGGGCGGCGAGTGCCCGACGGTCAACTTCGACTCAAAGGGGCGTGTCGTCACGGTTTGCGTACGCGACCGACGCCCATCCCTGGTGTTGCTCGAACCCGACACTCTGCACGTCCTCGACCGCCACGGCTTGCCGCGCCGCAACGCGCCCTTGCTGCGCGTTCGCAAGGCCATGCAGGACACGTCGGGCGGTGCCTACTTCTACCTCGATCACCTAGATCGCGCCGTTATCGGCACATCGGATGCCACTATCGAGGTGGTCGGCATTCGTGAGTCCGATGAGGGACCACGCTTTGAAGTGGAAGAGCGCATCGACCTCAGCAGTTACGTGCAACGCCCCAACGGTTCGCCCGACAAAATTACGGCAGTTCTACCCGACTACGCGGGCAACTACTGGTTCGTTGGGCGCTACGGCTCGGTCGGTGTCGTCACCAAGGACCGCAAAATCCATGTGAAAAAACTCAGCGGAGAAGAGATCCAAAACTCCCTGAGCATGGGCCCTGAAGGGGCCTACGTTGTCTCGGACCACGCTCTGTATCACTTCAAGTTCAACACGGGCGATGAGGGCCCCGTAGAAGTGTGGCGAGAACCCTACGACCGGGGTCACCGTATCAAAGTGGGACAGATCAACCGCGGCTCGGGCACGACCCCGACGCTTTTAGGCGACGACTACGTGGCCATCGCAGACAATGCGGAACCTCGCATGCACGTTCTGGTGTACCGCCGAGGTGAAGGCGAAGCGCAGCGCTTAGTTTGTAAAACGCCTGTCTTCAGTCCCGGGCGCAGCGCCACGGAGAACACGCTCATCGGGCACGGGCGTTCGCTGATCGTGGAAAACAACGCCGGCTACGACATCTTCCGCACGATGCGACGCGGCAAAACCAGCGAACCTGGCATCGCGCGCATCGACGTGCGCGAGGACGAGTCCGATTGTGATGTTGTTTGGGAGAGCAACGAAATCTCGCAGACAACGGTGCCGAAACTCTCCACCGCCAACGGCCTCATCTACCTCTACACCAAGCTTCCGAACGCGCCCAAGCAGACCGACGCCTACTACTTCACCGCCATCGACTTCGAGACCGGACGCACCGCCTATCGCGTGCTCACTGGCACGGGAGTGCGCTACGACAACAACTGGGCGGCCATCTCCCTTGCGCCGAATGGCACAGCGTACATCGGGGTTCTCAACGGTCTGATTCGCGTGCGTGATAGCGAGCTGCCGCCCCAGCCTGAGACCCGTCCTATCGCCGACAACGAGGCTCGAGAACCCAAGTTCTAGGCCGCCGCGCAGGCGGACTCGCCTGCCTGAGAGCGCGTGCCCGACGTACGCCACATGTACATTCGATGTACAACCGGCCAGCGCAAATATACACTGCATGTGCACGACAGCGCCGACTTAGACGGAAAACCCGTATCTTTTCGTGTGGCATGTCGTTCGCACTGGTGCTCACGTATGTCCTCACACGCACGCTCCCCCTTTGCCCGCCCAGGCTTCCTTCCGTTCTTCGCCACGCAGCTGCTCTCGGCCTTCAACGACAACTTCTTCAAGAACGCCCTCGTGCTTTGGATAAGCGTGCGGCAGGCGAGCCTGATGGGGCTGTCTCCGGCGCAGATGCTGAGCTTGTGCTCGGGCGTCTTCATTGCGCCGTTCTTCTTCCTCTCGGCGACGGCCGGACAGCTCGCAGACCGCTTCGAAAAGACACTCGTTGTGCGCGCGGTCAAGCTGGCCGAAGTCGTCATCCTTGCACTCGCGGCTTTTGGGCTCTTCACTTCATCGCTTTGGCCGATGCTCGCAGCGCTGTTTTTGATGGGCGTGCACTCGGCGTTCCTCGGGCCCGTCAAGTACAGCATCTTGCCGCAACTCGTCGCTAGCGATGAGCTCGTCGAAGGCAACGCGCTGGTCGAGATGGGAACCTTCCTCGCGATTCTTGGCGGCACCATCCTCGGCGGCGTGCTCGTGCTCGAAGAGCCCCACGGCCCGCGCTGGGTGGCCATGTGTCTGCTCGTCATCGCGGTGGCAGGCCTTTCGATGAGCTTCCGCATGATCCGCCTTCCGAGCGGCGACCCGAGCATCGCGATTCACCGCAACCCGTTCACGCCGACCTTCGAGATCCTTCGCATCGTCAAGCGCTCGCGCGCCGTGTTTCTGTCCGTGCTGGGCATCTCGTGGTTTTGGTTCTTCGGCGCCGTCTTGCTCTCGCTGCTTCCTGTTTATGCACGCGAGACCTTGCACGCCCACGAGCGCGTAGTCACCTTGTTCTTGAGCGTATTTTGCATCGGCATCGCATTCGGCTCGCTGTTTACTGAACGCCTTTCGGGCAAGTACCTCGAGCTCGGTCTCGTGCCCTTCGGTTCCATCGGCATGACCTTGTGCACACTGGACCTGTACTTCGTCGGCGCCCCAACCAGCGTTCCGAGCGCTCCGCTCGATATCAGCGGCTTCCTCACAACCGAGCACGCGTACCGAATCCTTGCAGACCTCTTCGGCATGGCCATGTTCGGCGGCTTTTTTACGGTTCCGCTCTACACGCTCATCCAGCAGCGAGCCGAACCGCACGAGCGCTCGCGGGTCGTAGCAGGCAACAACATCCTCAACGCACTGTTCATGGTCGCAGGCGCGGTCTTGCTCGGCGTGCTCGATGCTCTCGGCCTGTCGGTGCCAAGCGTATTTCTCGTGCTTGCGGGGCTCTCCCTTTTGGCAGCCATCTACATCTACTCGCTCCTACCCGAGTTCTTGATTCGCTTTTGGGCCTGGATTTTTGGGCGCGTGATGTACCGCTTGCAAGTCAACGGACACGAGAACATCCCAGAGAGCGGCCCCGTGGTGCTCGTTTGCAATCACGTGGCCTTCAACGATTCCATCATCGTCGCGGGGGCTGTACGCAGGCCGGCGCGCTTCGTCATGGACCATCGCATAGCTCAGACGCCCGTCGCCTCGCTGCTGTTTCGACATGGCAAGACCATCCCGATTGCTCCCATGCACGAAGACCCGGAGCTGATGGAACGCGCCTTTCAACGGATTGCCGAGGAGCTTCGCGCAGGTGAAGTCGTGTGCATCTTCCCCGAAGGCAAGATCACAAAAACAGGCGAGATGAACCCGTTCAAAGCCGGCATCGAGCGCATCTTGCGCGAAACTCCCGTGCCCGTAGTGCCGATGGCCATCGATGGCTTGTGGGGCAGCATGTTCAGCCGCAAGGACGGCCCTGCTTTTCGTAAACTGCCACGGCGTTTTCGAGCGCGACTCACCTTGAATATCGGCCAGCCCATCGCGCCCTCGGAGGCCAGCGCCAAGACACTCGAGGAAAAGGTGCGGAGCATGTTGCCCTCGGAAGCGCAGAAGTGAAGCGGACGCTCGGCGATAGAGAGCGCGACTTCTTCGCCGTAGTGGCCAGAGCGGCCTATGCCAACCCTTTTGGAAAGCTGCGCGCGGAGCTAGACGGCGAGCTGGCACAAACGGACGAAAACGCGCCCGATGTGCTCGCGCGCGCAAGCTCCAACGTGGCAAGACGCATCGAAGCGCTCGGCCGCTCGGGCAAAGCGCTCTCCATTTCGGACTACGGAGAAGCGGACCGAAGCCTGCTGTTTGCATCGGTATTGTTCGACGCGTTTCATCGCTTTTCGCCGACGCTCGACGCATTTATCGCGTGCGAGGGCCAAACCACCTCGGACCCTGACCTCGTGCGTTTCGCGCGCGATTTATGTGCCTTTTTGGGTGCACGTGGCTTTGCGGCTCGCGAGTCGGTACGCGCACTCGAACTCTTTTACCAGATGCGACGCGCACACTCGGCAGTCGCAACCCGGCTCATCGGCTTGGGCCCCAGCATGCGCAGTCTGCGTGAAGCCCTCTGGAACAGCCTGTTTACACGCGACATCTTGCGCTACGAGCGCTTCTTGTGGAGCAGGATGGAAGACTTCTCCACGCTCCTGTTAGGCGATACAGGCACCGGAAAGGGAGAGGCAGCCAGCGCCATCGGTCGCTCAGGCTTTGTGCCGTTCGACGAAAAAACACAGCGCTTCCTGGAGCACGCCACCCAGTTCGTACCCATCCATCTGAGTGAGTTTCCAGAGACGCTGCTCGAATCCGAACTCTTTGGCCACCGCAAGGGTGCGTTCACCGGAGCTGTGGATCACCACGAAGGCGTGCTCGGACGCACGCGCCCCCATGGCACACTGTTTCTCGACGAAATCGGCGAGGTCTCGCTGCCTGTGCAGGTAAAGCTTTTGCGCGTGCTCCAAGAGCGAACCTATGTGCCGGTGGGGGGGCACGAAAGCCGCAGGTTTTCTGGGCGCATCGTGGCGGCAACCCACAGGTCCATCGAGAACCTGCGCGACGAAGGCCGCATGCGGGACGACTTCTTCTTCCGCCTCAGTACGCACACGATAACGCTTCCGAGCTTGCGCACACGACTCAGCGAGAATCCATCCGAGCTTCGCAATCTTGTGAGCCACCTTTGCACGCGCATCGTAGGGAGCCGCGCGCAGGAACTCAGCGACGAAGTGCACCAAGCCATCGAGCGCGACCTAGGCCCTGACCATCCCTTTGCGGGCAACGTCCGCGAGCTTGAGCAGTGTGTACGGCGCGTGCTCCTCACGGGACAATGCCTCTCGGACTCGGCGCACGCCTCATCTCAAATGGGCACGCTCGAGCGCGCAAGCTCCGTTCCTACAAGCGCGCACGCACTTCTCACGCAGCTTACCTGCTCAGCGGAAGAGCTTGTGGCGCGCTACTGCGCCGCTCTCTACGAACGCCATCCGAGCTACGTGGAAGTTGCGCGCATCACAGGTCTCGATCGACGCACCGTCAAGAAGCAAATCGACAACTTGAAGGCGCGTTGATCGAGCGAGCGAAGAGCGTAGGTTTAACCAAACCGTCAGCGACCGAACTCGATGCTGCGAGGATCACCTTCGATTTCGCCGAGCTGGCGCAAAAATCGGTAGGTGTAGATGCCCGTGTTGTTGTCCGGCCAGTTCATGCGTACGCCGTAGCTGCCGACTTCCTCGATCTCGAGCAGCTCGGTCTGCCCCCCAGGAATGAAGCGCAAGGGCCCCTGGTGCCCCTGCCAGAGCGCCGACGGACAAAACCCGCGCAGCACTTCATTCTCGTAGTGCGTGACCTTACCGTCGCCCCACACGATTTCCACAAAAGAGGAACCGAGGGGCGCACGAATTTCCATCGGCGCGTAGCGAAGATCTTCACTCATTTTTGATAGGCCTCGAGTGAGCCGATGAAGGCATCGAATGACATCTCGCCAAGCTCGCCCTTGTCGCGCGACCGCACATTGACACTGCGATTCGCGAGTTCCTTCTCGCCGACGACGAGCGCATAGGGCAGCTTCTGCAAGCTCGCCTCGCGAATCTTGTACCCTACCCGGTCATCGCTGAGATTCACCTGCGCCCGAATTCCGAGGTCGAGCAACTTCCCGTGCACCTCGTTCGCGTACTCCGTGAACTTCTCGCTTATCGGGATCACCTGCACCTGAACCGGCGCGAGCCACAACGGGAATGCGCCCGCGTAGTTCTCGATGATGATGCCCAAGAAACGCTCGATGCTACCGAAGCCCGCGCGATGCAGCATGACGGGCGTGTGGCGCTGTCCGTCCGCACCCACGTACGTGAGCCCAAAGCGTTCCGGCATCGAGAAATCGAGCTGAATCGTGCCGCACTGCCACGAGCGCTTGAGCACGTCGCGAATGTGGAAGTCGATCTTCGGCCCGTAGAAAGCACCGTCGCCGGGGTTCAACTGGTAGGCGACTTGCTTCGCGTCGAGCGCACGACGCAGGGCGCCCTCGGCCTTCTCCCACATCTCGTCCGAGCCAATGCTCTTCTCGGGACGCGTGCTCAGCTCGAGGCGCACATCGTTGAGATCGAAGGCGCTGTAAAGCTCTCTGAAGAAATCGATGAGCATCGAGATCTCGCTCTCGATTTGATCCGGCGTGCAGAAGTGATGGGCGTCGTCCTGCGTGAAAGCCTGCACGCGGAACAAGCCGTGACGCACGCCACTTAGCTCACGCCGGTGCACGAGCCCCATCTCCGCGATGCGCAGCGGGAACTCGTTATGGGAGTGAAGGCGCGTGCGGTACACCACGCAATGGCCCGGGCAGTTCATAGGCTTTACCGCCATGGGCCGCTCTTCGACTACGTTGTCGCGGATGCTCTCGGGGTGGCTCGGATCACGAAGCTTGAGCTTCGTGAAGAACATGTTTTCCAGGTAGTTTTCGTAGTGCCCCGAGGTGTGCCAGAGCTCCTCGCTCATGACGAGCGGCGTCTTGACCTCGTGGTATCCCGCACGGCGAATCAAGCCGCGCATGTACGATTGCAGCAGGTTGAAGAGCGTCGTGCCCTTCTCGTGGAAGAACGGAAATCCCGGCGCTTCTTCGTGAAAGCTGAACAGGTCGAGCTTCTCTCCGAGCACGCGATGATCGCGCTTCTTCGCTTCTTCGAGCATGTGCAGGTAGTCCTTGAGATCCTGCTTATCGAAGAAGGCGGTGCCGTATACGCGAATGAGCTGTTCACGATTGGCATCCGCACGCCAGTAACTGCCACCGAGCTTCGTGAGCTTTACATTCTTGAGAAAGCTCGTGTTCGGCACGTGGGGGCCGCGGCACAGGTCGATGAAGTCGCCGTGCTTGTAGAATGTAATTTCCTCACCGCGGGCCTTGATGTCCGAGACGATTTCCTGCTTGAACTTGTTGTGTCCGCCGTCGATGGCGCGATAGCGCGCAAAGTGCTCGTTGGCTTCGTCGTAGTCCGAGACACAGCGCACAAAGGGCGTGGCCTGCTCGGCAACACGCTGCATTTCTTGCTCGATCTTCGGGAAATCCTCGGGCGTGATTTTGCCTTCGGGCAGAAAAATGTCGTAGTAGAAGCCGTCTTCCACCGACGGACCGATGGTGAGCTGGGCCTTGGGGAACACGCGCAAAATGGCATCGGCCATCAAGTGAGCCGCGGAGTGACGCAGCACATCCAAGGCCTCGGCGTCGCGCTTGGTCAGCAGTTGGACCTCAGCACCGTCCGGTAACGGGCGCGTAAGGTCGACAATGTCGCCGTTTACTTTGGCGACGACGGCTGCCTTGGCAAGCCCTGGTCCGATGGCGGCGGCTAGGTCAAACGCGCTCGCACCTTCGGCAAGCTCACGGACGCCGCCGTCCGGTAGTTTCACACTGATATTCATGGTCGTTGCTCCGTTGCGGGACGGATACCCCCGTCACGCGTGCGAAAAAGCCCCCACAATGGGCTGATTCTTGGCGCAGCATATCGCGCCTGTAGGAGCCGAGCAACGTGCTGGAAAGCCGCTCAGCGGCCGTTGCGCGCACGGCTGCGCGTCGCCGTGCTCACACAGCCGCACGAGGCGGCTCGCTCTACCTCAGCGCTCGAAAGCGCTCGAGCTCGCAAAGCGCTCCACGTGGTGCTCCTCATCGCCAAACAGCGTGTTGAGCACATGCATGCGTTTGAAGTAGAGCCCGATATCATGCTCGTCGGTGCATCCCACGCCGCCGTGAAGTTGAATGGACTGGCGTGTGACGAATTTTCCGCCCACCGACAGCTGAACCTTCGCAGCACTCACGGCCGCCCGGCGCTCCGCTGCATCCGCACTGTCGACCTGCACGTGACTTCGAAGCGCGATGGAACGCAGCAACTGCGCCTCGATGAACATGTCGACGGCGCGATGCTGCAACACCTGGAACGAGCCGATTTTGACATCGAACTGCTCACGGGTCTTGAGGTACTCGAGCGTCATGTCGAGCACACGCTGCACGAGGCCAACCCCCTCAGCGACCGCTCCCGCGGCAGCGTAGTCGAGGGCTTGTTCGAGCAACTCGATGCCCGGTTGTTGAGCGAGCAGCCTATCGCGATCCACGCTCACGCCAGCGAGCCGAACGATAGCTCCCCTGCGCCCTTCAAAGGTCTGCACAGGCTCGATGGAAACGCCGGGCATGTCCGGATCGATCACGAACAGCTGCAACCAGCCGTCGTGTGCAGCGCTCACGACAATGTGATCTGCGGCATGGCCATTGAGGACCCACACCTTCTCGCCGTCGAGAATGAACGTGCCGTTTTGCTTGGTCGCGCGGGCGGCAACAGGCTCTAACTCAAACCGCGTGTCTCGCTCTGCGTAGGCTAGCGCGAGGGTCGTGTCCCCAGCGAGCATGGGCTTGAGAAAACGTTCGTGTTGCTCCGGTGTGCCGCCGCGCGCGATAGCAGTGCCTGCAAGGAGCACCGAAGCCAGGTAGGGCTCAGGCACGAGTTCTCTTCCGATCGGCTCAAGGATGAGCGATGCGTCGACAAAGCTACCGCCCAACCCACCGACCTCTTCCGAGAACGGAATGGCGAGCCAGCCCAGGTCTCCCATCTCTTTCCAAACGGCTTTGTCAAAGCCCAGAGCGTCGTCTCTCAGCTTGCGCGAGCGAGCGACAGGGGTCCGCTTGGCCACGAAATCGCCAGCGGTCTTAGCGAGCAGCTGTTGGTCTTGGGAATACTCAAAATCCATGATGCGCCGCCTCTCAACCTGGTAGTCCCAAAATCGCTTTGGCGACGATGTTGCGTTGGATCTCGTTCGAACCGCCGTAGATGGTCACGGCGCGGTCGTAGCAAAACGAAGAGCCGACCCAGGCTTCGAGGGGAGACACCACGCCCTCGGCGTTGCTCTGCCAATTCAGTGAGTTGTATCCCATGATTTCCATGGTCAGCTCGTCCACCTCTTGCTGCAGCGTGGTCGCGACAATCTTGAGGATGGACGTCTCAGGTCCTGGGTGCTTACCCGCCGCCTGATCCGCAAGGGTGCGGAAGTTTGCCATTTGATGCGCCTGCGCTCGGAGCTCGAGCCGCGCGATTTTCCCCCGCAAAACAGGATCTTCAAGCAACGGAATGGAATCGCGCAGCGCCTCGCGCGCGAGAGTCTTCAAGCGCTTGAGGGAGCGCAAGATGGGAGCGACCGAACCTATCAGCGTGCGCTCGTGACCGAGCAATGCCTTGGCCAAAGTCCAGCCACCGTTCAACGGACCGAGCAGGTTTTCCTTGGGCACCTTTACGTTGTCGAAGAACGTCTCGCAGAAGGCCGGCGTACCACCGAGCGTCAGCATCGGCTTCGCCTCGACGCCTTCGGCCTTCATGTCCATCAGCAGAAAGCTGATGCCTTGCTGCTTCTTGCCTGTGGCATCGGTCCGCACGAGGCAGAAAATCCAATCGGCGTACTGTCCGTAGGTGGTCCAGGTCTTTTGCCCGTTCACGACGAAGTGGTCGCCACCATCCACCGCCGTAGTGCGGAGCGACGCGAGATCGCTGCCGGCATTGGGCTCGGAGTACCCCTGACACCACGCGACCTCACCGCTCAAGATGCCGGGCAAATGCCTTTGCTGTTGCTCAGGCGTGCCAAAGCGCATGATGAGTGGCCCTACCATCGTGAGCCCAAACGGAGAGAGCCCCGGCGCACCCGCAAGCGCTTGCTCCTCCGCGAGGATGAAGCGACGCGTGGTGTCGAGTTCGGCGCCGCCAAAAGCCTTAGGCCAATGGGGCGCCACCCAGCCTTGTGCGTAAAGCACCTTGTGCCATGCCATTACCTCGTCGTGGTGAAAGTACTCACCGCGCGCAGCTTTGCGCGCCAAGGCTTCCGGCATCGTCCGCAGAAAGGCGCGCACCTCTGCGCGAAACGCCTCTTCCTCAGCCGAGAATGAGAGATCCATAGGAAAGAGACGCTAACGCATTCACACGCGCCGCACCAGCGTTCAGCGCGGAAGCAAGCGGCGTAGAAGCCCCGCAGCCTCGTCGACCAAACTGCCCGCGTACAGCGTCTTCACGACCTTCTTGGTCTGAGCCAACTGCTCTTCGGGGTCGCCAAAATTCAGGCTCAAGCCCGGAACGGGAAACAGTTCGTGAGTCGTGGACTTGGCGCGCACAAACTCCAGCATGCCTTCGTCACCGTGGATGCGCCCAAAGCCAGACTCGCCCACGCCCCCAAATGGGAGATTGGCGATGCCTGAAAAGGCGAGCACAGAATTGATCGAGGTCATGCCTGCGCGGACGCGATTGGCAGCCTTTTCGACGTCGCGCTTTCCGAATATGGAAGACCCCAAGCCGTAGCGCGACGCGTTCGCAAGACGCACCGCTTCGTCCACGCTGGCCACCTTCACGATGGGCAACACAGGACCAAATGTCTCTTCCGTCATGACCTTCATCTCCGGCGTGACTTCGGTGAGCACAATGGGATTGATGAAGCGTCCCTTGAACGAATCGAGCCCCCCGACCACCGCCACAGCCCCCTTATCGAGCGCGTCGCGCACCTGCTCGCGTACGATGTCGACCTGACGTTCCATGGTCATCGCACCGTAGTGGGCACGGTCGTCACTGCCGACTGTCACGCTCCGCGCAAGCTCCACCACCTTGTCGACGAAGGGCTCGTAAATGGTTTGAACTGCGTACACGCGCTCGACGCTGACACAGGCCTGTCCCGAGTTGCCGAAGCCACCAAAAATGGCTCCCTTCGCAGCGCGCTCGAGGTCCGCATCGGCGGCGACGATCAAGGGATCTTTGCCGCCGAGCTCCATGATGACTGGCGTGAGCCGCTCTGCCGCAGCTGCCATCACTCGCTTGCCCGTCGCGGTGGAGCCAGTGAACGCAAGCTTGTCGATCCTCGCCTTGGCAAGGTGCGCCCCCGTGTCGCCGAAGCCTGTGACCACTTGCAAAACATCGGGAATCGGAATGGCCGCTTGCGCGCACTCGGCGAAAAGCCTTGCCGTAAAAGGCGTAAGTTCGCTCGGCTTGAACACCACCGTGTTGCCCGCCGCAAGCGCGTAGGCGATAGAGCCCATGGGGGTGTAGAGCGGATAGTTCCACGGACCTATCACGCCGATCACGCCCAGCGGCTCGTAGCTCACGCGCGCTCGGTGATTGGCGAGCAAACCGGCAGACACGCTGCGCGTCTTCAAGAGCCGCTCGGCCCGATTGGCCGCGTGGGTCAAGTGCGTGACAGCGAGCAGGAGCTCGTTGGCTGCGTCGTAGCGAGGCTTTCCATTCTCGGCATGGATGGTGTCGATGAAGCCGTCCATGCGACGCACAATCTCGCGCCGCAGGTCGAGCAAGTGCGCGCGACGCTCGGCAAAGCTCAAGCTTCCCCACACGCCCGCGGCGCGTCGAGCACGTTCGACGCTATTGGCGACGTCTTCGGCTGTATGCACGGGAAGCGTCCCAAGTACCTCCGACGTCGTTGGATTTCGAACCTCGAGCTTTAGGCTCTTCGTGGTGCTCGCCGTGGACTTAGAACCCGTCGTCATCTTGCCCCCCTCGTTCGCCTTGCGAATGCGGCTAAAGCCTGCCCGAGCCACGGCTCACAAGCAATGGGGCTCGATATGCCGGGCGAAGAACGTGATGAACTGAGCTGTAGTGCGCGTCTCCGTGACCCTGCGTGTGAGATTAGCCATTTCAGGGACCGTCACAGCTGTGCCCTTATTGCTCGCGCGCTTGCCCCGAGGGTTGGACCAGCCAACTCTAAACCTATGTCACCGAAAACTGTCGTCATTACAGGGGGAACCCATGGCTTTGGTTTCGCGATAGCCAAAGCCTGTCTCGAAGCCGGCGCCAACGTGGTGATTTGCTCAGACGATATCGCGGACGTGCGAGCCGCAGAGCTTGCGCTAGGGCCACGCGAGCGACTCGCCGGCACAAAGTGCGATGTCACTCAGCCACTGGATCTCGAACAGCTCATCGAATTTGCCACGACGCGCTACGGCCGTATCGACGTCTTCATCAACAATGCGGGCAACGAAGGCACGCTCGGCGACACCGCGGATATGCCGGTCGCGCGCGGCAAGCGCGTCCTAAACACCAACGTGCTCGGCACCTATTACGGTAGCGTGTGCGCGCTGAGGCAGCTCGCCAAGCAACAAAGCGGCAAGCTCATCAACATCGTCGGCAAGGGCGTGCGCGCCCATTCTCCACACTCGAGCCTGCACGTGGCTGCAAAAGCTTGGGTGACGGCCTTCACGGCCACCATGCGCAGCGAGTACGCCCCGAGGGGCATCGAAGTAGGGACGTACGATCCGGGGCTCTATTTCTCCGCAGACCAGCAAAAACTCATGGTCGTCACGGGTCAGGAGCGGCGCGCTGCCGCCATGGGCATGCTGACGCGCGTTTTGGGCGCTCCGGCCGACATTCCCGGAGCTGAGCTTGCGCAGCTCGCTCTCTCCTCGCGCAAGCTCCCCGCAAACGGCACCAATGCTCGGCCCTGGGTGATGCTCACGCGCGCCTTCAAACGCCTGGTATTGCGGCAGCCCTCGCCGATTGCGGCGCACAACGTCACCACGCGCATCATTCCGGTCGAAACCTCACTCCTTTCAAACTGAGTGAGGTCCTCGCCTGCAAACGGTGACTACAGCTTGGCGCTGCGCTGACGCAGGACGTGATCTACCAAGGTAAGCGCGGCCATTGCCTCGACCATCGGCACAGCACGCGGCAGCACGCACGGGTCGTGGCGCCCCTTGGCCTGGAAGGTCACGGACTCGCCTTCGCGCGTGACGGTCTCTTGTGGCAGGAAAATCGTGGCCACTGGCTTGAACGCAACGGCCAAGCGGATGTCTTCGCCATTGCTGATACCGCCCTGGATACCGCCGCTGTGGTTCTTGCGTGTGCGGACGCGGGCGCCATCTTGATAGAACGGATCGTTGTGCCGGGAGCCGCGTAGCCTCGACGCGCCAAATCCCTCACCCACTTCAAAGCCGCGCGTCGCAGGCAAGCTCATCATGGCCTTCGCGAGATCTGCCGTGAGCTTGTCGAAGACCGGCTCTCCGAGCCCTGCCGGGACATTGCGCATCACACAACGCACCACACCGCCCACGCTATCGCGGTCGCGCCGAGCCTGCTCGATGACCTCGGTCATCGCCTCGGCGGCGGCAAGGTCGGGACAGCGCACATCGGTCTGGTCGACGTCAGCACGCGTCAGGCTGGCCTCGGCGATAGGTCCGGCCACCACATCGCCCACGCTCTCCACCCAGGACACGATCTCCACGCCGTGCAGGACTTCGAGAATCTGTTCTGCAAGCGCACCTGCAGCCACGCGGCCGATGGTTTCACGAGCCGACGCCCGCCCCCCGCCTGCCACCGCGCGCAGACCAAATTTGGCTTCGTAGGTGTAATCCGCGTGGGATGGACGATACAAACTGGCTAGGTTTCCGTAGTCCTTGCTCTTCTGGTTCTCGTTGCGCACCAGCATGGCAAGCGGTGTCCCTAGCGTCTTTCCCGTGTCCGGATCGAGGCCGCTCAGCAGCTCGACTTGGTCCTTTTCGTCGCGTGGCGACGTGAGTGCGCTCTGGCCGGGACGCCGACGATTGAGTTGGGTTTGGATGCGAGCTGTATCGAGCGCATGCCCCGCCGGGCACCCATCGACAACGACCCCCACCCCACCTCCGTGCGATTCACCGAAGGTCGTAATACTAAAGACTTGTCCGAAGCGAGACGACATGGCTGTGGCTCCAGTATAGTGGCCCGCACGCTATGGACCCGCACATCGCTCAATTGCGCGACCTCTTCCTCACCCACCCGGCCTGGCTCGACGCCGCCCGAAACATCAAAGATGGCTCCCAGAGCCGCGTCAGTTTTTCTCATGTTTCCGGTGATTTCCACATGCTGCGTCAGGCAGGGAAAAGCCTTCTTTTGCCGGGCGCGGCGACCGATCCGGACTTTGCCTTTCGGTTCACGCCGCGCTCGATTGAGCGCCTGTCCCAGGTCCAAGGCTCAGGCCTGGCCGATTTTGCGGTCGAGCTCTTCGATTGCATCGTCTCGGAAGATCCCGAGCTCCAGGTAGGCCTGCGCATCCTCTCGAGCCTCCCGAAGCTCATCCTGCGCGGCTATGTGAGCCTGCTCATGAAGGGCGGGCCGCGTGTGTTGGCCTACGGCGCATCCCGCGGCGTCACGTCGGTCGGCGATTTGCGACGCTTTTTGAAGCAATCGCGGGCCAGTGATCCGCGCTGGGAGCAGCTGTAAGCCATGCGCGAAGGCAGCCCGAGTCTCACGGCCATCTTCGTGGCCTTCGCCCGCGCCGTGGCGACCTACGATACCGAGCTCCGAAGCGCCTGTCAGGACGCTTATGCCGAACAATTGCTCCCCCGACGCTGGGCACAGGTTGTCGCGGGAGCACGACGCGCACAGAGTTCTGCCCCGATGCGAGCCCTGCGAATGTCGTCGATGGGGCTCATCGACCACCTAGGACTGCGCACGGCTCTCATCGATCGCGCGCTCACTACGGCCCTTTCTGCGCAAGCGACACAGCTCGTGGTACTCGGCGCGGGCTTCGATTCACGCGCGCACCGCATTCGCGCTTTGCGCGGGGCCACGGTGTTCGAGGTCGATCATCCGAGTACCCAGGCGCTCAAGCGAAAAAAAGCCGCAGGCCTGCCCGTCACTGCCAAAGAGATTCGCTACACGCCCTGCGACTTTGAACGCGTATCGCTCGACCAGGCCTTGCGCGATCGGGGCTTCGATCCCGCGCAGAAGACGGTGTGGATCTGGGAGGGCGTCACGATGTACCTCGAGCCTCAGGCAGTCGCGCAAAGTCTGGCGAGGATTTCCCAGGTGAGCGCCATCGGGAGCACGCTGATTGCGACCTACATGACGCCCGAGATCACGCTGAGTTTGCGGCTTTTGGGCAAAGTGGGAGTCCTCGCACTGGCCATGGTTTCGGAGCCGGTGCGCGCTGCGTTTACTCCGCAAAGCATGTTCGAGCTAATGTCCCAGCACGCACTGCACGTATCGTCCGATACGCTTCCGGTGGATGCCGCCCGCGAATTCGGCGTATCGCGTCCCTTACGCTTTTTTGGCATGCCGAGTGAGCGAGTCGTCGTCTCCGTCAAAGCATGAACCTGTGAACCATCCCGAGAGGAACGAGCCATGGTGACTCACGTAGTGCTGATGAAATTCAAGTTGGCCAACAAGCCCGAGAACCTCGAGCAAGCGCGCACCAAGTTGCTCTCGCTGCGCGGAGCCGTACCTCCCCTCAGGCATCTCGAGGTCGGCTTGAATGCTGTGCCTTCGGAGCGCGCGTTCGATCTCTCGCTCATCACGCGCTTCGACAGTCTTGAAGGCCTACAGGAGTACGCGGTGGACCCGCTTCACGTGGCAGTCAAAACATTTCTCGGCACCGTCATCGAGACATCTCATGTCGTCGATTCCATCGATGGCTGAGTGAGCGTGTACTCGCGCTAGATTCCTCTCAGATTCTGCTGTGCTGCACGCTTCCTCACGTCCCCCGATCCGGGAACACGAGCACAACTCACATCAAACGAACGCTTTTGGCGCTTTGTCTTGTCGTCCGTTCTCGTTATGGTCCATGAGCGCGCGACGGGGGAGGCTGCGCGCGCAGGGGGGGCGACTCATGACTGAAAGCATCGAGAGCGTACCTAGAAGACCTTGCGCAAACAGTAAGAGCGACGAACGACGTGGTTCGTTCCGCGTCAAAGTCTCGGCCCGCGCAGGGGTGTTTCATAACGGTCAGCTGCGCGGACAGTATCCCGTGCGCGACCTATCTACGGGAGGTTGCCTGCTGTCCGATGTCGATACACCGCAAGTCGTCGGCGACCATGTCGAAGTGTTCCTGCAGCTTCCCCGACACAACAGCGTAGGCGTCTCCGCTCGCGTCAGGCGTATGGCCGACGATGTGATGGCGCTCAGCTTCGAACATGCGACGCCTCGAGCAGAAGACACCATCCAAGACCTGGTGCTCCAAGCGTTCGTCGCCCTACGCGCCCACGGAGAAGACTTCGTGGCACTCGTGATCGAGCCCAGTAACACATTGCGCTCGGCCCTCATCGACCAACTCGGCACGCTCGGACAGCCTGCTATCGGCGTCGGCACAGCGCTCGATGCCGTTCAAATTCTCATGGAACAAGCCGAACGCGTCGACTGCGCGTTTATCCAATCCAGGTCGGCTCAAGTTCCAAGTTTTGAAATCGTCGAGTTTTTGGCACAGCACCATCCGCACATTCGGCGCGTGTTGATAGGCGATGCCGAAGAGGTCGCGCGATCGTGGCGGGCAGAACCGCGAGAGCTTGTGCACAGCTTGCTCGAGCTTCCCGCAAGCGACCGCAACCTCGAGCATGTTCTCTCCCGTGTCCGCGGCATCCTGCACGCCCTTCCGCTTGTCTAAGAAGGTGTACTCAGCCTGCCTCCGATGCTTGCAGGGGAACGTTGAGCCTCTACGCTCGTGTTCATGTCGACCCTAAGCCGCGCCGTTCGCATCACTCAACCCGGTGGTCCCGAAGTCCTCAGTCTCGGCGAGCACCAAGTTCGCGACCCGGGACCTTCCGAAGTCCTCGTCCAAATCGCCGCAGCCGGACTCAACCGCGCCGACTGCCTGCAGCGCCGCGGTGTGTATCCCGCCCCTCAAGGCGTGGTGGCGGATGTGCCAGGCCTCGAGTTTTCGGGCACCATCGAGAAGCTCGGCAGCGGGACCCGAGACTTCAAGGTCGGCGACGAGGTCATGGGGATCTGCGCCGGCGGCTCCATGTCGACGCACATCGTGATGCACGAGCGCGAACTCGTACGCGTCCCACGTGGCATCAGCCTAGTGGACGCCGCGGCGATTCCCGAGGTGTTCATGACCGCCTACGATGCCCTGTTTCTGCAGGCGAACTTGAGCATGGGCGAGCGCGTCCTGATTCACGCGATAGGCAGCGGCATAGGCACAGCGGCTCTTCAGCTCGCACTCGCGGTCGGGGCGCTCCCCATCGGAACCTCACGCAGCCAAGACAAGCTCGACAAGGTAAAGGCCATGGGCCTCGGCTTCACGCACGGCATCGTGCCCGATGAGCGCGGCTTTGCGGACGCAGTCAAAGCCGAGACCCAGGGCGCACTGGCAGACGTCGTGCTCGACACGGTGGGCGCGAAGTACCTCAACGAGAACCTCAAGGCCGCAGCTCCGGGGGGCCGCATCGTCGTCATCGGCTTGCTTGGAGGCGTGAAAGCCGAGCTGCCCCTAGGGCTCCTGGTCGCAAAGCGCCTGTCCCTGCGTGGCAGCGTTCTGCGCAGCCGGCCGCTCGAGGAGAAGGCCGCGCTCGCCCAGAGCTTCACCCGCGCAGTGCTGCCGCTGTTCGAACGCGGTGCGTTGAAGCCCGTGATTGCCTCTGTGATGCCCATGACAGAAGTGCGCGAAGCACACCGTCGGATGGAAGCCGACGAGGTGCTGGGCAAGCTCGTGCTGGCCTGGTAGGCGCTCCCGCCCTACACGCAACAGATGCGTAACGCATCGCGCTAAGTATGTGTCATAGCGCCTGTTTTCGCCCCGAACCGAGCCAATTTACAGACATATTGACTTGTAAAGTCTCCGTTCAACCTGCTTTCCCGTCGATTGGCCCCGCTTTCGAGCCGTTTCAGACTCTTGACCGGTCGGATC
This sequence comes from uncultured Polyangiales bacterium, assembly GCA_964515685.1. Taxonomy (GTDB): domain Bacteria; phylum Myxococcota_A; class Polyangia; order Polyangiales; family DASUME01; genus DASUME01. Next base: position 13,480 of record CAZEWA010000005.1, on the reverse strand, counting down.
AACCACGTTACACCCTAAGCGCGGTGAACGTGTAAAACCCCGTCGCCGACCCACAGGAGAAGCGCATGGCCATCGAGAAGATTGCAGTGATCGGATGCGGGCAAATGGGCCTCGGGATCATGGAGAGCGCGGCAACTTCTGGTGTGGACGTTGTAGGCGTGAAGCTTACGCCGGGTGATCTCGACGCACCTCGCCGCACGATTCAGAAGGGCCTCGACCGCCGTGTGGAGCGCGGCAAGCTCAGCGCCGAAGCACGCGATGCCATCATGGCGCGCATTCGCTTCACGCAAGACCTTGCGGACATCACGTCTGCCCAGTTGGTCGTCGAGTCCTGTGTGGAAGACCTCGCGCTCAAGGGCGAAGTGCTGGCCAAGGTGGAAGCGCATCTCGGTGAAGACGCGGTGCTGACCACCAACACCTCGTCCTTGCGTTTGCGCGACCTGGCCGGCTTCCTCACGCGCCCCGAGCGCTTCCTGGGTCTGCACTTCTTCAATCCCGTGCCTGCGATGAAGCTCGTCGAAGTGAGCCCAGTCCCGACCACGGAAGAAGCCGTCACGCAGCTCGCCACCGACTTCTGCACGCAAATCGACAAGACGCCTGTGCTCATCCAGGACCTGCCTGGCTACGTCGTCAATCGCTTGCTGGTGCCTTACATCCTGCACGCCATCGAGACACTCGAAGAGGGCGTAGCGAGCGCGGACGCAATCGATACCGCGATGAAGCTCGGCTGCGGTCATCCGATGGGCCCGCTGTCCCTCGCCGACCTCATCGGACTCGATGTGGTACTCGCCATGGCGAAGACCATGCAAACCGAGCTGCGCGACCAACGCTACCGTTCACCAGCACTGCTGCGCCGCCTGGTGCTCGCAGGTCACCTCGGCCGCAAGGCAGGCCGCGGCATCTACGACTACGCCAATGCACAGAACCCCGTCGTGAACCCGGCCATCACGGCGGATGCGGTCACGGCCACCGGTACCTGAGCCACCGCCCCATCGGGACAAAAGCGCGGCATCGGGCTGCGCGAGTTCCGGAAGCAAAAGAGCCGCTCCTGTCGCGCTTAGCGCAGCTTGAGCGGCTCTCGCCTTTTCAACCAGTACACACACACTCGCCACACGTCGCAGCGCACCCCTCAGGGCGTAGCTCGAGTGCCCTAGCGGGTGCGTCCACCTGCCATCAGCGGACTCGTCGGCAGGTCGGTATGGCCACGCAGATACGCGTCCACGCCTCGCGCCGCTTCACGTCCTTCCCAGATGGCCCAAACCACAAGCGACTGGCCGCGACGCATATCGCCACACGCAAACACGCCAGGCACATTGGTGGCGTAGTTCTCGTCGGCTTTCACATTGCCGCGTTCGTCCAAAGCGAGCTTGAGGTCGGTGTTCAGCGGGCCTTTTTCAGGCCCCACAAAGCCCATTGCCAACAGCACGAGGTCTACATCTTGCTCGAACTCCGAGCCTGCCACCTCGACCATCTTGCTGCGGCCGTCGGCCGTGGTCTCCCACTGCACGCGCACGCCATGGAGCTTCTTGAGATTGCCCTCGGCGTCACCGCTGAAGCGCTTGGTCAGGATGGCGTAGTCGCGCTCCCCGCCCTCTTCCTGCGAGCTCGAGGTGCGCAGCTTGATGGGCCAGTCAGGCCAGGTCAGGGGTTTATCTTCCTGCTCAGGTGGGCATTCCATGAGCTCGTACTGCGCCACCTGCGCCGCGCCGTGCCGGAGCGAGGTCCCGAGACAGTCGGAGCCCGTGTCGCCACCGCCAAGGATGACTACGCGCTTGCCTGTGGCCAAGAGTTGATTGGGTACACTGTCGCCCGCCACCACTTGGTTTTGCTGCGTGAGAAACTCCATCGCGAGGTGCACCCCCTTGAGGTTGCGTCCTTCGATCGGGAGCTCACGCGCAGCCGTCGCACCGCCTGCGAGCACGACTGCATCGAACTGCTCCTGCAGTTGCTCTGCGGTCACGTCCACGCCGACGTTTACACAGGTCCTGAAGGTGACACCCTCCTCCACCATCTGCGCAAGGCGACGGTCGATCAGGTGCTTTTCCATCTTGAAGTCCGGGATGCCGTAGCGCAGCAAACCGCCGATACGATCGGCGCGCTCGAACACCGTAACGTCGTGTCCTGCCCGCGCCAGCTGCTGCGCCGCGGCCAATCCGGCAGGCCCTGAGCCCACGACCGCCACGCTCTTACCCGAACGCACGTCAGAAGGCGCAGGCTTCACGAGCCCAAGCGCAAAGGCTTTGTCGATGGTTTGCTTCTCGATGAGCTTGATGGTCACCGCGTCGTCGTTGATGTTGAGGACGCAAGCCTCCTCACACGGCGCCGGGCACACACGACCCGTGAACTCCGGAAAATTGTTCGTGGAGTGCAGCCTGTCGATGGCTTTTTCGGGCTTCTCCAAATAGGTGAAGTGATTCCAATCCGGGATGATGTTTCCGAGCGGACAGCCCTTGTGACAAAACGGAATGCCGCAATCCATGCAGCGACCGCCCTGCTTCACAAGCTCTTCGTCTTCGAGTTTTTTCTCAAACTCGTTCCAGTTCTTCAGACGGTCCGCGATCGGAAGGCGCCGGGGAACCTTGCGCTCGTACTCTAGAAAGCCTCTGAGCTTACCCATGGTGTTCCTCCTCTCGCGTCTCAGGCAGTCGCTGCAACGGGCAACGTGAATACGGACACCACGTGCTTCTGTTTCTTCTCGGCCAGCGCTCGCTTGTAGTCGGTGGGCATCACCTTCACGAAGCGCTTCGCCTCACGTTCAAAGTTCGCAAGGATGCTGCGAGCAAGCACGCTCCCTGTCTCGGCCGCGTGTTTTTCGATCAGCACCTGAACGGTGAGCTTGTCGTCTGCATCGAGCCCTTCGAGCTCCACAGATTGCGCGTTGACGTTGGTCCGGAACAGTCCTTCAGCGTCGAGCACGTAGGCGACACCGCCGCTCATTCCGGCCGCAAAGTTGCGCCCGGTGGGTCCAAGCACGAGCACGGTCCCTCGCGTCATGTACTCGCAGCCATGGTCTCCGACACCCTCCACGACAGCCGTGGCACCACTGTTGCGCACAGCGAAGCGCTCACCTGCTTGGCCGCGTATGTAGACCTCGCCACTGGTGGCGCCGTACAAGGACACGTTGCCGACGATGATGTTTTGATCCGCCGCGAACGACGATTCCTTGGGGGGAAAGACCGCGATGTGGCCGCCCGACAAGCCTTTTCCAAAGTAGTCGTTGGCATCTCCCTCGAGCCGAATCGAAATGCCCGGCGCCAGGAACGCGGCAAAGCTATTGCCGGCTGAACCCTGAAAATTCAGGCCGATGGTTCCCGTAGGCAGACCTTGCAGGCCGTACTTGCGCGACACCTCTGCCGACAACATCGTGCACGCCGTACGGTCGACGTTACGAATCGGCATGGTCACAGCCACGGGTTCTTGGTTGTCGAGTGCCGGGCGGCAACGCGCGATCATCTCGATGTCGATCTTGGAATGAAGCGCGTGGTCTTGATGCTCCGCAAAGCGCACCGCAACCTCGGGCCCCACATCGGGCTTGTAGAGAATCGCGCTCAGGTCGATTTCCTTCGCCTTCCAGTGGTCGATCTCGCGCTCGCGTTCGAGCATATCCACGCGGCCCACCATGTCGTCGACCCGGCGGAAGCCGAGCTCGGCCATGATCTCCCGCAGCTCTTCGGCGATGAACATCATCATGTTGATGACGTGCTCGGGCTTACCCGAGAACTTCTCGCGCAGCTTGGGATCCTGAGTGGCCACGCCCACGGGGCACGTATTCAAGTGGCAAACGCGCATCAAGATGCAGCCGCTTGCAACCAAGGCCGACGTGGCGAAGCCAAACTCTTCCGCCCCGAGAAGTGCCGCGATGGCGACGTCGCGCCCAGTGCGTACTCCGCCGTCCGCCTCGAGCCGCACCTTGCCGCGCAGGTTGTTCATTACGAGCACCTGCTGCGTCTCTGCGAGCCCGAGCTCCCAAGGCAGGCCGGCGTGCTTCACCGAGGTCAGGGGCGAAGCACCCGTGCCACCCGTGTCGCCCGCGATGAGTACGAGGTCCGCCTTGGCTTTCGAAACACCCGCCGCAATCGTGCCCACGCCCACTTCGCTCACAAGCTTCACACTGATGCGCGCCTTGTCGTTGGCGCACTTCAAGTCGTGGATGAGCTGTGCAAGATCCTCGATGGAGTAGATGTCATGATGTGGCGGTGGCGAGATGAGTCCGACGCCCGGCGTCGAGTAACGCAGCTTTGCAATCAACTCATCGACCTTGTGGCCGGGGAGCTGTCCGCCTTCGCCGGGCTTCGCGCCCTGGGCCATTTTGATCTGAAGCTCGTCCGCGTTGACGAGATAGTGCGACGTGACGCCAAAGCGCCCCGAGGCCACCTGCTTGATAGCCGATCGACGTGAATCACCATTCGCATCGAGCACGTAACGCGCCGGATCTTCGCCGCCTTCGCCCGTGTTGGAGCGCCCGCCAAGGCGGTTCATGGCGATGGCCAAGTTCTCGTGGGCTTCCTTCGAAATGGAGCCGAAGGACATCGCGCCGGTCTTGAAGCGCTTCACGATCTCGGTGGCAGGCTCCACCTCGCTGAGCGGTACGGGCCGGGCCTTCTTGAAATTCAAAAGCCCACGAATGGTGAACAAACGGCGGTTTTCCTCGCGTACGAGCTCCGAGTACTTGCGCCACATTTTGTAGCTGCCGGCACGCGCCGCATGCTGAAGCGCGGGCACCGTCTCCGGATTGTACTGGTGCCGCTCACCACGCCGACGCCACTTGTACTGACCGCCCGGTTGGAGCGGATCGAACAGGTGCAAACGAACCTGGAACGCGTCGCGGTGGCGACGACAGGTCTCCTCCGCGATCACAGACAACCCCACACCCTCGATGCGCGTGGGCGTCCAGGTGAAGTAGCGATCGACGAAATCCTTCTTGAGCCCGATGGCCTCGAAGATTTGCGCGCCCTGATAGCTCTGCAGGGTGCTGATCCCCATCTTGCTCATCACCTTGAGCAAGCCCTTCCCTACAGCCTTCTTGTAGTTGTAGATGGCCTTGTCGAGTGGCAGCTTGACCGTGCCCTGCTCGATCAGATGGTCGATGGCTTCGTACGCGAGGTACGGATTGACCGCGCTCGCGCCATACCCCACGAGCAGCGCAAAGTGGTGAACTTCCCTGGGCTCCCCGCTCTCCACGACCAACCCGCACTTGGTGCGAGTTCCGACGCGCATCAGGTGGTGGTGCACGGCCGCCACTGTGAGCAAGCTCGGGATGGGCGCAATTTTCGCGTTGCTCGCGCGGTCCGAGAGAATGATGATGCTGATGCCATCCTCGATCGCATCGGCTGCGTCGCGGCACAGCTTATCGAGTGCACGGGCCATGCCCTCCGCGCCCTTTTCTGCGCGGAACGTAGCGTTCAGCGTGATCGAGCGGATGGCGCTCGACTCATCTTCCTCGAGCGCCCTGAGCTTCTCGAGCTCCTCATTGGTCAAAACCGGATGCTCGAGCTCGATCAGGCGGCAATGGGCCTGCGTCTCCGCGAACAGGTTGCCGTGCGCCCCAAGGTAAGTTTTGAGGGACATCACGAGTTCCTCGCGGATCGGATCGATCGGAGGATTGGTCACCTGCGCAAACAACTGCTTGAAGTACTGGAACAGGACCTGCGGGTGGTCCGAGAGCACGGCCAAGGGCGTGTCGTTGCCCATGGAACCTGTGGCCTCCTCACCGTTCTGCGCCATCGGAGCCATCAGAACTTCGAGGTCCTCCATCGAATAGCCGTGCATCTGCAGGTCCGACATGCGTCGGTCGGGCGTTACCGGCGGAAACAGAGAATCACGCTTCACGGCCGGCGTCGGCAGGTCTTCGAGCGAACGCAGGTTGTTCTTGAGCCAGGTCACGTAGGGCTTACGCATCGCGGTGCGGTGCTTCACCTCACGGTCGTCGATGATTCGACCTGCCTGCGTGTCCACGAGCAGCATTCGCCCAGGTTGCAGCCGGTTCTTGGACTTCACGTTCTTCGGATCGATGGGCAACACGCCCGCCTCCGAAGCCATGATAATCACGTCATCATGCGTCACGTAGTAGCGCGAAGGGCGCAAGCCATTGCGATCCAAGCACGCGCCTATCACACGACCATCCGTGAAGGCCATCGACGCCGGACCGTCCCACGGCTCGATCAAGCACGCGTGGTAGCGATAGAACGCGCGCTCTTCCTCCGACATGCTCTCGTGCTTTTGCCACGCCTCAGGGATCATCATCATCATGGCGTGCGGTAGCTCGCGCCCCGTCTGAATCAGAAACTCGAGCGCGTTATCGAACATGGCCGAGTCTGAGCCATTGTCGTCGATGACCGGCGTGAGCTTGTCGAGGTCCTTACCAAACAAGGGCGACTCGAGGGTCTTCTCGCGCGCATGCATCCAGTTTACGTTGCCGCGCAGCGTGTTGATCTCGCCGTTGTGCGCAATCAAGCGGTAGGGATGGGCGCGCTCCCAGGTCGGAAACGTGTTGGTGCTGAAGCGCGAGTGCACCACAGCGAGCGCACTCTCCACGCGTGGGTCCTGGAGGTCGAGGAAGAACGAAGACATCTGCTCCGGCAGCAGCAGCCCCTTGTAGACCACCGTGCGCGATGACAGCGAACAGATGTAGAGACCATTGGGACCGGACAGCCCTGCCTCGCGCGCCACCTGCTCGATGCGCTTGCGCACCACGTACAGACGTCGCTCGAGCTCTCGGTCGTCGTCGACCTGCTCGTTGCCCTTCAAGAAGAACTGCCGAATTACGGGCAAAGATTCGCGCGCCAAGGGTCCGGCAGTGGAGACATCGACAGGCACGTCGCGGAAGCCAAGCAGCGTCTGGTCTTCTTTACGCACCACGCGCTCGATCAGCTGAATGCAGTCGTCGCGCTTTTCCTCGTCCTGCGGCAAGAACAGCATGCCTAGGCCGTACTGCCCGGGCCTCGGCAACGTGAACCCAAGGCGCGAGGCCTCCTGCGCCATGAACGCAAACGGGACCTGAAACAAAATCCCAGCGCCGTCACTCGTCAGCGGGTCGCAGCCGCATCCCCCGCGATGCTCCATGTTCGCCAGCACCTTGAGCGCCTGTTCGACGATGGCATGAGAGCGCACTCCCTTGATGTTTGCGACAAAGCCGACGCCACATGCGTCATGCTCAGTCTCTGGGCGATAGAGGCCCTTTTCGCTTGCCTCTCGGATGAGCTCCCACGATGCAGTCATCACACTCGCTCCTCTCGCAAACATCGCAAATGGCGATGCTGCTAGTCGCTTTCGTTCTCGACGTCGGTTTTAGGTTCTTTTGAGGTCGCCCCATTGGCGCGCTTCGCAGGAAGCGGACCATCTCCCTGGACGCCCAAAGGCAATCGCGTGCGCTCCATACGTGTGGACAGCACAACTAACGTTTCACTCCGCAACACGCCCTGCATGAGACGCAAGCGACTGATGAGCCGCTCGAGTGTCTGGGTGTTCCGCGTCTTCACTTTGAGCATCATCGTGTGAGCGCCCGTCACGTGATGGCACTCCTGGACTTCCTCCACGTGCTCAAGCTGCGACTCGAAGTGCGCGATGACCTCAGGCGCCATCGAGATGCCGATGAAAGCCGTCACATCGAGCCCAACCCGGCGAGAGACAACCTGCGCCGTATACCCGCTGATGATGCCGGCCTCCTCGAGGCGACGAATGCGTTCCATGACCGACGGCGCAGAAAGGCCGACTCGGCGCCCAATCTGTGCGAGCGGTATTTTACAATCATCCTGTAGCTGAACCAGGATGCGGCGGTCGATGTCGTCGAGCTGGGTGTCGCCTAATTTCATGAGCCGGCCTGTGTGGAATGCAGAATAGATATGGGGTCCCCCCCCAGACAGTCAAACGAAGCATTCGGAAAAACCAACATTTATACCTCGGCGACCTTTCTTTTTACGGACAGGAAACACGCCAGAAATGAAGGAGCGACTCGCGCGACACACCAAGTGTCTACGCCTCTCACCAGATATACTCTCGTGTGCTTTCTGTTCAGCTTCGGACCGCATGTGCAAGCCGCCGCGCACAGCTCGCAGCGCGCCTTGCCGCCACCTGTTCCGCGCCGTGCGCTGTCCTGCCGGCAGGGGTGGCCCAAGCTCGCAACTACCCCGCAAACACGTTTCCGTTTCGGGCATCGAGTCACTTTCTCTATCTGGTCGGAGTTGGGCTTGAGGGCTGTACCCTGAGGCTTTCTGCAACCGGTGCGACGCTGTTCGTGCCAGAACGCCACCCCTTCGACGACCTCTGGCACGGCCCTGTTCCAACCTTTGCCGAACTGGAACTCGCGCTAGGCCTCGAAGTCCGACCGTTATCCGAACTCAGCGCTGCCGTTCAGGGACAAGATTTCGCCTGTCCCCCATTGAGTCTGGGACTGCTGCCGCCTGAGTTACGCCGAAAGCGTGAGCAAAGCGAAATACGAGCTGCGGAGGCAGACCTCGAACTCGCCGAAGCCCTCGTCTCGCTGCGGCTCACGCACGACGCGGCCGCCCTCACCGAAATACGCCGCGCCGTAACCGTCAGCATCGATGCGCATCGCGCTGGCATACGCGCCACGCGCCAAAGTGCTTTTGAACGCGAAGTGCAGGCCGCCATGGAGCACGTTTGCACACGTTCTGGCTTTGGCCTCGCCTACGGCTCCATCGTGACCGTGCACGGCGAGGTTCTCCACAACCACGAGCACCATCATGCGCTAAAATCAGGTGACTTGATGCTGGCTGATGTCGGTGCCGAAAGCGACACCGGCTACGCATCGGACATCACGCGTACGTGGCCCGTCAGCGGCCAGTTTTCCGCAACGCAGCGCGACCTCTATCAGCTCGTGCTCGCGATGCAGCAAGAAGCCATCGCACGCGTCGTGCCGGGCGTCCGCTATCGCGATATCCATCTTGCTGCTGCGCGTGTCCTGGTCGACGGCTTGAGCCAGCTCAAGATTCTGCATGGCGAAATCGACTCACTGATGGAAGATGCCGCCTATGCACTGTTCTTTCCGCACGGCGTAGGGCACCTGCTCGGCCTCGACGTCCACGACATGGAAGATCTCGGCGATCTTGCGGGCTACGCAGAAGGTCGAGAACGCAGCCAGACGTTTGGCCTTTCGTACTTGCGGCTCGATAGGGATTTGGCCGCAGGCATGGTCGTGACCATCGAACCTGGCTTCTACCAGGTTCCCTCGCTGCTCCGTGATCCCGCCCGCGTCGGTTTGCGCGCAGATTGCATCGACCGCACCCGCCTCAGCGCGTTTAGTGACGTGCACGGGATTCGCATCGAGGACGACGTGCTTGTCACCTCGAGCGGAAGCGAAGTGCTGTCTCAGGAACTCGAGAAAAGCGTGGCCGACATCGAGTCGCTCATGGCGGAGTGAGACTCATTGCACCGAGAGCACTTCGGCCTCGAGATTGAACGCGCCGTGCAAGCCACGTGCGTCGTCCCATACACGAAGCACCCCTGAGCGCGTGTCGAGATGGATGGCCGCATCCTGATCTGCACCTGTGGTACTTGGATCCGAGCCCATCACCCCGCGACGCGGCTTATCGAAGAATCGACACGCAAAGTAGCCACGATTCGGACCGCCGTACACCAGGCGGCTGCCGCAGACGACCTGCGCGTTGCAATAGAACGAGCTCTCATCGCGGGCGCGTCGCTCCACCAGAAACTCGCACTTGTCCCCGAGCACCACGCCGACGTCGCCATGAACGAGCGTCACTTCAGCGCGCACTTGCAGTGGAACCGCGCCCCCCGAGGCGAGCCCGAGATCCGCGGGGCCATCGTGCGTGGGATTACCGAACTGCACGCGCCCGTCGATCACAAAGGCCCTGGCTATCCAATACACGCCGAGCAGTGCAAGCGCACCGCTCACCAACAAGACGACTCGCCTCAGAGTCACGCCACGACGCGGTGCAGCCATATATTGAGCAGGAAAGAGCATAGCAAGATTTCAGGCTTGGCCCGACAAACGCGCGGCCCTCGCAGCCTATTCCGCCGAGTGGACGCCTCTGGACCACGCCCTGCCTAAAGGTGCGCTATGAAGCCGATGTGAGCTCCATCGACGAACGCTTGTACGGTCACACAGAGCGCCTTTCCCAGCTTGGCATTGAGCGCGCGCGACTCGACACCAAGGAAACGCGCCTCTCTTTTTTGCGTCTCGGCCTGTTCCTACTCGCCGCTGCGACAACATTTGCTGGTGTGACCCGTGGGCCGTTCCCTGTGCTCCTCCTGGGCATAGGGCTCGGCTTGGGCTTCGTCGCCGCCGTAGTCCTTCACGCCAAAGTTCTCGCCCGCCGCCGCGCAGTGGATCTGCGCATCGCTATCCACGAGCGCCACATCAAGCGCATTCGCTGTGAGCCCATCCTCGATGCCAGCGACGGTCGGCGCCATCTGGATCCCTCGCATCCCTACGCGGGTGATCTGGACCTGGTGGGCCCTGGCTCACTCTTCCAGCGCATCGATGTGACCCAGACGCAGGAGGGCGAATCGAGGTTGGCCAATGCATTGGCAGCTCCGGCGCCCCTCGAGCTCATTTATGCTCGCCAGGCCGCAGTGCGTGAAATCGCGAACGACGCCGGGTTCCGCGAGGAGCTCGAGCTGCGCGGCGCCTTTCATCAGCAGCGCGGAGTCAAGCTCGACTACAAGCCGTTCATGTCGCTCTTTGCGCGAACACGCCTGTACGCCACGCGACCCTGGCTCAAGCCGCTGGTGTTCGTGTTGCTTCTCGCGACGATAAGCGCTGGCGTGCTGTCACAGCTAGATCTCATTCCTACGCAGGTCTTGTGGCTCTGCATCGCAGCACAAGCTCTGCTCCTGTGGAGTCTAAAGGAGCCCGTCCACGACACGCTGAATCTCATCTCCGCGCGTGTCGGATTCGCACAGGCCTACGAAGGCATGTTGCAGCTCATCGAAACGCAGCCCTTTGAGTCGCCACATTGGCAGGCCCTGCGCAAAGGCCTCGATGTCAACGGGCTCAGCCCCTCGACGCACATGAAGCGCCTCACGCGCTACGAAGGCCTATCTCAGCTTCGGACCCAAGGCCCCGTCTACCTCGTGATCAACTTGCTCACGATGTGGGACCTCTTCTGCTTGGAGCGCATCGAGCGCTTCGCCGACGACGTGGGCCCCCACTCCGAGTCCTGGTTCAAGGCGGTCGCCGAGGTCGAGTTACTTTGCTCGCTTGCCACACTGCTGCACGCCGATGTGGATTCTTCCTTTCCGACCTTGGTCGACGAGAGCCAAGGACTGACCGCCACGGGACTCCTGCACCCACTACTCGCCGCCGACGTGCGCGTGGGCAATGATCTCGACACGCTCGTGCCCACGGCTGCCGTCATCGTCACCGGCTCCAACATGGCCGGGAAAAGCACGCTCCTGCGTGCGCTGGGCCTCAATGTTGCCCTCGCACTGGCAGGCGGGCCAGTGGTTGCCCGCAGCTTCTCTCTGCCCAGCGTGCGCCTCCGCGCCAGCATGCGTATCGAAGACTCGCTGCAGCGTGGCGCAAGCTACTTTCACGCCGAGCTTTCACGCTTGCGCATGGTCGTCGACAACCTCGAACAGAAGCCGCCGGTGCTGTTTCTGCTCGACGAGATCCTGCGCGGAACCAACGCACGGGCGCGGCACCAGGGCGCGCGGGCCGTCTTGCTGCATCTTCTGTCCCGGGGCTCCATGGGACTCGTGGCAACCCATGATATCGCGCTCTCGGAGCTGGAAGACGAGCTCCCCGGACGCATCCGCAACGTCCATTTCACAGATGTGTTCGAGGACAACGAGATGCGCTTCGACTTCAAGTTACGGCAGGGCGTCGTACGCACCAGCAACGCGCTCAGGCTGCTCGCCATGGCCGGTGTAGACGTCGAAGTCGACGATATCGTCGGCTGAGATGCAGTAACATCGAGAGCTACCATGCCCGTGAAGCTCTCGTTCGGAACTGCAGGCATTCGCGCACGCGCGGGCGAGCGCGACGATCAACTCAATACGCGGACGGTCGGAGCCTTCGCACACGTGCTCCTCGAGTACGTGCGCACGCTCTTCCCGCATGCTCCCCAGCAGGGCGTGTGCATCGCCTACGATGGCCGAATAGACAGCGCACATTTCGCGACGCGCTTGTCTGCTGTGGCACTCGGGCACGGCTTTGTGGTGCGCGCGTTCGATGTGCCCTGCCCCACTCCACTGCTCGCCTTTGCAACGAAGCAGCACGGGGCAGCCCTCGGCTTGATGGTTACGGCCAGCCACAACCCACCCGAGGACAATGGCATCAAGGTGTACTGGCAGGGGGGCGCACAAATCCTCTCGCCCCACGACACAATACTCGCAGACCGGCTCGCTGCATTTCGTGACGACACCGAGATTCCGAGCGAAAACCTCGAATCGGCCCAACAAAACGGACGATACATCCCGCTAGGCCAAACGGATCAGGACGCCTATCTCGACGCAGTCCTAGCCCTCGCCCCACCCTCTGTGCAGCTTCCCCCTCCGCGCTTCGGCTACAGCGCCCTATGTGGGGTCGGCAGCGTGACAACGCGGGCCTTGCTAAAGCGCACCCAGGTCCCATTCCTCGAAGTCACGAGCCAAGCCGCTGCGCGTGCGGATTTCGGCGGCCTCCAGAACCCCAATCCAGAACACGACGAAGCGCTCGGCGAACTAAGAATCCTAGCCGAGCATGCCCAGCTCGAGCTTGCCTGTTGCCACGACCCCGACGCCGACCGGCTGGCCGTCCTCACCCGCGACGCAGAGGACAAGCTTGTTCGACTCACGGGCGATGAGGTAGGCGCCCTGCTTGCGGATTGGGTGCTGACGCAGGAGCCCTCGCCCGCAGAAACTCTCGTCGTGTCGACCCTCGTGAGCGGCTCCCTCGCCGAACGGGTGGTGCGTGCTCGGGGCGCGAGCTTCGAGCGTACGCTCACCGGCTTCAAATGGATCGCCTCCCAAGGGCACGCGCTCGCAGCTGCCCGCAACCTGCGCTTTGTGTTCGGCTACGAAGAGGCCCTGGGCTACTGCTTTCCTTCGATGGCCGACGACAAAGACGGCATCGCCGCTCTCCATCTGTTGCTGCAGTTCGCACGCACGCTGAAGGCACGGGAGGAAACATTGTGGGGACGGCTCGAACAGCTCCACCGCGAGCACGGCCTGTTTGTAACGCGCCAAATCACGCTGAGCGCCAGCGGAGACGTGGGCCTCATGCGCATGCGCGCGCTCATGGCGACGCTGCGCAGCGCGACACCGGAAAGTTGGCTCACCGAAGGCGCGACTCGAGACGACGCACGCCTCCAATCCCCTGCGAGTGACCTACTCACCTTCCGCACGAGCGACGGCGGCCGCATCTGCGTGCGCCCAAGCGGAACCGAACCCAAGCTCAAGTTCTACCTAGAAGCCCAGGCGACCGCGGCACCTTCGGAGCCCATGGCAGCGCCGAGGGCACGCGCGAAGGCCGCGTTGGATGAGCTCGAGGCAAGCATTGCCCGCGTCACCCAACACG